>JANNYZ010000026.1:0-37259 GCA_031410335.1 Polaromonas sp. | reverse complement strand
CAGCTCCTGATTTAATAGCATATAAAACGATGACAAGCACTTTCAAATTTTGTCCGCAATGCGCGACGCCGCTTGAAATGGTGACGCAGCTAGAAGACGGAGGCGAAAAAGCCCGTCTGCGTTGCCCGGCTTGCGACTATACCCACTGGAATAACCCGACGCCGGTGTTGGCGGCGGTGATTGAATACAACGGCCAGATTCTGCTGGCCCGTAACGTTGCGTGGTCGGGCCGCATGTTTGCGCTGATCACTGGCTTTATGGAGGCCGGCGAAACGCCGCAAGGCGGGATTGAGCGTGAGATCAAGGAAGAAACCAGTCTGGACACCACCTCGCTCGATTTGATTGGCGTGTACGACTTTCAGCGAATGAACCAGATCATCATTGCCTACCATGCGGTGTGTACAGGTGAGGTTGTGCTGTCGCCTGAACTGGTGGAGTACAAGCTGTACGACTACGCCGCCATCAAGTGCTGGCCTGCAGGCACCGGCTATGCGCTTGCCGACTGGCTTAAGTCACGCGGCTACACGCCAGAATTTGTTGAATGGCAAAAAAAGGACTGAATCATCTTCGATGATGTCGTGCTTAAAATCGGGGTAACTCAAGGACAACCATGCACATTGACAAAGAACTCGACACACGCGGCCTGAACTGCCCGCTGCCCATTTTGAAAGCCAAAAAAGCGCTGGCTGAGATGTTGAGCGGACAGCTGCTCAAGGTGGTGTCTACAGATGCGGGCTCAACCCGCGACTTTCAGGCTTTTGCAAAGCAGACTGGTAACGACCTGGTCGAGCAGGAAACTGTCGGTGGTGACTTTATTCACGTGCTGAAACGACGCTGAACAGTGAACCTGACCTAGTTCAGCTTCAGGTTCTTCAGGTAGGTTCTGAACCGCGCACCCACTTCCGGATGCAGCAAGGCCAGTTCGACAGTAGCTTCCAGAAAGCCTTCCTTGCTACCGCAATCGTAGCGCTTGCCTTCATATTCAAAAGCATAAACACTTTCTTCCGTCATCAGGCTGGCGATGCCGTCCGTGAGTTGCAGCTCGCCGCCCACGCCCGGCTTCTGGCTACGGATGTGTTTGAAAACAGTGGGTGTCAGGATATAGCGGCCGGCTACGGCCATGCGTGATGGCGCAACGTCTGGTGCAGGTTTTTCAACCATCGCGCTGACTTTCGTCAGTCTGTCGCCTGATTTTTGCCCCGCCACAATGCCATATCGGCGGGTTTGCTCCAGCGGCACCTCTTGTACGGCCAGCACCGATTGCTGAAGTGTATTGAACTGCTCGGCCATTTGCGCCAATACTGATTTGCCGCCTGGCGGCCCTGCCATCAGGTCGTCGGCCAGCAGCACCGCAAACGCCTCATGACCGACCATGTGCTCGGCACACAGCACGGCGTGGCCCAGGCCCAGCGAGCGGGGCTGGCGCACAAATGAAAAACTCATGTCAGCCGGTTGCATTGAACGCACGATGTTGAGGAGTTCATGCTTGCCGGCGACTTCGAGTTCGTTTTCCAGCTCATAGGCGGTGTCAAAGTGGTCTTCAATGGCACGCTTATTGCGGCCGGTGACAAATATCATGTGCCGAATGCCTGCTGCGTAAGCTTCTTCCACGGCGTACTGGATAAGCGGCTTGTCCACCACAGGCAGCATTTCTTTGGGTTGGGCCTTGGTAGCGGGCAAAAACCGGGTGCCCAAACCTGCTACCGGAAACACGGCCTTGTTTAAAAATGTGAATTTTTCCATAGATTTTGGGGCTCAAAAGGCATAAAGTGTGGCGCAACCGACACGATTGGCGCGTCAGACAAGCGCCATGGTGCAAGCCATACAAGCCCTCGCAAGTCGCTGTTTGGGGCTGCTTTTGCAAGCTTTCCGGTGTAAAACGTTAAAAGGACAGACGGGTGGACATCTTACTTCTAGACGCGTTGGTTCCCGAGGCCACCGCCTGGCTGGAAAGCCGATATAGCGTTGAATTTCGTCCTGAGCTAGGGGACGACCCGGTGGAACTGCGCCGCGCCTGCTACAAGACCAAAGGGATTGTTTTCCAACGGCAAAGCGTCATCACACGCGACCTGCTCGACTTTTTGCCCAAGCTCAAAGCCGTTGCGCGCCTTCATGTCGGCACTGACAATACTGACCTGGAAGCCTGCCATGAACGTGACATAAAAGTCATTCATGCGAGCAGTGCCAACGTTCGATCCAACGCTGAGTACCTTCTGACCACCCTGATGCTGCTATACAGGCGCGGCATTGTGTCGTCCCTGATGGGGCGCAAGCACCCAACCCAGCAAATGGGCCGCGAACTGCAAGGCAGCACAGTCGGCATTCTGGGTCTGGCACCCACGGCTCACACCCTTGCGGGCATGCTGCATGGGTTGGGTGTGCGGCTGATTGGCTATGACCCTGCCGTACACCACACAGCACCGATCTGGGAGCGGCTGAATATCCAGCCAGTCACATTGCCCGAGTTGATGAGCCAGTCGCATGCCGTGTCGGTACAGATGCTTTACGCCGCGCGGTACAGGGGTTTTGTCAGCGGCAAGCTGTTGGCCCATTGCAAGCGTCACCAGCTGTGGGTGGGCATCAGCCGCAGTCAGTTGTTTGACGAGGGTGCGCTGGCCGCGGCCCTGTCAGATGGCCGCATTGAGGCTTGTGTGCTGGACGGCGCAGACGCTAACTTTGGCGAAGAAAATTCTCCGCTGCACGGTCTTAAAAACCTGTTCATGACGCCGCGCCTGTGCTCACAAACGCGCGAGGCACGGCTGCGCTCCAGCTGGTATGTGGCGCACCGCATGCACCAGGCTATTTCAAACGTGGAAGGCAGCAGTAGTAGTTTTGGCCAGTTGCCGCCCAGCGCGCCTATGGAACTTGAGTTGCCCGGTGCGGACAACGCCGACCCTTTTACCCAGCCTGAGCTGATGGGGCGCTGATTCCCCTTCAGGTCGAGCGCGCCAATTGCAGTAGCTGGGCGTTCAGCTTTTCCAGCGTGGCAGTAAAGTCCGCCAGGCGTTTTTGCTCTTGTGCCAGCACGGCTGGCGGCACCTTGGCCACAAACGCTTCATTGGCAAGCTTTGCCTTGACCTTGACCAGCTCGCCGTCAAGCCGGGTGATTTCCTTGCCAATGCGCAGTTTTTCTGCTGCCACATCGACTTCCATGTGCAGGCAGATTCTGGCGTCACCCACCACCGCCACAGGCGCGGCTTGCACGGCTGCTGCCCAAGCAGCCTCATCGTCAAACACCTTGACTTCGCTCAGCTTGGCGAGCGCCTTGATGACTGCGCTGCTGGCGGTCATGAACGCTGCATCACCCATCACGTAAAGGGGCAGGCGGGTGGCTGGTGACACCTTCATCTCGCCGCGTAATTCGCGTGTCGCATCGACCAGTGCTTTGAGCTTGGCCACGTGGGCCTCTGCCGCTTCGTCAATCTTGTTGGGCTGGCTTTGCGGGTAAGCAGCCTGGCCCACATAGGTTGTTTTCTTGATGCCGGCGACCACAGCAACCTGCTGCCACAGCGACTCAGTAATGAACGGAATCAGCGGATGCGCCAATCGCAAAATCGCTTCAAGTGTACGAATCAGCGTGCGGCGCGTGGCGCGCTTTTGGGAGTCATTGCCTGTCTGGATCTGCACCTTGGCAATCTCGAGGTACCAGTCGCAAAACTCGTCCCACACAAACTGGTAAATGCTGCTGGCCACGTTGTCCAGGCGGTAGTCTTCAAAGCCCCTGGCAACGTCTGCCTCAACGCGCTGTAGCGTTGACGATATCCATCGGTCGGCTTGTGAAAAGCTCATGTAATTATGAAACTCGCCACCCGGCTGGCACTGCTCTTTGGTGTGGTCAGCCAAGCCGCAATCCTGGCCTTCGCAGTTCATCAGCACAAAGCGTGAGGCATTCCAGAGCTTGTTGCAAAAGTTGCGGTAGCCTTCGCAGCGCTTGCTGTCAAAGTTGATGCTGCGGCCCAGGCTGGCCAGCGACGCAAAGGTAAAGCGCAATGCGTCTGCCCCGTAGCCCGGTATGCCGGCGGGAAATTCTTTTTCGGTGTTCTTGCGTACCTGAGGCGCGGTCTCGGGCTTGCGCAGGCCTTGGGAGCGCTTGTCGAGCAGCGGGGGGAGTTCAATGCCGTCAATCAAGTCAACAGGGTCCAGCACGTTGCCCTCGGACTTGCTCATTTTTTTGCCTTGCGCATCCTTGACCAGGCCGTGAATGTAGACGTGTTTGAAAGGAACCTGGCCCGTGAAATGCGTCGTCATCATGATCATCCGCGCGACCCAGAAGAAGATGATGTCGTAGCCTGTGACCAGCACGCTGGAAGGCAGAAACAGATCAAGCTCTTTTGTTTTTTCAGGCCAGCCGAGTGATGAAAAAGGAACAAGCGCCGATGAGTACCAGGTATCTAAAACGTCTTCATCGCGCGTCAGTTTTTTACCCGGCGCCTGCAATTGCGCAGCAGCTTCGTTTTCAGCCACATACACGTTGCCGTCCTCGTCATACCAGGCTGGAATCTGGTGGCCCCACCACAGCTGGCGCGAGATGCACCAGTCCTGAATGTTGTTCATCCACTGGTTGTAGGTATTGACCCATTGCTCGGGGACAAACTTCACGTCGCCATTGGCTACAGCGTCGCGCGCTTTTTGCGAGATGGATTTGCCGGTCGGGTCACTGCCTGAGACTTTGCTCAGCGCCACAAACCACTGGTCCGTCAACATCGGCTCAACCACAGCGCCAGTTCTTGCACAAACTGGCACCATGTTTTTGTGCGGCACGGCTTTTTCTAAAAAGCCCTGTTCTTCAAGGTCTTTCAGCACCGCCTTGCGGCACACATATCGGTCCATGCCCTGGTACTTTGCCGGGCCGTTGTCATTGATCTTTGCGTCCAGTGTGAAGATAGTGATGAGCGGCAAGTTGTGCCGCTGCGCGACCTGGTAGTCGTTAAAGTCATGTGCGCCAGTGATCTTCACGCAGCCGCTGCCAAAGGCCGGGTCTACATACGTGTCGGCAATCACCGGTATGGCTCGGTCGCACAGCGGCAGGTCCACCATCTTGCCAATCAGGTGCTGGTAACGCACGTCATTAGGGTGCACGGCCAGCGCGCCGTCGGCCAGCATGGTCTCGGGCCGGGTGGTGGCAATGTGCATGCCGCGCATTGGGTTGCCGTCCACGTCCTTTTGCGGGCCACCACTGAACGGGTATTCAATGTGCCACATGAAGCTGTCTCGCTCTTCGCTTTCAACTTCCAGGTCAGACACGGCCGACTTCAAAACCGGGTCCCAGTTCACCAGTCGCTTGCCGCGGTAAATCAGGCCTTGCTCGTACAGCTTGACAAAGGTCGACGTGACCACGGTGGACATTTTGGGGTCCATCGTGAAGTACTCGTGCTTCCAGGCCACCGAGTCGCCCATGCGGCGCATCTGCTGGGTAATCGTCGCGCCGGACTCTTCTTTCCATTCCCACACCTTGGCGACAAAGTTTTTGCGGCCCAGGTCATGGCGTGTTTGCCCCGCTGCTTGCAGCTTGCGCTCCACCACGATTTGCGTGGCAATGCCCGCGTGGTCGGTGCCCGGTACCCACAGCGTGTTGTGGCCGCGCATGCGGTGGTAGCGGCTCAGGCTGTCCATGATGGTCTGGTTGAACGCATGGCCCATGTGCAGCGTGCCTGTGACGTTGGGTGGCGGCAGCTGGATGGAAAACGAAGGTTTGGCGCTGTCCAGCGTGGGCTCGTACATGCCACTTTGCTCCCATAGCGGGCCAAAATGGGCCTCGATGGCCGCAGGCTCAAACGATTTGGCCAGGCTGTCGAGGCCGGGGGTGGCAGGGTTGGCGGGTGTTGAGGTGGAGGCAGAGTCGGTCATAGTGGAATAAAAAACGGCATCATTGCGATGCCGTTGGTTGAGCAGGATATTGACCACGATTTTATTCGACTGCCATTTGTCAAGAATTTGCTACTAATGTTATAGCTGCTCGCGCATATATCTATTGGTCTGGAGGCCTAAAACATACCCCAAAAGGCCCAAAAACACCCAAAATCAGATGCCCGCTGGTTTTTTCAGGCTCAGCATGCGGTTTTGCGGCTTGATGTCGATGGTTTTGATGTCCTCGCCGTCGCGCACCGTCAGCTTGACGGGCTGGTCCTGCGCGTCATGTGCCCAGATTTTTTTATAGAAGGCCTCCAGTGTGGCAACCGGCGCACCGTCAACGGCCTGCACCACCACCCCTGGCTGCAGCCCTGCATCGTCTGCCGGGCTGCCTTCTGCCACCCGCATGACCCGCACGCTGCCGCCCTGGTCGGTAGAGGTTAAACCCAGCCAGGGTCGGTTGCTCTGCTTGCTCGTGCCCGATTGCCGCAGCTCCGCCAGAATAGGTTTGAGCAGGTCGACAGGTACAAACATGTTGCCCGGCATGCGCTTGTTCTCACCTAGCGCGTCCATCACGAACAGCGAGCCAATGCCCATCAGCTCGCCTTTGTGGTTAAACAGCGGTGCGCCGCTGTGGTTGCCCCGCCCGGCGCTGACGGGCGGACTAGTGAACAGGGCGGTGTCCAGGTGGTATTCCCACGTGCCTGAAAACGCGCGTTTGCTCACCAGTTGCGTCAGGCTGGCGCCGCCGTCGTCGCCATCGGCAGTGGCGCCGGTAGCGGCCATCAACGGCTCGCCGGGGTTCAAGTCTTGCAGGTTGCCCAGTGCAACCGGCGCCATGCCGCGCATGGGCAGCAGCGGCTTGATGAGGCCAAAGCCGGTGGCCTGGTCGTAAGCAACAGCGATGGCCGGCAGGGTTTTGCCCGCGGGGGTGGTGATTTCAATCTGCTCTGCCTCCAGCATCAGGTAGCCAATGGTCAAAATGAGGCCGTCGCTGCCAATCACGACGCCAGAGCCTGCACGGTTCAAGCCCAGTGTGCGCACCGAGCGCGCCTCTTTGACGGCAGTCACCTTGACCCCCACCACCGCCGCATTGGCTTTGGCCATGGCGTCCATGATGTTTTGTGCGCTGGACGCAGTGCTGGCCGTGGCGGCTACAGCTGGCAGTGCGCCTTGTATGCAGGCCAGGCCAACAAGCAGGGCGGCCAGAAGGGGGCGACGTATCAGGTGGGAGGGGCTAGACAACGGCATGCTGGTTCTCCAAAATCCGCTGGCGTGATGGCCCGTGCGTATCCAAAGAATGCACCTAATTTGCAATCGCTGCAACTACTTTGCAATTACCCGGCAGCCCACCTTGGTCAAGCTATTTGATATTGCATTCGCGGCGCAGCAAGGCCAGCGCGTCGTCAAAAGCGCCCACCGCATCGCTGTTGAAGATGTTCCCTGCTTCACCGACAAACGAGGCCCAGAGCTTTTGATAATCGACCTGATAGTGCGGCGGGGCATGGGTGGCAACAAAGGCTTCGGCGGCCTCGGGTTTAAAACCAGCTTTCTGAACCTTGCGCAACAGGGTAGCGGCGCTTTTTTCAGTGAGCAATGTTTTTGGGGCCGCATGCGCTGCCACGCAAAACATCAGCGTCAGCAGCGAGCTGTCGTCGCTGTTGCCGCCGGTCAGTTTGTCCCAGGCGCTGGCGTTGGACCGTTCATGGTGATCGACCTCGCTCAAACCGTCTTCCAGCCAGAAATAACGGCCCATGAAGGCAGGCATGTGGTCAAACAGCTTGCGGGTGGCGAGCTTGGGGTCCAGAATTTTGGCCGCGTCGCGCAGGATGGATTGCAGTGCGTTGTTGACCACACCCTGAAACTCCACAGGCAGGTTTTTGGGCAAGGTCAAACCAAAAGTTGCAGGCGTGTTCGCATACTTTCTGCGTAGACTGGCAATCATTTTGTCAAACGCCACCCAGTCGGGCAACCGGCTGCCACGCGTGGCAAGCACCAGCAGCGCGGTGCGTATCACGGCTTCTGCGTCCTTGCCGGCTTCTTCCAGCTCATCCGCGTCCAGACCCAGCCCGTCTGCCATCCACAGGGCGGCATCAATCACGGTGACCACCTGTTCGCGCTTGGCCCGCTCGGCCTGGTAGTCGGCCAGACTGCGTAGCGACCATTTGGCCAACTGGGGGATGTGGTCGTCCCTGAAGCCGCCTTGTTCATTCATGCCAAAGTGGCTGTTTTGCGGCATCGCAATCATCGCCTTGAGCATGTCCGAGCCGCCTTTGGAACGCGACAAAAACGAATGATCGCGCAGGTCAGTGGCGGCGGCCTGCAAATCACCGCCGTGGGTATGCTCCAGATACAAACTCACCAGATTGACGATGCGGTCTTTGGCTTTTTCAAGCTCGGGGCGCAAAAACTCGGTTCCAAAGTAGCGGGCAATCTGCACCATGCCTTTGGGCGCATCGTTGTTGATGGCGTCGAGCTTGTCACGGCCAATGATGTTGTGCTGAACGCCGTGTTGCAGCGCCTTTTCAAAAAACGGCCGCGCGTCGTACAGAGATAAACCAACGCCTGAATCCGGAATTGCAGCCATGCGCTTGCCTAGATGGCCGACTCTTCGTCAGAGTCCCGCTTCGCAGGGGTCACATTGCCCCGGTCGGTATCGCCCGTTTCCACCTTGCCGTCATCTTCTTCAGATGCTTCATCTTCCCCGAAGCCGGCGTCAAATGCACTGGCTTTGGCACGCAGCACCAGCAGCATCTCAATGAACAGGTCAGGCAGCTCGTAGCGCAGTATCCAAGCCAGTTGCATCCAGTCTTTGTCGGCTATTTCGTCCTGTTCCAGCTTGGGCTTTTCATAGGCCTTGCCCAGCAACTCATCGTGCGACAGCATGTCGCCATGGTCTTCCATTGCGTCAAACACGCCACTGCGCGCAAACGCCTCCACACGGCTCCACTTTTCAGAAAAGTAATCTGCCAGCGCTTCACTGCCACCTTCCAGATCGCCAATCGCCGTCAAAAACTCGACCGGATCGGCATCGTCCCGGAAGATGATGGCATTGACCATGCCGCGCAAATGCGTGCGGGTGAGGTCTTTGTACTGCTTTTCAATCACCACCGCGCGGGCAAACTGGGCGGGCGACACCAGCAGGTTAACAACAGACTCTTTGGAGTTGTCGTATTCACGAATCACCGCCAGGATGTCTTTGGCAGGCAACTGCTCCAGCACCACCATCAGGGCGGCATCTCCCTCGGTATCAGCCAGCTCGACCAGTGCCCCTTCAGCGCCAACGATGTCGCCAGCGGCAATAAGGGTTTGGGTTTTCGTAATCAGTGCGAGGTTGTTTGTCGATGTATTCACTGTTTACTCCTTGCGGTCAAAACCCTGGCCAACCATCCAGTCTTCAGCAGCTTCCTTGCGGGCTTTGGCATCGGCGCGTTCTTCAGCATCGCCGTCAAATTCTTCTTCATCGTCTTCGTCGTCGTCAGCTTGCCCGGTGTGGGCGACTGGCTTGCCCGACATGTATTCCAGCGTGGCAGCCACGGTTAAAAACCATTCGCCACCGGGCTCACTCAATACCTTGTCCACCAGTCCTTGCGCCCAGGGTGCGATTTGAATGTCGTTGGCCAAACCCGTCCAGTCAGGCAATTCATCGGCTTCAAAACTGAGCAAGTCGTCCATCACCGCAGGATTGCTGAAGGCAAACGCCTGATGAAAAACCACCGCCACCATCTCGGGGCTGAGCTCCATCATCTTGACCAAAAAGTCGATCTCGCCACGCTTGTCAGCCAGGCGCTTTTTCAGTACGTCCTTGCCTTCTGAATCCTGGCTCAGGTCGTCAAGTTCAGCCTGGTAGGCAGAGCGCAGGTCGGTAAAAAAGTTGGAAATTGTCATAAGTACCAGTAACTGAGGGCAAAAGAGAAGAGTTAAACCACCGACTTGAAGTAAGCCTGCCAGATCTCCTGAGCTGTGGCCAGCGGATCGTCCAGCAAGTTGCGGCGACGGTTGTCGTCATAGGCCTGGCGTTTGTCAGGATCCGACAGCACGTCATAGGCCTCCTGCACAGCTCTAAACCGTGCCGCAGCGTCGTCAGCAGTGTTCCGGTCAGGGTGATAAAAAGACGCTTTCTGGCGAAATGCTTTTTTAATGTCTGCCAGCGTGGCAGCGCTGTTCAGGCCCAGGGTGGTGTAGTGGTCACTCATGCTCTGATAAACGCCCCTGAACCAGCCTAAAACGTCTTGCGCACCTCGCCGCCAGCGACTCGTCGTGCGTGACCATGATGAAAGCCGTGCCCTGGTCACGTGCGAGCTGCAGCATTAGTTCAAACACGCCTTCTGCGGTTGACCGGTCAAGATTGCCCGTGGGCTCATCGGCCAGCACGCAGGCAGGCTGCGTGACCAGCGCGCGAGCAATCGCCACGCGCTGGCGCTCGCCGCCTGACAACTCTGCCGGGCGATGGTGCAGGCGATTCTCAAGACCCACACTGGCCAGCATCTTTGTCGCTATTTGCGTAGCGTTTTCGGGCGCCATACGGCGAATCCACAAGGGCATGGCCACGTTGTCCAGCGCGCTGAATTCAGGCAGCAAATGGTGAAACTGATACACAAAGCCCAAGTGCTGGTTGCGCAACTGGCCTTGGACTTCGGCGGACAGTGTTGACAGGTCCTGACCTTTGAGAACGACCTGCCCGCTGGATGGCGCATCCAGTCCGCCCATCAGGTGCAGCAGCGTGCTTTTGCCGGAGCCAGACGCGCCAACAATGGCGATGGTGTCGCTGGGGTTGACGGTCAGGTCTACGCCTTGCAGCACCGTGACATCGAGGCGGCCTTCAATAAAGCGCTTGGTCAGGCCAGTGGCTTGAAGAACAACATCACTCATAACGCAGCGCCTCCGCAGGGTTGACTCTGCTCGCCCGCCAGCTTGGGTACAGCGTGGCCAGAAAAGCCAATATCAGGGCAATCACCGCAATCGGCATGATGTCGGCGTACTGTGGCTCGCTCGGCATGCGGCTGATCAAGTAAATGTCTTTGGGCAAAAAGCTGGCGTTCAGCAGCCGCTCCAGCGCGGGCACCAGCACGTCAATGTTGAAGGCGACGCCCAGGCCAAGAAGCAAGCCGGCCAGCGTACCAATCACACCGACCATCGCACCCTGCACCACAAAAATTCCCATGATGCTTTTTGGGCTCGCGCCGAGCGTGCGCAAAATGGCGATATCGGCGCGCTTGTCAGTCACCGTCATCACCAGTGTGCTGACCAGATTAAACGCGGCGACCGCCACGATGAGGGTGAGGATGATGAACATCATGCGTTTTTCGAGCTGTACAGCGGCAAACCAGGTTTTGTTTTGCCGCGTCCAGTCGCGGATCAGCAGGTCGCCCGTCAGCGAGCGGGACAGCTCGGCAGTCACTTCGCGCGCCTGGTGTAAGTCCTTGAGCTTGATGCGAATGCCGGTCGGTCCTTCAAGCCTGAAGATTTTGGCGGCATCTTCCTGATGCAGCATGACTAGGGCCGAATCGTATTCGAAGTGGCCTGAATCAAAAGTACCCACCACCTTCATCTGCTTCAGGCGAGGCACTACACCGGCTGGAGTGACTTGTCCGCTCGGCGCAATCAGAGTGACAGTGTCGCCCTCGCGCACACCCATGGCGCGCGCCAGCTCACCGCCCAGCACCACACCGAATTCACCAGCCACCAATTTGGCCAGTGTCGGGCCTGATGTAGCGGCCAAATCTGTCACTTGCCCTTCCAGCGCCGGGTCGATGCCGCGTACCAGCGTGCCTTTCATGTCCTCGCCGCGTGCCAACAAGGCCTGAGCTGCTATAAAAGTAGCAGCACCCACTACGTTTTTATTGGCTTTGATCTCGGCCAGCGTTTTTTGCGGGTCAGGCAGTGCCGCGCCGTTCGGGGCAAAGACTTCAATGTGCGAGATCACGCCCAGCATGCGGTCACGCACTTCTTTCTGAAAACCGTTCATCACGCTCAGCACGATGATGAGTGCCGCCACGCCTAGGGCTATGCCCAGCATCGACACACCAGAGATAAACGAGATAAAACCGTTGCGCCGCGTGGCTCGGCCAGCGCGGGTGTAGCGCCAGCCCAAAATGAGTTCGTAAGGAAGTTGCATAACCTTCAATTGTGGCATCCCGGACAATACCGGTATGTCAGATGACTTCGCACCACACCTTATCGTTCCCTTCGCCAGCTGCAGCGGTGATGACTGGCTACAGGCCGTCTCGTCCACCCGGCTTAAAAATCTGGGCAAGCTATTGAGTGATATGAAGCTACTCGTCACCGATGCGAATCAGGCGGACAGCCTGTCGCCACCGCATGAGCGGGTGCTGGCCAAGGCTTTGGGACTGGCAGCAAGCGCTGATGGCCTGATTCCGTGGGCGGCGCTGGAGGCTAAAGCGAATCTCGATGAACCCTGGGCCTTCATCACCCCTTGCCACTGGGCCATGGGCCGCGAGCACGCCACATTGACTGACCCGGCAACGCTGGATGTGACTGAGGCAGAGTCCTGCACTCTGCTAGCCGCCATGCAGCCCTACTTTGCAACAGAAGGTATTACTTTGCAGTACTGGCAAACTACACGCTGGCTGGCAAGTGGTGATGTGTTTGCCAGTTTGCCCACGGCGTCGCTGGACCGGGTCCTGGGCCGCAATGTTGACAGGTGGCTGCCGGCGTCCAAGCAAATCAAACTGCTGCAAAACGAAATGCAGATGCTGCTGTACACCCATCCGGTCAATGACGAACGCGCTGGCCAGCGCCAGCTCAGCATCAATTCGTTTTGGGTCAGTGGGTCTGGGGCTCTGAGGCAAACCGCAACTGCCAACCCGCGGGTCGTCACTACGCGAGCTCTGGTGCAAGCCTCATTTGCCAACGACTGGGCAGCGTATGCACAGGCTTGGGTGAAACTGGATGAGGCAGAGGTCGCACAATTTTTAGCGCAACAACAAAGCGGCCAAACAGTGCGTCTCAGCCTGTGCGGTGAAAGCCAGGCCATGACTTTTGAAACCGCACGGCGTGGGCTGTTGACCAAAATCAAGAACGCTTTAAGTCCCCAGCACCCGGTGACCCTGCTCAAACAATTATGAAAATTCACGTCAGAGACGTACCGCCCAGAGCCGCATGGGCCTTGCAACAGGCAGGCGTACATCCGCTGCTGGCGCAACTGTATGCAGCGCGTGGCGTGCAAACTGCAGATGAACTGGACGAAGGCTTGGCGCGGCTGCTTAGCCCCACCACGCTGCTGGGGGCCAAAGAAGCTGCTGTTCTGCTGGCCGATGCGATTGCCGCTGGCAAACAGATTTCCATCGTGGCTGACTACGACTGCGACGGTGCAACCGCCTGCGCCGTTGCCATGCGCGGGCTCAAACTGCTCGGCGCTACAAAAGTCACCTATCTCGTGCCCGACCGGGTGGTAGACGGCTACGGCCTGACCGCGCCGATTGCTGATCGCGTCAAGGCCAGCGGCGCGGACGTGCTGGTGACGGTCGACAACGGCATTGCCAGCTTTGACGGCGTGGCGCGTGCCAAAGCACTCGGCATGCAGGTGCTGGTGACGGATCACCATTTACCAGCCTTGACTGACGGAACGATTGGCTTGCCCAATGCAGATGTCATCGTCAACCCGAACCAGCCCGGCTGCGGGTTTGAGAGCAAATCGATCGCAGGTGTGGGCGTGATGTTTTATGTGCTCTTGGGCCTGCGGGCAGAGTTGCGGGAGCGCGGTGTGTTCACTGCTCAAAGCCAACCCAAAGTGGATGCGCTGCTGCCACTCGTCGCACTAGGCACAGTCGCCGACGTCGTCCGGCTAGACGCGAACAACCGCCGCCTCGTCGCGCAAGGTTTAAAACGTATCAGAAGCGGCCACTTGCCGGCAGGAATAGCCAGCCTGTTTACAGCAGCGGGCCGTAAGGCCAACGCGGCCACCACCTTCGACTTTGGCTTTGCGCTAGGCCCACGCATCAACGCCGCCGGCCGTCTGGCCGACATGACGCTGGGCATTGAATGCCTGCTGACCGACGATGCAGCACGGGCCGACGAACTGGCCAAAACGCTGGACGGCATCAACCGTGAGCGGCGTGACATTGAAGCCGACATGCGCGAGCAGGCCCAGCTGGCCGCTGACGCCATGATTGATACCGACGACGAGCCGCCCCCTGCGATTGCCATTTACGAGCCCAGCTTTCACGAAGGCGTGGTCGGCATCGTCGCCTCCCGCATCAAAGACAAACTGCACCGCCCCACCTTCGTCTTTGCTGCCAGCCAGGCCGAAGGCAAGTCGCATGAAATCAAGGGCTCAGGCCGTTCGATTGCTGGCTTTCATTTGCGTGACGCGCTTGATCTGGTCGCCAAGCGCCAGCCCGGTGTGCTGCTCAAGTTCGGCGGCCACGCCATGGCGGCGGGCTGCACGATGGATGAAAAGAACTTTGAACTGTTTGAGCACACGCTGCAACAAGTCGCCCGTGAATGGCTGGACGCCGCCACGCTGACCCGCCGCATCGACACCGACGGGCCACTGGCTGCTGAATTCAGGCGCACAGACATCGTGGACACGTTGCACAAGGAAGTCTGGGGCCAAGGTTTCGCTGCGCCCACTTTCAGCGAAGAAGTCGAAGTCGTGTCGCAGCGGCTTGTCGGCGACAAACACTTGGCGCTCAAACTAAAACACCAGGGCCAGCCAGTGGACGGCATCTGGTTTGGCCACACCGAGCCACTGCCGGCGCGGGTGACTTTGGCCTTCAGACTGGATGCGGATGAATGGCAGGGGGTGCGGCGGGTGCGGTTTTTGGTGGAGGCGGCTGAGGTTTGAGCACGTCGCCAAAAAAGCAAAGCTGAATAAGCGTGGCTTTTGATGTGGCGTGAACCCGCTGTAAGCGAGGCCTTGTCTGACGCGCCAGCTTTGCTCTGGCTGACAGCACTTGTCGGGGGCACGTTGCATCATGGAAGTGCATCAGCCGAAAAACCCCCATTTGCTTAAAAAGCGCCCAAAAAATCATGAACACCATCATCTACATCGTCGGCCTTATTGTTGTCATCGGATTCCTGCTGTCCTTTTTCGGCTTGCGCTGAGTGAAGTGCGTCAGCGACGCGCTCAGCTGATCAGCTGATATTCCCCGCCGCGCTGCACCGCGCGTTGGTAGGCTGGTCGGGCGTGGATTCTTTGCAAATAGTCCATCAGCCGGGGCCGGCTGGTGTTCAGCCCGCCGCGCGCCGCTGCTGCCTCGATGGGAAAGCTCAATTGCACGTCCGCAGCCGTGAATTCATCGCCCACAAACCATTTGCCCTTGCCCAGCTCGTCCTCTAGGTAATCGAGGTGCGTCTTGATCTGCGGCATGATGAAACTGCTTTTGGCCTTGCCTGAAATCGCCTTGGCAATCGGCTTGACAAAAAACGGCATGGGCGATGTTTCGATCTTGTCAAACACCAGCTTGAGCAGCAGCGGGGACATCAGCGAGCCCTCAGCATAATGCAGCCAGTAGCGGTAGCGCAGGTACGCTGGTAGCTGGCGCGATGGCGCAAGGCAGCCCTCGCCATAACGCTCCACCAGGTATTCAATGATGGCGCCCGACTCGGCCAGGTTCAAATCACCGTCCGTCACCACGGGCGACTTGCCCAAGGGGTGAATCTTGCGCAGCTCGGGCGGTGCCAGCATGGTTTTTTTATCGCGCTCGTAGCGCTTGATGTCATATTCAAGGCCCAGCTCTTCCAGTAGCCATAGCACGCGTTGCGAGCGGGAATTGTTCAGGTGATGGACAACAATCATGGCGGTTTCCTTTTTTAGAGCTGTTTTCAGGTCGTTTCAGGGCATTTTCAGGTGTCATTTTGGTCTTTTGACCAATGGATATGTGCGCGAGCAGCTACTAAATGTATAGCAAATTAGACCGACAAGCCGGCTACACCACCACCGGCTCGTGCTCCAGCCGGATGCCAAAGCGTTCGTAAACACTGGTTTGAATCGACTTGGCCAGCGTCATGACTTCGCCGCCGGTCACCGGATTGGCCTGGCCCCCCCGGTTGACCAGCACCAGTGCCTGGCGCTCATAAACGCCCGCGTTGCCAATGTGTTTGCCCTTCCACCCGCAGGCATCGATCAGCCAGCCTGCTGCCAGCTTGACCGAGCCATCAGCCAGCACATAGTGAACAATTTTGGGTTCGCGCTCGATGATGTCAGCGCATTGTTCGGCGCTGACCGTCGGGTTTTTAAAAAAGCTGCCTGCATTGCCCAGCACGCGCCAGTCGGGCAGCTTGGCACGACGAATCTCGCAAACCCAGTCATAAATCTGCTGCGCTGTGGGCTGCTCGATATTGGCTTGCACCCGCTTTTTCTCGATGTCGGCATAGCCCAGCACGGGCTTCCAGGCTTTGGGCAGTGCAAAGCGCACATGAGTGATCAGCGCCTTGTCTGCCAGGCCAAAACCCGACTTTAAGGCCTGATTTGACACATGCTTGAACACCGAGTCGCGGTAGCCAAAAGCGCACTGCGCGGCATTCAGGGTAAACCGCTGGCCAGTCGTCATGTCAACCGCATCCAGCGACTCAAAACGGTCTTGCAGCTCTACGCCGTAAGCGCCGATGTTTTGCACGGGCGATGCGCCCACGCTGCCCGGGATGAGGGCCAGGTTTTCCAAGCCGGGGTAGCCGTTTTGCAGTGTCCAGCTCACCAGGTCGTGCCAGTTTTCACCTGCGCCGGCCTCCACAATCCAGGTTTTGGCGGTTTCGTTGATCAGCCGTTTTCCCATGATCTCGACTTTCAGCACCAGCGGCTTGACGTCGCCCGTCAGCACAATGTTGCTGCCGCCGCCCAGAATGAATTTAGGCGCTGTTTTCAGGAAATCATCAGCCAAAAGGGCATCGATGTCAGCCAGACTTTGAAGACGAACGAGTGACAGGGCCTTGGCCACGATGCCAAAGGTATTAAAAGACTGGAGAGGGACGTTTTTCTCGACTAACATCTGTTGATTGTCTCATTGCCCCTTACTGCCTAGACCCTGAAAAGCCAAAACCATGCCTTCTTTTGACACTGTGCTTGAAGCCGACCTGGTCAAGGTCAAAAATGCGGTTGAGAACACCGCCAAAGAAATCGGCACCCGCTTTGACTTCAAGGGCACGTCGGCGTCCATAGAGCTGAAGGACAAGGAGATTATCCTGATTGGCGACAGCGACTTTCAGCTCGACCAGATCAACGATATCTTGCGCAACAAGCTGACCAAGGCGGCTGTGGACGCGCGTTTCCTTGATGTGGGCAAATCCACCAAGATCGGCGGCGACAAGGTCAAGCAGATCAACACGGTGCGCAACGGCATTGAAAGTGAGCTTGCCAAGAAAATCCAGGTCTTGCTTAAGGGCAGCAAAATCAAGGTGCAAGGCGCGATTCAAGAAGAAAAAGTCCGCGTGACGGGTGGCAAACGCGACGACTTGCAGGCGGCGATGGCACTGATACGGGCGGAAAATGCTGACTTTCCGCTGAGTTTTAACAACTTTAGAGACTGAATGGCCCCCACGCTTGTCGCTTCGCGTACTGCGCTGCACCTTGCAGGCCGCCGCTTGCCAGAGGCTTCGCTTCTGTCGCCTGTCCAAACCTGCGCAGGCAGGTTTGAAGCCGCAGGCTCCAGCCCCGAGGGGGCCGCTGCGCCTACGGACTGGCAAAGCCAGATCCGTGGCCCCTGCTTGAAAAGGAATACCACTCCTGTGCTTGTAGTTTTTGCGCTGCTACTGCTGGGTTCTGTTGCACATGCGCAGTCGGTTGCACTGGCGGGCATGCTGGGCAACAAGGCATTGCTGGTGGTCAACGGTACCTCCCCCAAAACGGTAGCCGCTGGCGAAACGCATGAAGGCGTGAAAGTTATTTCGACCAGCGGCGACACAGCTGTGGTGGAGCAAGACGGCAAGCGCAGCACCCTTCGCCTCGGTGAGGCGGCTGTACACATGGGTGCCAGCAAAAGTGGCGGCAAGGGCAACAAAATTGTGCTCACCGCGGGCAGCGGCGGCCACTTCATGACGGCCGGGCAGGTCAATGGCAAGGCGGCGCAGTTCATGGTCGACACTGGGGCCACATCGGTGGCCATGAGCAGTCAGGACGCCGAGCGCGCGGGCATCAATTACAGGGCGGGTCGTCCGGTCACGATGTCAACCGCCAACGGCAGCGCGCAGGGGTTTCAGGTCAAGCTTGACTCGGTACGCGTCGGGGAAGTCGAAGTGCTCAATGTTGACGCGGTGGTCATGCCGCAAGCCATGCCTTTCATGCTGCTGGGCAACAGCTTTTTGACGCGCTTTCAAATGCTGCGTGAGAACGACCAGCTCACACTGACCAAAAAATATTGAATTATTTGGCTGGCGGCTTTTCAGGTGGCTTTCCAAAATTCAGTTTGGATTCTTTTCCCGACAGCAGTTTGTTGATGTTCTCGCGGTGGCGTATGACCAGCAGCATGCTGATCATGAAGATGGCGAGCAGGACGCTGCGCTCGACGTACCACTCAATCCTGTCACCGAGCAAATAAAACAAGGGCGCAAAAGCAGCGCTGGCGATTGACGCCAGTGATGAATAGCGGCTGAAGTAGGCGACGATCACCCAGGTCGCCAGTGTGGCCAGGCCCAGCAGTCCGTCAATGCCCAGCAGCACGCCCGCTGCCGTTGCCACGCCTTTACCGCCCTTAAATTTGAAGAACACCGGAAACAGGTGACCCAAAAAAGCGGCAAAGCCCACAGCGGCCACGACAGCATCGTCCAGACCGAAGTCCTTGCCAAACCACTTGACCAGCACCACGGGCAGCCAGCCTTTCAAGCCATCGAGCAGCAATGTGGCAATCGCCGCTTTTTTGCTGCCAGAGCGCAGCACGTTGGTTGCGCCAGGGTTGTGGCTGCCGTAGCTGCGTGGGTCTTTCAGGCCCATCACGCGGCTGACAATCACGGCAAAGGACAGCGAGCCCATCAGGTAGGCCAGCACCACAGCAATCAATGCGTACAGATAGTCCAAAACAAATCTCCGTGTTTTTTGTTCAAGCGCCAGCTACAACGCCGGGTCGCGAATTTCCCATCGAATCTTGTCAATCTCGGCCAGAACGTCAGCGCTGAGTGTGGTGCCGTAGGCATCGATATTCTCGTCAAGCTGCGCGACTGACGTGACCCCAATGATGGTGCTGGTCGTTTGCCATTTGGTATAGCAAAAAGCCAGCGCCATTTGTGTGGGAGTCATGCCGTTGGCTGCTGCCAGGGCGTTATAGCGTCGCGCGGCGGTCAGTGCTTCTGGCCGGCCCCAGCGCTGTTTGCGCACGGACTCAAACTTGCCAATGCGCGCATCCCGCGGCGCATCCGGCCCCTCGGTGCCCGTTTTGTCGTACTTGCCTGTTAGAAGGCCAAAAGCTAGCGGTGAATATGCCAGCAGGGACACTCCGAGGCGGTGCATGGTTTCGTCCAGTCCGTTTTCGTAGGTGCGGTTGACCAGGCAGTACGGATTTTGCAGCGTGGCAAGGCGCGGCAGGCCGTGCTGGTCAGCCAGGCGAACAAACTCGTGCACGCCGTAAGGGGTTTCGTTCGACAGGCCAATCGCGCGCACCTTGCCTGCCTTGACCAGCGCGCCGAGCGCTTCAAGTTGCGTGTGAATGCTGGACACGTTCTTGTCTTTACTGGGGTCAAAGTACAGCATGCCAAACATCGGCAGGTTACGCGCTGGCCAATGGATCTGGTACAGGTCAATCACATCTGTTTTCAGGCGCTTCAGGCTGGCGTCACAGGCGCCCACAATGTCGGCGGCGGTCAGGTCGGGGCTGCCATTTCTTATCCACGGCATGCCGCGTGCCGGACCGGCGACTTTGGTGGCCACCACCCAGTTGGCCCTTAGCGATGGTTTTTTGGCAAACCAGTTGCCCAAAATCGTTTCGGTGGTACCAAAGGTTTCGGCCCTGGCGGGTACCGAATACATCTCGGCAGCATCCATGAAGTTGATGCCGCGCTCGTTGGCGCGGTCGAGAACATTGTGGGCGGTCTGTTCATTGACCTGTTCGCCAAAAGTCATGGTGCCCAGGCAAATGGGGGTAACGTGCAGGCCGCTTTGGCCAAGTTGGACTTTGTTCATGGACGCTGCTGAATGTAGAGGTGAGTCTGAAAATCGAACAAGTTTAAAGCCTTCGGGCGTCACCCCCAGAATCAACGCACAACATCTGTCGTCATTGGCTTACACGCTGACACCGCACCCACGCATTAACCTCAACGCCGGGATTCACTTGCGTAGGGCAACGTGAAATATTTATTAAATAACGGAGAACTTTATGAAACCTATACTTCAATCCTTGACCTGCATTGCGCTCGCTGTGGGCGTACTGTCAGGTTGCGCCAATATGAACGAGACCCAGCAGGGTACCGCCAAGGGCGCGGGCATCGGCGCCGTAGCTGGAGCTGTGCTGGGTGCCGCCGTAGGTGGCCGCAACGGTGCTGTAACAGGTGCTGTGCTGGGCGGTGCTGCCGGCGCGGTCGGTGGCAATATCTGGTCCAAAAAAATGCAGGACCAAAAAGCGGCGATGGAGCAAGCCACGGTGGGTACGGGCGTAGCTGTCACGCAAACCAGCGACAACCGCTTGAAGCTGGACATCCCCAGCGACGTGTCATTTGACACGGGCCGTTCGGCCATCAAACCCAACTTTGACCCTATCCTGAACCAGTTTGCCACCACGTTGATGCAGCACCCTGAGACGACCATCAGCATCATTGGCCATACCGACAGCACAGGCACGGAAGCCATCAACAACCCGCTGTCGTTTGACCGTGCTAATGCGGCGCGTGACTATCTGGTGGGACGCGGTGTAGCACGTGCCCGTATCTCTACAGACGGCCGCGGTGCGCGTGAACCGATTGCTGACAACGGCACGGTTCAGGGGCGTGATAAAAATCGCCGGATTGAGATCTACGTAGCAGAACAAGTAGCCGCTAAATAACTGGCACGCCTATTTAAAAAGCACCTCAGGGTGCTTTTTTTATGAGTTCTTGAACCGTTCTTCTTCCTGTAGTCGCAAAACTCGCCTTTGCACCTTGCCCGTCGTCGTCATCGGCAGTGCATCAATGAATTCGATTTCTTTCGGATATTCATAAGGCGCCAGCATGTTTTTGACGTGCAGCTGCAATTGGGCTGTTATTTCGGCATCAAAAGTGGCTTTTGACGAATAAATACGTGCGCGAGCAGCTACGAAATCAGGAGCAAGTACGACGTAGGCTTTCACTACTGCGCCGCGCTCTTTATCAGGCTTTGGCACCACAGCGGCGTTGGCCACCGCCGGGTGTTTGATCAAACAGTTTTCAATCTCACCCGGCCCGATGCGGTAGCCTGCGGCCTTGAAAATATCGTCAGCGCGTCCCTCGTACCAAAGGTAGCCATCTGCATCGCGCGTGGCCAGGTCACCAGTGCGGCACCAGTCGCCCGTGAATTTGGCAGCAGTGGCGGCATCCTTCTTCCAGTAGCCCAAAAAGAAAATCGGGTCAGGGTGGCCGTTCGCGTCATAGCGGTTGACGGCCACATCACCGGGTACGCCCACTGCGCATTCTTGACCGTTGTCATCAATCACCGCAACCCGGTGGCCAGGGTAGCCTTTGCCCATGCTGCCAGCACGCGCGGGCCAAAACCGATTGCAATTGCCGACGACATAATTGATTTCGGTCTGGCCAAACATCTCGTTCACCACGACGCCCAATTCATCGCGGCAGTAGTCAAACACCGCGTCCCCTACGGCTTCACCGGCACTCATCAGGCCTTCAAGTTTGAGTTTGAAATGCTGGCGCGGCTTCGGGTAGGCCTTCATCATAGCCTTGAGCGCGGTCGGAAACAAAAAGCTGTGCGTGACGCCGTGCTGTTGCATCAGACTAAACGCCAATTCGGGGCTGAAGCGGCCGTCTTTGTGAGTATTTAAGGCGACGATGGGGCGGCCAAAGTAAAGGGCCGGCAAGAGCGCATCCATCAATCCGCCCGTCCAGGCCCAATCTGCCGGAGACCAGAACACGGCTTTTGAGTCGGTATTTCTCCTACCGTCAAAGCCAAACCAGTTCTGGCTACACACAAAGCCCGTCAGGTTGCCAATCAGCGCCCGGTGCGGCAACAGTGCGCCTTTGGGGGGGCCGGTGGTGCCGCTGGTGTAGATCAATATCGCCGCTTCTTCGGCCTTGGTGTTAACGGCCGTGAAAGCACTTTTATGTTTTGCAATGGCGGTTTCGTAGGGGATGTCAGCAGCACAGTCACCCACAGCCACCACCGTGCGCAGGGCAGGGCAAGCTGGGCGCACCTGATGCAAGCTGGTCATGCTGCTTTCGTCGGCAACGGCTACTACCGCTTCGCTGTCTTGCAAGCGGTATTTCAGCGCCTCAGGGCCAAACAGCATCGACAGCGGCATGGCCACTGCCCCGAGCTGAAACACGGCCATGTAAGCAACAGCGGTTTCAAAGCGCTGCGGCATAACGATGGCGACACGATCACCGCGCTGCACGCCCAAGCCAGTCAGCACATGACTGAGGGCATCAGCAGCTTTTTTCAGTTCAAAATAGGTATAAAAAGGGGCTGTAGCGCCCTGTTTGTGGGTGCAAACAGCTACTCTTTGAGTAGCGTCTGATGCCTTGCCTGACGAGCGCGCCCAGCGGCTACAACAGACCTCGGCAATGTTGAAGTACTCATCGACCTGCCAAGCAAAGCCTGCATGCATGGCCGCGTAGTGATCTGCTGGTTTGTCACGGTTTTGACTGCGCTTCGGTTTTGCTTTCTTTATCATGTGTCCAATGTACAAAGAAAAACGCACCTCGCGCAGCGAGTTTGTCCCAATACGTTCGCTCAACTACCACGTTCGCACCTGGCAAGGCACTCAGCCTGACCTTGGCCTGCCGCCCTTGGTGTTGGTTCACGGCTGGATGGACGTGGCCGCGTCCTACCAGTTCATGGTGGATGCCCTGAGCGATCCTTTTGCTGCTTGCCGCACCATCATTGCACCGGACTGGCGCGGCTTTGGTTTGACAGATGGTGCGGCTGACAACTACTGGATACCTGACTACCTGGCAGACCTTGATTTTTTGCTGGACCATTACGTGCGTGACCAAAAAATTGATCTGGTCGGGCACAGCATGGGCGGCAACGTCGCCATGATGTATGCCGGTGTGCGGCCGGGGCGCATCCGCAGGCTGGTCAACCTGGAGGGCTTTGGCATGGCCCCGACCAAACCTGCCCAGGCACCCACTCGCTACGCCAAATGGCTGGACGAGCTGAAAAGCCTGCACAAGGGCGAGCTGGACTTGAAACCCTATGACGATGTCAGCGGTGTGGCTCGAAGGTTGATGAAAACCAACCCGCGCCTGAACGAGGACAAAGCCAGTTGGCTGGCCAGCCACTGGGCCGCCCCCAACGCGGACGGCAAGTGGCTGATATTGGGTGAGCCTGGGCACAAAGTGGTCAACGCCAACATTTATCAGGTGCCGGAAACGCTGGCGCTATACCAGCGCATCACGGCCCCTGTGCTGGCGGTCGAGGCATCAGACGACTCGCTTGAAAAGTGGAACCAGGGCAGCTACACCCTGGATGACTACCACGAGCGATTGAAATCGGTGGCAGATGCCCGTGTGGCAAGGATTGAAGACGCAGGCCACATGCTGCACCACGACCAGCCGGAGGCACTGGCCGCGCTGATAGAAGGCTTTTTGAATTGAACAGCCCCAGCCATGAGAAAATCACGGGATTGACTTAACTACCCCGATCGAGGACATCATGGAAGCAGAAAACATCAACGCCATTGGTAACCAGCTGGCAGACCTGAGCACGCGTGTCAACGAGCTCAGGGGGTATCTTTGACTACCCTGCCAAAGAACGTAAATTAAACGAAGTCAACGCCGCCCTGGAAGACCCGAAGGTCTGGGACAACCCCAAGCGCGCGCAAGAACTTGGCAAAGAGAAAAAGTCCCTCGAAGACGTGGTGCAGGTGATTGACCGCCTGACGTCCGAGCTGGCTGACAACACCGAACTCTTTGAGATGGCCAAGGAAGAGGGCGACGAGCAAGGCATGCAGTCGATTGAAGGCGAGGCCGCCAAAGTGGCAGTTGAAGTCGAAAAGATGGAATTTCGCCGGATGTTCAACAACCCGGCTGATCCGCTCAATTGCTTTTTGGATGTCCAATCAGGCGCTGGCGGCACTGAGGCGTGCGACTGGGCCAGCATGCTGCTGCGCCAGTACCTCAAATATGCCGAGCGCAAGGGCTTTAAAACCACGATCGAAGACGAAACCGCTGGCGACACCGCTGGCATCAAAGGCGCGACCATCAAGATCGAAGGCGAATACGCTTTTGGCCTGCTGCGCACCGAAACCGGTGTACACCGCCTGGTACGCAAGTCGCCGTTTGACTCCTCAGGCGGCAGGCACACTTCGTTCGCGTCGATTTTTGTTTACCCCGAGATTGATGACTCGATTGAAATCGACATCAACCCATCAGACGTGCGGGTCGATACCTTTCGGGCCAGCGGCGCAGGCGGTCAGCACATCAACAAGACCGATTCAGCCGTGCGCCTGACGCACATCCCCACTGGCATCGTGGTGCAGTGCCAGGACGGCCGCAGCCAGCATGGCAATCGCGACGTGGCCTGGAAGCGCCTGCGTTCACGCCTGTATGACTTTGAACTGCGCAAGCAACAAGAAGCGCAGCAAAAGCTGGAGGACACCAAAACCGACGTGGGCTGGGGCCACCAGATTCGCAGCTACGTGCTGGACAACAGTCGCATCAAAGACCTGCGCACCAACTACGAAACCTCGGCCACGCAGAAGGTGCTGGACGGGGATCTGGACCAGTTCATTGAGGCCTCCCTCAAGCAGGGCGTGTGATGCGCGCTTTAAATCTCGATATGTCAACGACCCATTTTTCAGGAACCACCCATGCTGCATAAGCTTGACGCCAGCGGAGCCGGGCAAGCCCCTTCCGTGGCCATTAACCGCGCCGACTACACGGCTCCCGCCTACTGGATAGACACAGTCGATCTGTGCTTTGACCTGGACCCGGCCAAAACCCGCGTGCTGAACAAAATGACGCTGCGCCGAAATGCCGATGTGCCAGCCCAGCCGCTGCGCCTGGATGGTGAAGAGCTCAACTTGTCACGCGTACTCGTCAATGGCCAGGGCACGTCGTTCAAGATGGACGGCAACCAGCTGGTTCTGGATAACCTGCCTGACGCCTTTGAGCTGGAGATTTTCACCACCACCAACCCGTCAAAAAACACCAAGTTGATGGGCTTGTACGTCAGCAACGATTCGTTTTTTACCCAGTGCGAGGCCGAAGGCTTCAGGCGCATCACTTACTTTTTAGACCGCCCCGATGTGATGGCGATGTACACCGTCACGCTGCGGGCTGACAAGACCAAGTTCCCGGTGCTGCTGTCAAACGGCAACCTGGTTGACCAAGGCCTGCTTGACGATGGCCGCCACTTTGCCAAATGGGTTGACCCGCACAAAAAACCCGCGTATCTGTTTGCACTGGTAGCCGGCCAACTGGTGTGCCGCGAGCAGCGCATCACCTCTCGTGCAGGCAAGGCGCACACGCTGCAGGTGTATGTACGCCCCGGCGACCTGGACAAAACTGAACACGCCATGACCTCGCTCATGCATTCGGTCGCGTGGGACGAAGCACGCTTTGGTTTGCCGCTCGACTTGGAGCGTTTCATGATTGTGGCAACCAGCGACTTCAACATGGGCGCGATGGAAAACAAGGGTTTGAACATCTTCAACACCAAGTATGTGCTGGCCAACCAGGCCACCGCTACCGATGTTGATTTTGGCAACATCGAAAGCGTGGTCGGCCACGAGTACTTCCATAACTGGACAGGCAACCGCGTCACCTGCCGCGACTGGTTTCAGTTGTCACTCAAAGAAGGTTTGACGGTTTTTCGCGACCAGGAGTTCAGCCAAGACCTGTGCGGTGAAGCCTCAGCCCGCGCAGTCAAACGCATTGAAGATGTACGTGTGCTGCGCACCGCCCAGTTCCCTGAAGACGCAGGCCCCATGTCGCACCCCGTGCGGCCTGACAGCTATGTGGAGATCAGCAACTTCTATACCGTGACGATTTACGAAAAAGGTGCCGAAGTCGTGCGCATGATGCAGACCTTGGTGGGAAGAGCCGGCTTTGCCAAAGGCATGACGCTGTACTTTGAACGTCACGACGGCCAGGCCGTGACCTGCGACGACTTTGCACAAGCCATTGCCGATGCCAATCCAGCATCGAGCCTGGCGCGCCTGTTGCCGCAGTTCAAGCGCTGGTACAGCCAGGCGGGCACACCGCGCGTTACCGCCCAAGGCGCGTACGACGCAACTGCCAGCACCTACACGTTGACCTTGACCCAAAACTGCGCGGCCACCACGGGCCAGCCAAGCAAGGAGCCGTTCGTCATTCCGGTGGCGCTGGGCTTGCTGGGTGCAGATGGTCAGGACTTGGCCTTGCAACTCTCGGGCGACAGTACCGCACCGGTCACATGCCGCACATTGGTACTCACGCAGGCATCTGAGACCTTCACCTTCATCGGCATCACGCAAGAGCCTGTGCCATCCATCCTGCGCGGCTTTACAGCGCCCGTGGTGCTGGACTTTGACTACACCGATGCGCAACTGCTGCACCTGCTGGCGCACGACAGCGACCCCTTCAACCGCTGGGAAGCCGGGCAACGGTTGGCCGTACGGTCTGCACTGACTGCTATTGATTCAGGAGCTGCTCGCGCATATATCCAGGGCTCTGCAGCACCAAAAGATGTGCTAAATGAGACTTATTTGGCCGCCATGAGGCAAGTTTTGCATCACCCCACGTTAGACGCTGCCTTCAAAGAGCTGGTGCTGACGCTGCCGTCTGAAACCTACCTGGCCGAGCAATTGGATGTGGTGGACCCGCAGCAGATTCATGCCGTGCGGGAAGCCATGCGCAAGCAACTGGCCACCAGCCTGCAAGCCGACTGGGCGGCAGTTTATGAGGCCAATCAAGATACAGGTAACTACACGCCAGACGCTGCATCGTCAGGCCGTCGCGCGCTGGCTGGTATGGCGCTGACGTATCTGTGCATCGCTGCTGTAGCAACAGGCCATGACGAATGGCCCGGCAAAACCTTGCAGCGCTTCAATGAAGCGGGCAACATGACTGACCGCTTCAACGCCCTGAGCGCTTTGGTCGCCAGCGGCCACGCGCTGGCGGTGCAAGCTCTGGCGCAGTTCCACGCCATGTTCAAGGACGAAGCCCTTGTGATTGACAAATGGTTCAGCCTGCAAGCGGGCAGCCCCGACCGCAGCGGCAATATCCTGCCAGCGGTCAGGCAGCTCATGAAACACAGTGATTTCAGCTTGAAGAACCCGAACCGCGCGCGCAGCGTCATCAGCACCTACTGTGGCAACCCGGCGGCTTTTCATCGTGCTGACGCGGCAGGCTATGTCTTCTGGAGTGAGCGCGTCATTGAGCTGGACGCCATGAACCCGCAAGTCGCCGCGCGCCTGGCCCGAGCCCTTGACCGCTGGAGCAAGCTGGCAGAACCCTACCGCAGCGCAGCCCGTGAAGCGATTGCCCGAGTCGCTGCAAAAAATGATTTGAGCAAAGACACGCATGAAGTGGTCACGCGGGCACTTGCTGGCTGAACCCAACAAACGGAATCCATCATGTCCAAACATATCTCCCTGACCCGCTATCTGGTTGAACAACAACGTCAGGACGGCCACATCCCTCCGGAGCTGCGCCTGTTACTTGAAGTGGTGGCCCGGGCCTGCAAAAGCATCAGCCAGGCCGTCAACAAGGGCGCTATCGGCGGCGAGGCCAGCATCCTGGGCACGGCAGGCAGTGAAAACGTGCAGGGCGAGGTGCAAAAAAAGCTCGACATCATCGCCAATGACGTGCTGATTGAAGCCAATGAATGGGGCGGGCACCTGGCGGCCATGGCCAGTGAAGAAATGGACAGCATCCACGTGGTGCCTAACCGCTACCCGCAAGGTGAATATTTGCTGCTGTTTGACCCGCTAGACGGCAGCAGCAACATTGATGTCAACGTCAGCATCGGCACCATTTTCAGCGTGCTGAAAAAGCCCGAGGGCAGCGGTGCTGTTGAGGAAAAAGACTTTTTGCAGTCTGGCAACAAGCAGGTCGCGGCAGGTTACTGCGTCTATGGTCCGCAAACCACACTGGTGCTGACGGTAGGCGACGGCGTGGCCATGTTCACGCTCGACCGCGAACAGGGCTCGTTTGTATTGACGCAAGAAAACGTGCAAATCCCCGCAGACACGCAAGAGTTCGCCATCAACATGAGCAACATGCGCCACTGGGACGAACCCGTCAAACGCTACATTGATGAATGTTTACTGGGCAAAGACGGCCCACGAGGCAAAAACTTCAACATGCGCTGGATAGCCTCGATGGTGGCCGACGTGCACCGCATCCTGACGCGCGGCGGCCTCTTTATGTACCCCTGGGACAAACGCGAACCCGAAAAAGCTGGCAAGCTGCGCCTGATGTACGAAGCCAACCCCATGAGCTGGTTGATCGAACAAGCTGGCGGTGCATCCACCAATGGCAAGCAACGCATCATGGACTTGCAGCCTAGCAAACTGCACGAGCGGGTCAGCGTGGTGCTCGGGTCCAAGAATGAAGTTGAGCGGGTGACGGCCTACCATCACAAAGTCAGCGCCGGGCTATAATTTAAGGCTGTACCCAAAGTACGGGACAAATACACAAGCCGGTGTAGCTCAGTCGGTAGAGCAGCTCATTCGTAATGAGAAGGTCGGGTGTTCGATTCATCTCTCCGGCACCAATAAAAAGCCTCTAACTGTTATGGTTAGGGGCTTTTTTCGTTAGCGCCATCAAACTAGAGCACTCTGCAATGCACTTCACAACGTTAACTCGCCACACCAGCAAATACCTTGCTATACCTCTGGTCGCCCTGCTGTTGCTGCCCATCTCCGGCAACGCGCAAACCGCTTTCCCGAACCGGGTTATCAAAGTCATCGTCCCGGTAGCGCCCGGCGGTGGGGCGGATGCGGTGGCGCGCATGGTGACTGAAAAGATGTCGCAGTCGCTAGGCGTGCCGATCATCATTGAAAACAAGGCCGGCGCTTCGGGCTCGATTGCCGCGATGGAGGTGGCGCGCGCAGCACCCGATGGCTACACGCTGATGCAGTGCTTTGTGGCCACCCACAGCACCAATCCTGCCGTGCTGAAAATCAAGTACGACCCGATTGCCGACTTTGCGCCCGTGGGCATGATGGCGCAAACGTCCAACGTGCTGGTGGTGGGCGACAAGAACAAGGCCAAAACCTTGCAAGAGTTTTTGGCACTGGCGCGGGCCAAAGCGGGCGGCTTGAGCTTTTCATCAGCGGGCAGCGGATCGGCCACGCACCTGATCATGGAATACCTTGAAAACCAGGCCCGTGTCGATTTGGTTCATGTGCCCTACAAAGGCGCTGCGCCGGCCATGCAGGATTTGCTGGGCGGGCAGGTTGATGCGATGTTCCCCAGCCTGACGACTGCGCTGCCGCACATCAAGTCGGGCAAACTGCGGGCGCTGGCTGTGGCATCCAACAAGCGCGACACGGTGTTGCCGGATGTGCCCACGGTTGCTGAACAAGGTTTTGCCGGCTTTAGCGCCATTCAGTGGTGGGGCTTGTGCGCCCCCGCCAAAACGCCAGAGTCCGTGGTGGCGCGGCTGAACAAGGCGCTGAACGACGCGTTGGCCCTGCCCGACATCAAGGCGCGTCTGCATGAGATGGCCGCAGAGCCCACACCCCTGACACCTTTGCAGTTCGAGACCTTCCTCAAAGCAGAAGTGGCCAAGTGGACGCAACTGGTACGCGACACCAAGCTGCAAATCGAGCAATAACAGGCATAAGCCGATAGCTACAATCGCCGTGCCCGCTCTGCACAGGGTAGTCCTGTCAACAAGCATCTCGCCATTCTTACTGGGTTCAAAACCATGACCACTGCACCGACCACCAAGCTTCTGCTCGTCTTGCTAACCGCTCTTTGCGCATCAGCCTGCACCTCCGTGGGCGGTGCGGCAGTGGGGGGCGATAGCACGGTAACGGAGGCCACCGCCAAGCAGCTCTCAGGCGATGTGCCTTTGCCGCCGGGTGCTGTCATCAAGCAGCAGGACACGCTGGTCATGAGTACCGCCAGCACCTGGTTGGGGCGCATCAGCCTGAGCGTGTCGGGCGAACCGCAAGCGGTGTTTACTTACTTTAAAGACGGCATGCCTGCATCAGGCTGGACGCTGACATCCAGCTCGTTTTCAAAAACCAGCTTGCTGACCTTCACCAAAGGCGACCGGGTGGCCAATATTCAAATGCAGGGCACCAACTTTGGCGGCAACGATGTGCTGATCACTGTCGCACCAGCTGCCCGGCCAGTGACGAGCCGTCCCTGATTTTTACCGGGTATTAAACGCCCTTGCTTGAAAACGTATCGCAAGCCTTCACACTTCCAGTTTTTAAGCCCGTATCAAACCACCGCTGACGCTGCGCGCTGGTGCCATGGGTAAAGCTTTCTGGCACGACTGCACCGCCGCCAGCACCTTGCAGTGCGTCGTCGCCAATTTTGGCGGCGGCGTTCATGGCTTCTTCTACATCGCCTTGCTGCAGGATTTGTCGCTGGTTTTGCGCGTGATGCGCCCACACGCCTGCAAAGCAGTCGGCCTGTAGTTCAAGCCGCACGCTGAGCGCGTTGAATTCTGTTTTGCTGACGCGGCTTCGCATTTGGTCCATCTTGCCGCTGATGCCCAGCAGGTTTTGCACATGGTGGCCGACTTCGTGTGCAATCACGTAGGCTTGTGCAAAGTCGCCGGGGGCACCCAGGCGCTTGGTCAGGGTCTCATAAAAGGCCAGGTCGATATAAACCTTTTGGTCGGCCGGGCAGTAAAACGGGCCCATGGCGGATTCACCCGTACCGCAACCACCCGTGCCGGTGCGCCCCCTGAACATGACGAGGCGTGGCTCTTTGTAAGTGGCGCCGCCCTTGGCAAACACATCTTTCCACACGTCCTCTGTATCAGCCAGTACGGTGGCCACAAACTTGCCCATGCGGTCATCAGCCGGTGGCCGCTGGGCGGGGGCTTGTTGTACCTGCGCTGGCGGCGCGCCACCGCTGAGAATATTGAGGATGGTGATGGGGTTGATGCCAAAGGCCCAGCCGCCCAGCAGCGCCACCACAATAGTGCCGATGCCGATACTGCGGCCACCCAGCAGGCCGCCGAAGCTGCCCCCTGAACCGCCATCATCGCGGCGATCTTCAACATTGCTCGATTCGCGGTTGCCTTCCCACTTCATATGCGCCCCTTCGTCTTTGTGTCCATTTGTTGCTCGCAAGCCCACACTGGTGCGAGTCAGCCAATACGCCGACTTTACTTGACTGTGCAAGCGACAGCGGAACAAAACGGCTTCAAGTCCTGTCAACCAGACATGCCACAGACGAATGATATTTACCAAAGGCTCAGCCGGTGCGCCATCGTGATGATGGTTGTGGCTTTGCTCGCCGCATGCGCCAGCCCCATCACTGCCAAGGTCACCAGCTTTAACCAATGGCCTGTTGATACTGCGGGAGCGAGTTTTAGCTTCATCAGGCCAGTTGATGCACTCAATGATCTTGAACAGCAAGCGTACGAGGGCTATGTTCAGGTTGCGCTTGAAAAGATTGGCCTCAAGCGTGTGGCGCCAGGACAGGTGGGGCGCATTCAGGTCGATATCGTGATCGGTAATAGCACCCGCAACAAGCAGTTTCGTGAGCCGATTTACCGCGACAGCTACATTTATCACCCACCCTACCGTGACGGCGCAGGCAACGTGTTTGGCGGTTTTTGGGCGCCTGACCAGTTCGGTCCACGCTATGTGGGTGATCGTACTGTCACCCGCACCGTGCAGGTCAGCAACCTGAGCTTGCGCCTGCTGGACTCGCAAGCCTCGACCTCAGGTGTTGCGCCGGGCAAACCGCGCGCTGTGTTCGAGTCACGCGCCGTCTATGAAGGCGAGAAAGAAGACCTTGCGACGCTGGTGCCGTATCTGGTGCGCGCGGTGTTCGATGGTTTCCCGGGCCAAAACGGCAGGGTCCGCAGTGTTCGGTTTGACAATAAAACGGGCGAGCTGCTTAAAAACTGACGCAAAACGAAAGGCGTCAAACTTTGAGCAGATCCGCATTGCACAATACAGCCATGCCGCCCCCCGCCGCCCACCTGTCAATGCCCGCTGTCTTACTGACAGGTTTCAACCCCTTTGGTGGAGATGCTGTCAATCCCAGTTGGCTCGCGGCAAAGGCACTGCATGATGAGGTGATGGGGGGTCACCGCATCGTGGCCGCTGAATTGCCCACTGCTTTTGCAGCTTCAGGTCAGATGCTTTTGAAGCTGCTACGCAAGCACAAGCCCGGGCTGGTGGTGTGTGTGGGTGTCGCCGGTGGGCGGCAAGCCTTGTCGCTGGAGCGCGTCGCCATCAATGTGGATGACGCGAGAATTGCAGACAACGAAGGCGCTCAGCCGGTTGATGTCCCTGTCGTCAAGGGGGGGCCGTCAGCCTATTTCAGCACATTGCCCATTAAGGCCACGCTGCAGTCACTCACAACGGCTGGCATTGCTGCAGAGGTGTCGCAAACAGCAGGCACCTTTGTGTGCAACCATGTGTTTTATGTGTTGATGCATGCTTTGAAGAAGCAGCGAAGCCGCAACGCGCGCGGCGGGTTTGTGCATGTGCCTTACTTGCCGGGGCAGGGTGTGCCCTGTATGCCACTTGACGAAATGGTGCGTGGGCTGCGGCTGGTTATGGCGTGCGCACTGGCTACTGAAGTAGACGCGATGATTGGCGCAGGGGCATTGAACTGAAGCCGCTCACTCTTTGTTTCTGGTTTCAGACTTGTCGGTCGTCATGAGCCGCCACATCAGCCACATTCCCATCACCGCGTTGGCAAGTGCGAACCCGCCGACCAAAAGCATGCCCAGCGTGTTGAGTGAGCGGTTTCGCACAATCCACGCGAGACCGTACGACAGCACATTGAGTGCCACCATGAGCCAAAACAGGGGATTGCGCGGTTGGTAAAGACGCAGCAGTTTCATGCTGCTGATACTAACCGTACCTCTAGATGGCCCGCAACCAATGCACGATCAGCCTTAACCCTGGCGGATCAATAAAGGGTCAATAGCGACTGGCTGACATCACGGCAGCGTTATCAGCAGTTTGTGCTGAGTAGCCGGCTGACTGCTGATTGGCGCAGCCTCTTAGTTCAGTGCCACGGCTGGTTTCAAGGCACCAAGCGGTGGCTATGCGTTGACTGGCTTGGGTCGCTTCACGCGCTTGGGCTTTTTCAACTTGACCCTGCGCGACCAGTACCATGGCCACCAGTTGACAAACAATTACCAGCCCGGCAGCCACCAGAAGCAGCGTTTTGCCGGAAGCTTGGTCAATTTTTTGAAGGTGATCTGAAAACATGGCGGAAGCTCCTCAAGTGCAGTTTGTGTCTGCATTGATGCTATCCCCCGGTTTTCAAAATCCATTCAGCGGCTGCCGGGTCTGTTTGTAGGACGAAGGCGAATGCACTTTCACGGGCAAGGGGCCTCATGCCTTTGGCAACGTCACCCCAACCTGGCCCTGGTACTTGCCGCCCCGGTCTTTGTAAGACACTTCGCACACGTCGTCCTTGTCGCTTTCAAAAAACAGCACCTGGGCGCAGCCTTCGCCAGCGTAAATTTTCGCGGGGAGGGGCGTAGTGTTTGAAAATTCCAGCGTGACGTAGCCCTCCCATTCGGGCTCGAACGGCGTCACGTTGACGATAATTCCGCAGCGCGCGTAGGTGCTTTTGCCCAGGCAGATAGTCAGTACATTGCGCGGGATGCGAAAGTATTCCAGCGTGCGGGCCAGTGCAAAGCTGTTCGGTGGGATGATGCAGCTGTCACCTGAAAAATCAACAAAGCTTTTTTCGTCAAAGTTTTTCGGGTCCACTACCGTGCTGTGGATGTTGGTAAACACCTTGAACTCAGGCGCACAACGGATGTCGTAGCCGTAACTGGAAGTGCCGTAGCTGATGATTTTTTTGCCGTCAACCTGACGGATCTGCCCAGGTTCGAACGGCTCGATCATGCCGGTGGTTTCTGCCATGCGGCGTATCCATTTGTCGCTTTTGATGCTCATTGTGAAATTCCTTGAATGAGCACAATTGTAGGCACGCTGGTCATCGCCAAACGACTGCCGGGCTAAACCTTGAAGCTGCCCAGCACGTTTTTTGAAAACAGCTCGTCAACGCCCAGCAATCGGTCGCATACGCCTTGCGCATGGCCAAATTTGCAGAAGGCTTCAAGCGTGGCGCGGTTGATCTGCCCGCCTTCGTCTGGCCCGATGCCATAGGGGAAAAAGTCCGCCCCAAAAATAGCCTGCATGCGGCCTGCGTAGTCGGCCAGCCAGGGCAGTGGCGCGTGTGATGCGGTGATGTCGGACAGGCGAGCCATTGACTGCGCCTTGGCTTGCACAAAAGCCTTGTAAACATTCATCGCCACCCAGGGGTGAGCGTCCAGCACAGCGGTTTTGATCACCAGCGCATGCATGATGGGGTAGATGTGCGTGGCCTTGAAGTATTGCTCCTCTGCAGGCTGATAGTCGGGCATCAGGCGCACCACTTCTTTGCCGAAAGCGCCAGGCGCACGCGCAGACATGACTGCATCCACACTGCCGTCCAACAGCATCTGGTTCAGAGACTGGTCGGGCGCGTTGGTGTAGTTGATGCCTTCGGGCAAGGTCAGACGTACCTTTTCAGAGCGGCCCGGCTGGTTAACGCCAGCCTGAACCCACTGAATGCTGGTCAGGTCCAGGCCTAAGTAGTCGCTCAAATAACCTCGGCCATAAATACCGGCAGTTTGCGCCCATTCGGGAATGCCGATGCGCTTGCCCGCGAGGTCTTCAGGCTTTTGAATACTGCTGCTGGCCTTGACATAAAACATCGAGTGGCGAAACGCGCGCGATACAAACACGGGCAATGCCGTGATGGATGTGTCGCCCTGCGCACGCAGGGCGATGTATTTGCCCATCGACATTTCAGACATGTCCCACTCGCGGTGCAGGGTAAAGCGGTAAAAAATTTCTTCAATCGGCAAATTGAGCGTGCGCAGCTGCACCCCTTCAATACACACAGACCCATCGGTCACATCACGCGTTTGGTCGTACGGCCCGAGGGCCAGCGTTAAAGGTAGTGGGTTCAATTTATTCTGCTTTGATGTTGGCGGTTTTGATCACGCGGGCCCAGGTGTCAAACTCAGATTTGACATAACGCTTGAGCTCGTCTGGCGTGCTGGCCATGGCCTCCTGGCCGTACTTGTTCAGTTGCTGTTTGTAGTCAGGGTCTTGCGCCAGCTTGACCATCTCTGAATTGATGCGTGCAATGATGGCGGGCGGCGTGCCAGCGGGTGCAAACAGACCGTACCAGGAGCTGGCCTCAATGCCGGTGTAGCCCAGTTCATTCAGTGTGGGTACATCGGGTGCGGCTTCAATCCGCTTGGGCGACGTGACAGCCAGTGCGCGCAGCTTGCCTGACTGCACAAACGGCAAGGTGGCCACCACACTGCCAAACACCATTTGCGTCTCGCCAGCCAGCACGGCCGTGGTGGCCTGCGGGCTGCCCTTGTAGGCGACGTGCTGAATGTCGGTGCCCGTGCGCAGCTTGAACAACTCCCCCACCAAATGCAGAGGCGTACCCGTGCCGCCCGAGCCGTAGTTCAGGCTGTTGGGCTTGGCTTTTGCTATCGCGATCAGCTCGGCTACTGACTTGGCAGGGAACGTTGGGTTGACCGACAGAACCTGGTAACCCTGGGCCACCATGCTGATGGGCGCAAATCCTGTCAACGGGTCATAGCCGACTTTGCCAAGGCTGGGTGTCATCGCCATGTTGGCCACAAAGCCCAGCAGCAGCGTGTAACCGTCAGGCTTGGCTTTGGCGGCTTGCTCTGTGCCAATGTTGCCGCCAGCACCGGGTTTGTTGTCAACAATCACCTGTTGGCCCAATGTTGCTGACAGCCGCTGTGCGACCAGTCGGGCCAGCGTGTCGTTGCCACCGCCGGGCGGGTAGGCCACGATGAGCTTGATGACGTGGTCGGGGTAAGTCTGGGCCTGCAGTGAGCCAGCACAGGTCAACATCAATGTCAGCGCAAGGCCAAGCGTTTTGAAAATGTGTTGGACAGTCATCAGGCACCCCACGTTCAGGCAGCGGCGGGCAAAGAGGTGGCCTGCACCATTAGCAGTTGCCATCCGGTGGCAGTGTTGTCCCATACGGCCAGGTACGACGTAGCGACCTTTTTGTGAATATCACCCCGCACAACGCTGGCCAGCATATTGCCACTGACCAGCCCTACCTGACCGATGATTTTGATCGTCAGGTTTTCAAAACTCAGTGTTTCATACCGCACCGTCCCGCTTGACAGCAAGCCCAGATAGGCCTGTTTGTTGTCTTTGATGCCACTGGAATGCACGTAGGTCATCCCGTCGTCCATCAGCATGTCTAGCTTTTGGGTGTTGCTGTCCAGCATGGCCACGCGGCGTGCTTCTTCGGCCTCCAGCAAACTGACTTTGAGAGAGGCATGGTCTAGTGTTGTCATGTTGTTTTGAGGTTTGAAAAAACGCCAGGGCAGCGCATGACACATGACTTTATACAAATTCTGGGGATTTGACGTGCTGGAAGGCTAATCTTTGCTTCCAAAGGCGTGGAAAAGTCTTTTCCAGGCTTTTTCAGGCATGTTTTAGGACTTCAGGCCAATAGATACGTGCGCGATCAGCTATGAAAATAATAGCATATGACTGGTACCACCAACAGGAATCGAACCTGTATCTAGCGCTTAGGAGGCACTCGTTCTATCCGTTGAACTATGGCGGCGTTGTCTTGCTATTCTAAACGGCGCTCTATTTGGACAGTAGCCGCATTGCTTCTTCCAGCCCCTTGATGGTGAGCGGGTACATTCGCTGGTTGACCAATTGCTGGATGACGCTGATGGACTGGCGGTATTGCCACACGCCTTGGGGTTCAGGGTTGATCCACGCAAATTTGGGAAAGGCGTTTGTCAGGCGCTGCATCCATTCGGCACCAGCTTCTTCGTTGTTGTATTCCACGCTGCCGCCGGGCTGCAAAATTTCATACGGGCTCATGGTCGCATCGCCGACAAAGATCAGTTTGTAGTCTTTGTTGTACTTGCGAATGATGTCCCAGGTGGCAAACTTTTCACTGAAGCGGCGGCGGTTGTTCTTCCACATGAAGTCATACACGCAGTTGTGAAAGTAATAAAACTCCAGGTGTTTGAATTCTGATTTCACCGCTGAAAACATTTCTTCCACCCGGCCAATGTGCTCGTCCATCGTGCCGCCCACGTCCATTAGCAGCAGCACCTTCACATTGTTGTGCCGCTCAGGGATCATCTTGATGTCCAGCCAGCCCGCATTGGC
>JANNYZ010000025.1:0-13914 GCA_031410335.1 Polaromonas sp. | reverse complement strand
CAAGCCCTGGGTTTTGAAAAAACCAATCTTCGAGATCTGAAAATTCCCACGGGCGCAACAGGCGGCTCACAGCTGTTTGATGAATTTCTAAGCCGCATGGATGCCTACGGCGAGACGCGCAACTTCCCGGCGGTCAAAGGGCCAAGCTATCTGGGTGTGCATTTAAGGTTTGGTACCGTGTCCATTCGTCAGCTGGCAAGCGCCGGACTAGAACAGCAACGCGCTGGCAGTGAGGGTGCCGCCGTGTGGCTGAGTGAGCTGATCTGGCGCGACTTTTATGCGCAGATTCTGGCGAATTTTCCGCATGCGGCCAACGATGCCTTCAAGGCCGAATACGACAAAATTCAGTGGGAGCACGGCGATGCAGCCCAAACCCTGTTTAGCGCCTGGTGTGAAGGCCGGACCGGCTACCCGATTGTGGATGCCGCGATGGCGCAAATCAACCAGACAGGCTATATGCACAACCGCTTGCGGATGGTAGTGGCCAGCTTTTTGACCAAAGACCTGGGTCTGGACTGGCGCTGGGGCGAACGCTACTTTGCTGAAAAGCTCAATGACTTTGATTTGTCGGCCAATAACGGCGGCTGGCAGTGGGCTGCCAGCAGCGGCTGTGACGCGCAGCCGTACTTCAGAATCTTCAACCCCACCAGTCAGAGCGAAAAGTTTGATGCTGATGGCAAGTTCATTCGCCGTTATTTGCCGCAATTGGCCAAGCTGTCCAACAAAGCCATTCATGCGCCTTGGCTGGTCGCGCCACTGGAGCTGATGGCAGCAGGCGTTGAGATGGGTAAAAACTATCCGTACCCAGTCGTTAAACATGACGAAGCTCGGGCGCTGACGCTGCAGCGCTATGCAGTAGTGAAAAAATCGTGACCGGATGAGGTTCAATGAGATGCGCAAGCGCTACATTTTTAGTAGCTGCTCGCGCATATATCCATTGGCCTTGGGTCGATTTTGTTAGGTAAAAACGGATTAAACGGCGACTTCCAGGCTGCAATAATGCCGCACCAGACTGATCAGTTCATCTTCGGCATATGGTTTGCCCAGATAGTGGTCAACGCCCAGCTCTTTGGCATGTTCGCGATGCTTTTCAGCGATGCGCGAAGTGATCATCACAATCGGCAGCTTGGCCAGACGCGCATCGCCGCGAATGTTGCGTGCCAGGTCAAACCCGTCCATACGCGGCATTTCAATGTCTGACAGCACCACCGCTGGCAATTCGTCCTGCAGGCGTTCAAGCGCCTGTAAACCATCAGCGGCCAGCACGACGCGGAAGCCCTCACGCTGGAGCAGGCGCTGCGTGACGCGACGCACGGTGATAGAGTCATCGACCACCATGATGAGCGGGATTTGCGGAGCAGCAGCAACCAGAGCGACAGGCTTAGCACCTTCTGCATCTGGCGTCTCCAGCTTGTGCGGCTCCGCGCTGTCGCCGCTCAGGGCACGCGCCTGGTCGCCATAAATCGATGCAAGGGCTACCGGGTTGTAAATCAGCACCACGGCGCCCGATGCCAGCACAGACATGCCTGCCAGACCGGGCAAACGCGACAGCTGTGGCCCCAGGTTTTTAACCACCACCTCCTGGTTGCCCAACACCTCGTCCACATGCAAGGCCACGCGCTGGGCCGCGCTTCGGAAGATCACGACGGATGCTGTCTTGCCCTGAACTTCTGTGCTCTGGGTTGAAGACTGGAGCAGAGCGCCCGACCAGAAAAAGGGCACGGCCTCGCCCGCCACATCAAGCGAGCCGGTGTTGTAGGCTTGCTGGAGTTCTTTGGCAGTGGTGCGGCGCACCGTCTCCACCACGTTGGCGGGCACGCCAACAGCCAGGTTGCCACTGCGAATCATTACCACCTGCGTCACAGCGGTGGTCAATGGCAGGACCAGTTTGAATTGGGTGCCTTTGCCAGCAACCGTAGAGGTTTCAATTCGGCCGCCAACGCTGTTGACTTCAGAGCGCACCACGTCCATGCCAATTCCGCGCCCGGCCAGCTCTGTGACCTGTGCAGCCGTCGTGAAGCCCGGCATGAAAATCAGATTGGCAGCCTGCTGGTCATCAATCGGCTGGTCAGCCTGTAGCAGGCCGGAGCTGATGGCTTTCTCGCGGATACGGGCCAGGTCAAGGCCCGCGCCATCGTCGCTGAACTGGACTGACACGTCGTTACCTTCCTGACGCAGTTCAACAGTGATCAGTCCCGCAGCATCTTTGCCCGCCGCACTGCGAACGTCCGGGCTCTCAATGCCATGTGCAACGCAATTGCGCAGCAGGTGTTCAAACGCAGGCGTCATGCGGTCCAGCATGCCGCGGTCCATCTCGATGGTGGCACCCAGCAAGTCAAGCTTGACCTGCTTGCCCGTGTCTTTGGAGGCCTGCCGCACCACACGGTACAGACGATCAGAAATACCTTCAAACTCCACCATGCGGGTACGCAGCAAGTCGCGCTGCAACTCCCGAGTCTGGCGCGCCTGGGCAATCAAATCGTCTTCGGTGGCCTCGACCGTGCGCTGCAAGGTGCGCTGAACAGTCGCCACGTCATTGACTGACTCAGCCATCATGCGGGTCAGTTCCTGCACGCGGGTAAATCGGTCAAATTCGAGCGGGTCAAACCCGGCCTGCAGCTCTTTGGCCTGCGCCAAACGCGACTGCATCTGGGTTTCTGCCTGCAGCTCGATGTCACGCAATTGCTGGCGCAAGCGGTTCAAGTTGTCTGTCATGTCGCCGAGGGAGCCACGCAGCTGATTGAGCTCAACTTCAAGACGCGAACGGGTGATCATGACCTCGCCAGCCTGGTTGACCATACGGTCAAGCAACTGCGACCGCACACGGATAGAAGCACTGGCGGCTTGGCGCAGCGGCTGCATGGCCATGATTTGCGGTGCTGGAACCATGCCTTTGCCAAGCACGGCAGGAGGCGATGATGCGGCGTTCGTTAAATTGGCGGGGTCAACAACACCAGCAGCAAATGCCGTGGTTTCGTCAGCGAGCTTCTCGACCTTCACGGCAACTGGGGCAGGCTCAGCAAAAGCTGCGGCGGCGTGGCTGGCGTCGGCACGACGCAGCACTTCGAGAGTGTTTTGCATCGCGTCAAAACGGGTCAGCAGCGGTTCGAACTCTTGCGTGGCGGCGGCATCAGTGCCCAAAAACTCAATTTCGGACTCAATACGATGCGCCATCTCACCTAGCCGCAAAGCGCCTGCCAGCCGGGCACTGCCCTTGAGTGTGTGCAAGGCACGGAGCACTTCCATGCGGGCGCCCAGATTGTCGGGCCGTGCCGACCATTGGCGAAGCGCGCCGCCCAGCTGGGGCATCAGCTCATCAGCTTCTTCGTCAAAAATGGGAAACAGTTCGGCGTCAATGGCATCCACAGCGTCAATCTCGTCGTCAGCATCCTCCAAAAAGGTGGGCGCCGACGGTTTTTGAATTGAAGCTTCAGAGGAGAAGGTTTGGCTGACCGCAGCTACGCCTGGCGACACCTCCGCAAGGCGTGGCATCAAGACAGGGGCCGGCGCAAGCGGTTCGGCAACGTCCATCGAAAAATCGAAATCACTTGTTTCAAGGTTCTCGGGCTCGGCCGCTGGCGGCACCTCAGGCTCATCTGGCGTTACCAACTCTGGTTCTGACGGTGGCTCGGCAGCCAGCAATGCAGACAATGATCCAGACGCAGATTCACTTTCAACCTCAACCGCGGAAAAGTCCAGCGCGCGCAGTTGTGCCAGCACATCAGCGTCGGCTTGCTTCAGGAATCCGGCCGCAAACTGATGCAGCAGCCTGCGGATGTCTTCAGCTGCCCGGATAAACAAATCAGCATATTGCTCGGCTGCTGCGGGCGAATACCGGGGCTGCGAATGCTGCAGCGCATGTTCCAGGGTGCGCGCCATGTCCGACAAGGACACAAAACCAACGGTAGCGGAACTCCCAGCCAGAGAATGTGCAAATGCGACCGTTGAGTCAGCTACTGGCTGGCTGCGTTCCATGGCCCATTCGGTGACCTCGGTGACCAGTCGTCTTGACCACTCATCGGCTTCATTGAGGTAAACGTTGTACAGGGGTATCCCGATGCGCAAATCACCAATCACCTTGACCTGATCTTCGTCATTGGCAGGTGTTTGCACTGCCAGCAACTGAGCAGGGGTTGCCAGTTCTTCAGTAACTGACAGGGTGGGCATCGCAAACTGGGCATCAAAATCGGCAGCAGACAGGTCCAGCACATCGGGCGTCCCCGTCAGAGGCCCTGACTCGCCTGAATCGTCCGACATTTGCATCTCGAACTCTTCGAGCTGTTTTTGGAGCGCTTCAATATCAGATGGCGCGACGCTGGCGGACACAGCATCAGGCGCGCCAGACAATGCGGACAGGCTATCGAAATCGATGCCAGCAATGTCCAGCATATCGGGCAATTCGGGCTCAGCGGGAACGGGCTGTGCCAGCGTCGTCAATGCAGGTGCGTCAGAAGCGGCTGAGAAGAAATCAAAATCTGCATCGATGTCGTCCAACTCGCCTTTGGTGGCTTCTGACTGGACATCAAGCACAGGGGAAGATGCCACCGCCGCGGGCTCAAGACCAACGACTGTCAGGTCCGCCGCAAAGTCCATCACCAATTCGTCGGGTTGAGCCTCAGGCACTGCTTGGCTGATGACCTCGGCGGGATCGGCCACTTCGTGCGGCAATACCAGCGCGACGTAATTCCCCTGCATCCGCATGGCCTCGGCACTGGCCCGAAAAGCTGAAGCAGACCAGATGCCGTCGCGATTGGCCGCAATATCGTCGATCCATCGCGAAAAGCCTGTCAGACTCTCACCCGATAACTGCAATAACTGCTCGCTGGCGGGCTTTTGCTCGGCCAACCAGCCATTGAACAATTGCTCCATAGCCCACGCAGCTTCGCCAAATTCATTGAGGCCCACCATCCGCGAACTGCCTTTAAGCGTGTGAAAAACACGCCGCAGGATCGTCAGCTGGTTGATGTCGGCAGGGTCTTTTGTCAAAAGGCCAGTCGCATCCTGGCCATTAGCCGTTACTTCTCTAGCCTCTTCAAGGAAAATGTCCCGCAGGTCATCTTCTTCGAAATCAATTTCTTCGGCCTGGCTGACCGGAGCGATGGACGCAGGCGCAATGGCACTGGCCATTGTTTTCAGTGCTTGCGCAGTGGCATCAGAGTCGTTTGTCGATGCGGCAACGGACGCGTCGTGCGCCGTCTTGGCCAGGCCGGCCTGCCCTGCAAGTGCCGCCTGAGTGGCCAGCGCATCAAGCTTGACGGTCAGGTTGTCGTCTGATGCGCCCGAGTTAGCCTGGCGCATCGCAGAGACCACTTCCTGCGACATCGCATCGACAGACTTGGGGGCTTCAGGGGCGAAGTTCTGAACTTTTGCTGCACGGCCCATCAGGGGTTTGAGCTCGCCTTTAACCTCGTCATAGACAAACAGTTTTTTCGCCAGCGCGGGCTGGTAATTGAGCATATCAATCAGAAAGCTCAAGGCGCCAAGGTTGTTGCCAAGCTGATCAAAGGTGCCGGCTGCCCGGGCACGCTCTTCATCAATTTCTGTTTCCAGCATTTGCTCCACGCTGCTGCGCATCCGCGAAACAGCATGCGAGGCCTGGTCCAGCCCGAGCACAGACAACACACCGCGCATTTGGGCCAGCTGCCCTGGAACACTGGTCAGGACGACTTTGTCCTGAGGATTGCGAAAGAAAATATCCAGCGATTTTTCAAGCTCGCCCAAAGACACCCGAAGCTCGCCGACAACGCTACCCATGGTCTGCTTGTCGCTGACACGGCGATACAAATCTTCCATCCATGGCTCAAGCGGCTGTGCTTTGGCACCCTCCTTGACCCTGTCCAGACGCTCCGCCAGATGCAGTGTGCGTTGCGTCAATTGAGGGTCATTCGGATCCAGGTCGTCAAATGCCGCTTCCAGATACAGCACTGACGTGGCAACTTCCATGGCCAGTTCAATCGCCGGCGCCTGGCCCGAGCGTACCGTCATGTCGATAGCGCGAGTCAAGGCCAGGGCAAGTGGCTCACTGCTGGGGTGCAGTTTGACCAGCGAATCGCTGACAAGGCCGAACTGATCGGCAACCGTCTTGAATTTGTTGGCGTCCCCTGCGGAGATGGATGACCATGTTTCCTTGGCCGACCCAATGCGTTTGCGCGCCTGTGCCAGCAGCGCAGGATCAAAGCGGCCAAATTGAACCGCCATGTAGTCGACCGGCCTGAACCGCGCCAGACCATAGACCGCCCGCACAGCGGTCAAGACAGGCGCTTGAGCAGGTGAGGCGGGGACGGCTTGTGAACAAAAGAAGAGCAGGTCCTGCGTCAGGCGGTCGGACACACCCACATCGCCTTTGCTCAGGCTGGCGTACTGAAGCAGTACTCTGGACGAGGCACGCCGTACGTAAATGTCCGACGGCAGCAAGTCGTGTGCGAGCGATTCAAAGTAGGCCGCAGCAATCTTCCAGAAAATGCGCGGTTGGCGGTCAACTTGCCGGGCTGAAAACGCCAGGCTCAAGCCTTTGAGCGTATCTGCTGCCAATGGCGCCTGCCCCTTCATGATTTGCAGCACCGACTGATCGAAAGTGGTGCGCGCCTCAGCATCGTAATTTCTGGGCTCTGTGGTCAGGGCCAGCTCAGGCTCCAGCCAGCGCCATTCAAGTGGCCACAAATCAGCAGGGTGAATCCTGTCAGCGCGGACGAGCTCCTGGACATCGCGGTACTGCGGGAACAGTGACACCGCAGAAATCGGTTTGTCAGCCAGCACGGCTTCCAGGTATTCGGTCAGTGCAAAGCTCGCACTCTCAATTTTCGATGCGGCGTCCTGGCTGCATTGTTCTGGGTGCTGCACGAATTTCTGTACAGCCGCCTCCATGGCCCTCAACACCAGCGCCGGGCCTGCCAGCCCCACCATTTCAAGCGCACCCACAGCCTGATGCAGTTGCTGCCTCGCAATGCGCAACTGGCTCGCGTCGAGGGTTGCCAGATCCGAACCTCTGGCCGCCTCGGCTTCCCTCACAAAACGCTTCAGAGCCTTGGCCGAACCGTCTAGTGATTTGCGCAGTTCGTCCAGAACCCAAGCAAGCGGGCCAAGGTCATTGACTGCCAAATCGAGGTCAGCGCCAGGTGAATTCAGATCGTGGGCTTGCATAAATAATGGGCCGATTCAGGAAACAGTTTGACGCAACAGAAGTTGTGAAGAGATCAGGCGATCTTGAATCGGGACACCGACTGGCGCAACTCTTCAGCCATTCGTGACAATTCCCGCACCTGCTGCGCAGTAGACCGCGTACCTTCTCCGGTTTGCTCTGTCACCGCAAAAATGTGCTGGATGTTGTCTGCCACCACGTTGGCTGAAGCAGCCTCGCGGGTCGCGGAGTTTGAAATCTGCTCAATCAGATCAGCGAGTCTGCGTGACACGCGATCAATTTCTGACAAGGCCGTACCTGCGCTATCAGACAGTTTGGCCCCTTCAACCACGCCCTGCGTTGAGCGTTCCATAGCCGCTACAGCATCCTGGGTATCGGTTTGAATGGCCTTCACCAGTGCCGAAATCTGCCGGGTTGCATCGCCAGAACGTTCCGCCAGTCGCTGCACCTCCTCTGCCACCACCGAGAAGCCTCGTCCGGCTTCACCGGCTGATGCCGCCTGAATAGCAGCGTTGAGAGCAAGCACGTTGGTCTGTTCAGTAATGTCAGAAATCAGCTCAGTGATCTCGCCAATCTCCTGTGACGACTCACCGAGTCGTTTGATCCGCTTGGAGGTTTCCTGAATCTGGTCACGAATGGAGTTCATACCGCCGATGGCGTTTTGCACCGCCTGCAAGCCAGACTCGGCAGCCGTCAGTGACTGACGCGCCACCTGGGAAGATTCTTGTGCCTGTGTTGACACGTCGTTGATTCGGGACGCCATGTCCAGCACCGACTGGCCCGTTTCACGAATCTCGCGCAGCTGCTCGGTGGATGCAGCCAGCAGCTCGGTTGAGGTGCTTTCCACCTGCGCCGTTGTCTGGGCGACTCGCGTCGCCGTGTTTTGTACGTTACCCACCAGCTGGCGCAACTCTTCCACCGTGTAGTTCACCGAGTCAGCAATAGCGCCGGTAATGTCTTCCGTCACCGTCGCTTCTTGCGTCAAGTCACCCTCAGCAACAGTTTGCAATTCATTCATCAATCGCAAAATGGCGGCCTGGTTGGCATCATTCACCCGCTTGGCGTCCTGCTCCTGACCACGCGCTTCAATCTGCTGCTTTTCAGCAACGTCCTGGCGTTTGCGACTGTCCAGCAGCTGCACTCGTGCAATACCAACGGCAAATAGCAAACCGAACGAGGCTGCAACTGTCAGCAACACAATAGAAAGCAAACTCAAACCCGACTGGTTTGACAACTTGCCCTGCAAATCTTCGAGGCCCTTACGCAACGGCTCACTGTCTGCAATGATGGAAGCTTGCGCTTCACGTGCTGACACCAAGCCTTGCAAGTTACCCAAAATGGCACCCGCCTGAACACGTGTCTGCTCATACAAGGCCATCAGTGCCTCTAAACGCTCGCGAGTCTGTGGGTCTTTCGAGCCTGCCAGACGTAGCTCCGGGCTGCCTTCCTGCAAGCCCTGTGCGATTTCCTTGAATGAATTCAAGTCCTTGCCCAACAAAAACACAGCCTCGGGGCTCACACCCTCCAGCGTCAGGAATTCATTGGCTGATTTACCAATCCGCTGTGTCAACATCACCAACTGGCCGGATGCTGAAATCTCGGTGGGCGCTGCATTTTGCTGGAGCTTGAGTGACGATACCGTCTCGGCAATTTCCAGCAGGTCAGAGGACTGGCGGTTGATGGTGCGCAAAGCGGCACCCACCTGCGTCAAAATGGCCTGCTGACTCATCACGGTGGCAGCGTTCTTTTCAGCCTTCTCCATCAGTGGCATGATTTTGGCCACGTCTGGCTGTAATTCATCAGGAACCGGGCTCAAGCGCAAACTGTCGTCGCCCGACTTCAAACCGCGTACGGTTTTAGCCAGCACGCCGGCGCTTTCCTTCACGTCAGGAAAGGCCTGTGCGCTACCCACCAGTGCCTGGGACACGGATTTGGCCAAGCGTTGGGACTGCATCAGCGATTGACCGGTTGCCGTTATCTCCTGCGCCACCGTGTCGGCCTGGCTCAAGGCACGGTAAGCCACAAGCGCCAGCGCCAGCACCGACAAACCCAGCAGAATCAGCAACGTGCGCTGGTGCTGGGCAATGGTTTTGTTGCCAAGAACTGGCAGCTTGATCAAGTCGACGTTTTCAGCGGGCTCTGACGGCGCATCGGTCTCGGCACTGGTCATGCGACTGACCGCAAAACCGTCATCTCTATCGTCGGCCTCGGCAACCGGCTGGTTGATAACACCGGACTGCATGGCGCCAGTTCCAAACGGGTCCACCGGCATGCCGACAGAGCTCATGTCCATGCTGTCTTCAGGCGGCTTATTTTTAGGTTTGAATAGATTTTGGATTTTTTCAATAACAGACATGATGAGCCTTCTCTGGAAACTTGAATGCGCCGGTATGGCTACCCCTAAGCACCTATCGTCAAAAAATGCGCTTGCTGCGCCAGCAACTGCAGGTTGATTTCCTGCCAGCTCTGGCCAGTCGAATCAATGTACTGGTTGCCAAAAAAAGGCGGCGCATCGGCTGATTTTTCTGCAAAATCACTGAATGCATCCTGGTTGCGCAAGCCGGACAGGCGGTCAATCAGCAAAGCGCAATTGACGTCCAGGGCGCCGTTCAGGGCAATCAGGCGTGACTCTTTGCGCGCGAATTCCGACTTTGGAACGGTCTGTTGCCCCGTCACAAAACTGGCCAGGTCAACCACACCAAACAGGCCGCCCCGCAGATTGGCGACACCCAAAAACCAATCCTGTGTGTAGGGCACGGCTTGGGTCGCCACCCAGGGGAAAATCTCACCTGCCTGACTCATGGGAAACAGGTATTTTTGACTGCCCGCTTCTACCGCCAGCCAAGAGGGGGCTACGCCTTGAGTTCGCGCGATTTGCAGCCTGTCCGCCAGGCGGGTTTGGAGTTCTCGAATAGCTTGTCTATTTGCCATGGGTGGGGGTTCGGGGAAAGCGTCGCCGGTTCAGCTGCTGTCAGCCCAGCGCGTTGATTTTGCTCATCAACTCTTCCGCATTGACCGGCTTGGTGATGTAGTCACGCGCACCCTGTCGCATGCCCCAGACGCGGTCGGTCTCCTGATTCTTGCTGGTGCACATGATGATGGGAATGTCTGAATAAAGCGGGTCGCGTGTGATGGCTCGTGTCAACTGAAAGCCATTTTGACCGGGCATCACCACATCCATCAAAATCAGCTCAGGCTTTTCTTCGGCCAAGCGACGGAAGGCATCTTCAGCGTTCTCAGCGGTCTTCACGGAAAAACCGTTTTTGCCGAGCAGGTCGGTCAGGTACATCAATTCGGTCTTCGAATCGTCCACCACCAGAATCTTTTTGATCGTCATTGCATTACTCCTTGTTTGTTGCTTCCAAGCTGCGTCACCGTGAGAAGCAGCTGGTCTTTGGTAAATGGTTTGGTCAGGTAATCCTGCGAGCCCACCATCCGGCCACGGGCTTTGTCAAACACCCCGTCTTTGGAAGACAGCATGACGATGGGGACGTCCGAGAACCTGGCGTTGCGCTTGATGATCGCGCAGGTCTGGTAGCCGTCCAGACGCGGCATCAGAATGTCGCAAAAAATCAGGTCGGGCGGGTAGTCATTGACTTTGGCAAGCGCATCGAATCCATCTTCGGCCAGCAGCACTTCATGGCCACCCTGCTTGAGGAAAATCTCGGCGCTGCGCCGAATGGTGTTGCTGTCATCAATGACCAAAACCTTGAGTCCGGAACTGTTAGTACTCACTGCAGTAGCTCCTTTTAATCATTGATCAGTATCGTCCGATAAGCCCGTCTGCCGCAATTGTGATGCCAGACCGGGCAACAAACCTTGTGTGCGGTGATTTAAATTTGCACCATTTCGAAGTCTTCTTTGCGCGCACCGCACTCTGGGCAGGTCCAGTTCATGGGCACCTGTGCCCACGGCGTGCCTGCGGCAATACCGTCATCAGGCGCACCTGAAGCCTCGTCGTAAATCCAGCCGCAGATTAAACACATCCAAGTCATTGAGAGCTTCCCAGCATAAATTGCCTTCACATAGAATACAAGAATTCTACTAGGCAGCATTGCGTATTCGCGACCCCAGCAAAATCAGCGCCTATGGCAAACCCCACCCCACCTCCTTCCAGCAACGCCGGCAATAACAACGAAACCCAGACAGACGCCACCGACATGCTGTCCGTTGAAGCTGAAGAAGCCCCCACTTGCGTGATGACCTTCAACGCGAGCGACCCCAGTGGCGCTGGCGGCCTGACGGCAGACATCATGGCCATTGCCTCGGCTGGAGGTCACGCCTTGGCCGTTGTAACCGGCGCTTATGTGCGCGACACAGCCGAAATTTTTGACCACATCAGCTTCGACGAAGAAGCCGTCAGTGAGCAGGCACGCACCGCACTGGAGGACATGTCCGTCAGCGCCATCAAGGTCGGTTTTGTTGGCAGTCCTGAAAACATCAGCGCGGTGGCCGAGATTGCCGCCGACTATGCCGACGTGCCCCTGATTGCCTACATGCCCAGCCTGGCCTGGTGGGACGAAGACAAAATTGACAACTATCTGGATGCGTTTCGGGAACTCTTGTTGCCGCAAACCACCATTCTGGCCGGCAACCACAGCACGCTGTGGCGCTGGCTGCTGCCAGACTGGCCGGGCGACCGCAACCCGTCGGCCAAAGACATTGCCAAAGCGGCAGCACAACTGGGCGTGCCTTACACCCTGGTCACCGGCATACCGCTGCCTGAACAATTCATTGACAACGCCCTGGCCACACCGCAAGCCGTGCTTTACAGCGAAAAGTTTGAGCGTTTCGAGGCGGTTTTCACAGGCGCAGGCGACACCCTGTCTGCCGCCTTGACGGCATTGCTGGCCAACGGGCACGACCTGCAAGCCGCTACCGCCGAGGCCCTGACTTATCTGGACCAGTCCTTAAGTGCAGGCTTTCATCCGGGCATGGGCCAGACCGTGCCAGACCGCATGTTCTGGGCGCAGGCCGATGACCCTGAAGACGAGGCTGACGTTAAAGGCACCCCAACACCAGACGACACCGAGCTGATACTGACGCTGCCCAAACCTTTTTTTGACATGCCTCCGCACGGTACCACCAAGCATTAACCACAGACCAACCCCCATCAGCCGACTATGACCACATCACGCAATGACGTCCTGTTTGAACGCGCCAAAAAACTGATTCCTGGCGGCGTCAACTCCCCTGTTCGAGCCTTCAAGGCGGTGGGCGGCACGCCGCGTTTTGTGCAGCGTGCGCACGGCGCGTACTTTTGGGACGCCGATGGCAAGCGCTATATCGACTACATCGGCTCGTGGGGGCCGATGATTCTGGGCCACGGCCATCCCGCTGTGATTGAATCGGTCCAAAAAGCCATGATGGACGGCTTCTCGTTTGGCGCGCCAACCGAGCGTGAGGTTGAGCTGGCCGAAGAAATCGTCAAGCTCGTGCCATCGATTGAAATGGTGCGCCTGGTCAGTTCCGGCACGGAGGCCGCCATGAGCGCCCTGCGCCTGGCCCGTGGCGCCACGGGACGCAGCAAGATCATCAAGTTTGAAGGCTGCTACCACGGCCATACCGATGCGCTGCTGGTCAAAGCCGGGTCTGGTCTGGCCACCTTCGGCAACCCGACCAGCGCCGGTGTGCCGCCCGAGGCGGTGCAGCACACCCTGGTGCTGGAGTACAACAACCTCGCGCAGCTTGAAGAGTGCTTTGCACTACACGGCAAAGAGCTGGCCTGCCTGATGATGGAGCCGATTTGCGGCAACATGAACTTTGTACGCGCTACTGTGCCCTTCATGAAGCGCTGCCGGGAGCTTTGCACCCAATACGGCGCATTGTTGATTTTTGACGAAGTCATGACCGGTTTCAGGGTTGCCTTGGGCGGCGCGCAAAGCGTTTATGCCGAGCTCATCCCAGGCTTTAAACCCGATATGACCGCATTAGGCAAAGTGATTGGCGGCGGCATGCCGCTGGCAGCTTTTGGCGGCAGTAAAGCGGTCATGGAAATGCTGGCCCCCATGGGCGCGGTTTACCAGGCCGGCACGCTGTCGGGTAACCCAGTGGCTACTGCCTGCGGCCTGGCTACCCTGCGAGAGGTACAAAAACCTGGCTTTTACGAAGCTTTGGGCGACCGCACCCGCCATCTGGTTACCGGCCTGAGCGAGGCAGCCAGCAAAGCAGGCGTTCCCTTTTGCGGCGACAGCCAAGGCGGCATGTTCGGCTTTTTCCTGCTCGGGCAATTGCCGCAAAACTACGCCACGGTCATGACCACAGACAGCCCGGCGTTCAACCGCTTTTTTCACGCGATGCTGGACAAAGGTGTGTATTACGCCCCGGCGCTGTACGAAGCAGGGTTCGTCAGCGCAGCGCACACCGCGGCGGACATTGAGGCAACGGTGGATGCCGCAGCGCAGTTTTTCGCAGGCCGCTGACTTTCAAATGCTACTGATTCAGTAGCTGCTTGCGCATATATCCATTGGCTTGGAGGTCGATTTGATACCCTGAAAAGCCTCAAAACAAGGCTTTTTCAGGTTGTCAGTGCCTGAAATGCCGCACGCCTGACAGCACCATCACCACACCGCGCTCATCTGCCGCGTCAATCACCTCCTGGTCCCGCATCGATCCGCCCGGCTGAATCACGCTGTTGGCACCTGCGTCCACCACCACGTCCAGGCCGTCGCGGAACGGGAAGAACGCGTCACTGGCCACTGCCGTGCCTGCCAGTGACAAGTTGGCGTGCCCCGCCTTGATGCTGGCGATGCGCGCGGAATCCAGGCGGCTCATCT
>JANNYZ010000024.1:0-12070 GCA_031410335.1 Polaromonas sp. | reverse complement strand
TAAAGCGCCCGGTCTTTTCTGCCAGGTACTGCAAAATCGCGCCGCTTTCAAACACCGCCACTGGCGCACCGCCACCCGCCGGGGCGTGGTCAACGATGGCGGGCATGCGGTTGTTGGGGCTGATGGTCAGAAAGCTGGGGGAAAACTGCTCGCCTTTGCCAATGTTGACGGGCATGAAGTTGTACGGCAGGCCGCACTCTTCCAGCATGATGGAAATCTTCCACCCGTTGGGCGTGGGCCAGTAATAAAGGTCAATCATCGGGCTACTCTTTGTGTTGAATCATGGTGTTGAATGCGGTCAACACCATGTTACCGAAAGCCCCGTGCTGGCTTGAGAGCTATTCGAGGTCTTCTATCGCCAGCAAGTGGTAGCGCTGGCCGTATGAAAACGTAGCCTGCCTGGCCGCCTGCATGACCAGCTCGGTATCCTCGTCAGAACCTACCTTGACCATCAGCGCGCAATGGCCCTTGCGCGCCCAGTCGACATATTTGCGCACCGTGGCGCCCTCGGTGCCGACTGAAGGCAACACGATGTCAGAGTCGCCTTCCACCTTGCCAATGTCCCTCAGTACGGTTGCGGCATTCAAGAACATGACGTTGTCGCCCATCGGTGTTTTGGCGATGTCAAGCGCAGCACGTTCGGCCATCATGGCGTTCGGAAACATCACGAAGGCATAACCTGTGGGGTAGAAGGTGCCGCTCAGGGTCACCATCGCTGGCGTCATTTCAAATTTTTTCATGGGTTGTTTTTCTTGGAGTGAAGTTATTCATTGACGCACGGCCTGCCGCTGGGAAGCCATCAGCCGATGCTGTGACTGCCTGTCAGACGATGTCGGCAGGTGCGCGCCCCCCCAGGTTCCGGTATCTGGGAAAATATGCCTATGTCATCGTTATCTTCACCGTCTGCTTTCAGTCCCTGGCGCGTCTCCGTTGCGCCCATGATGGACTGGACAGACAAACATTGCCGCTACTTTCACCGCCTGCTCAGCCGCCATGCCCTGCTGTACACCGAGATGGTGACCACTGGCGCGCTGGTGCACGGCGATGTGCCGCGTCATTTGCGTTTTAACGAACAGGAGCACCCGGTTGCCCTGCAACTGGGCGGCAGCGAGCCAGCAGACTTGGCACATTGCGCCAAACTGGGTGAGCAGTGGGGCTATGACGAGATCAACCTGAACTGTGGTTGCCCGAGCGAGCGGGTGCAGCGCGGCTCTTTTGGTGCCTGCCTGATGGCCGAGCCGCAACTGGTGGCCGATTGCGTTAAAGCCATGGTCGATGTGGTCAGCGTGCCCGTGACCGTCAAACACCGGATTGGCATTGACAAAATTGAGAGCTATGACTTTGTGCGCGATTTTGTGGGCGCTGTAAGCGAGGTAGGTTGCAACACCTTCATCGTGCATGCACGCAGCGCCTGGCTGAAGGGCCTGAGCCCGAAAGAAAACCGCGAAGTGCCGCCGCTGCGCTACGCACTGGTGCACAGGCTCAAGCAGGACTTTCCCGGCTTGAGCATCGCCATCAATGGCGGCATCACCACCAACGCGCAAATTTCTGAACAATTGCAGCAACTCGACGGCGTGATGCTGGGCCGCGAGGCGTATCACAACCCCTGGCTGCTCGCGTCGTGGGACGCTGAGTTTTTCGGCGCAGCGCCGTCAGCCTTGAGCCGTGAAGACGTTGAAGCGCAAATGTGCGATTACATGGCCCGCGAGCAGGCAGAGCACGGCACACCCTGCAGCGCCATCGCCCGCCACATGCTGGGCCTGCGCCACGGCCTACCCGGCAGCCGCAGGTGGAGGCAGGTGTGGAGCGACCACAAACTCAAAGGCTTGCCGCCGCATGAAGTGATGGCGCTGGCGCATGAACCGGTTGGTGAAACTGCTTAAATCCCGAACAGAGGCAAAAGCAGCCACTTTCAGGTATAAAAAAGTGGCTGTAGGCTAATGAATATGAGCGCGAGCAGCTCCTGAATTGATAGTGAATTCAGTAACCTCAAGTCAAGCGGTCAAAGCGTCTGGCGGTTGAAAAGTCAAAAATCCGCATGCATTGAGGCTATTCATTTATAGCAAATATGCTATATTTAAAACATGAATTGGGAGATCAAATACCACAACGAGAAGTTGCAGCAGGAGGTGCTCGCATTGCCAGCAGGAATTTTGGCAAGGTACTTTCACTGCACTGATCGAATGCTGGAATTTGGTCCTGATTTGGGTATGCCGCACAGGCGTGCCATGAGCGCTGGCTTGTTTGAGTTGCGCTTGAAATCACGTGAAGGCATTGGGCGGGTGTTTTATTGCACATTGGTGGGGCGGCAAATTGTCATGCTCCATCAGTTTGTGAAAAAGACAGACAAAACCCCTCTCAAAGAGTTGACGGTCGCGCGCAAGCGCATGAAGGAGTGGAAAGATGTTGACGCATAAGCAACTACGCACCAAGGCACTCGGCAATCCCGAGGTAAAGGCCGAATACGACAAGCTGGGAGACGAGTTTGCGCTGCTGGATGAATTTCTGAAAGCCAGAGCCTCGCAGGGGCTGACCCAAGCGCAGGTGGCAGAAAAGATCGGCACCACGCAATCTGCGGTGGCCCGGATGGAATCGGGCAGCGGAAAACATTCACCTTCTCTGGCAACCCTGTCCAGATATGCCGAAGCTTTGGGTTGCAAGCTGGAGATTCGGCTGGTTCAAAACGCGCGATCTGCGAGAAATTTGACTGGGCGTTCTAGCAGTCGCGCTGCGCGCGCTGTTGAAGTTTGACGTTAGGCCTCAACTGCTCTCCCGCTAACACTATGACGAACATCAAACAGATCGCAAGAATCGGTTGCCTGCTAGTAGCCGCCACCTCCGCAGTGTCTTCGGTTAGGGCACAGGGGCTAGTAGCCTACTACCAGATTGGTGGCGATATAGTGCCCGGCGTCAGGTGGGACACATACGTTGTCGATTCTGAGTCACTGGTATCAGACGGACTTTTCATCAAATACAAATCGTTCCGCATTACCGCCAGCGGCAGCGATACTCGGCAAGAGATAAGAGCTGACTGCAAGACAATGCAGCGCGGCCAAGCAGCAGACACAACGTTGTATTCAACCTATGACGGCACCCTCAACGGGCAAGAGGTCAAAGCCGCTTGCAAACTTGCGGAATCGAAAGGCCTGCGCATCAAATTACAGCCGCCGTAACCCAAAAAATTGGGTTGGATTTCAATTAATTCGCTCATATTTTCATAGCTGCTCGCGCACATATCCATTGGTCAAAAGCCCTAAAACATAGCTAAGAACGACCTGAAAACAGCGTTTTGAGTCAACCAGCTAGTCAAAACCAAGCCAAAAAGCGGCTTGAGACCTGAAAAACAGCCGTTCTAGGGTATAAAAAGTGCCTCCAAGCCAATGAATACGGGCGCAAGCAGCTACTGAATTAATAGCGATTGAAAATCAGCGCTGAGCCCTCAATCCCCAGCCGTCAACCGCTTCGGCGTGATCTCCACCGAATCCGCAGTGGTGCTCATCCACACCGTGCCGTCTTGCACTGTGACTTGCAGTTGCATGCTGCGTTCAGCCAGCTTGGCCAGCGCCTGGCTTTGTGCGGCTTCGATTTGCCACACCACCAGGTTGCTGGCGCGGGTGAGTTTGGTTTCTATGCCTTTCCACCACACCGGTGTGCTGCTTGAAAAGCTGTAGGCCGTGACGCGCTCAGCCCGGCCTGCGGCTTTCATCAAGCGTTTGTCGTCGGGCTGGCCCACGTCTATCCAGTGCAATATCTGGTCGGTGTAGTCTTTGTGCCAGAGGGCGGCTTCGTCCACGTCCCACAGGTCTTTGGCAAAGTCGAGCTTGCCGTTTTTGTCATCTGCGGGCACGTTCAGGGCAAAGGCCAGCAGGCGAATCATCATGCGTTCGTCTGCCTCAGACGGGTGGCGGGCAATGATGACGTTGTGGTCGGCGTAAACGCCCCGGTCCATGTCGGCAATGGCTAGCTGGGCTTTGTAAATGGTGGCTTTGAGTGCCATGGGTGCTTCTTTTTGTGAAAACTAAGACCTGTATTGGAACAGAGCGCGCCGGGCGCATGTCAACGGCACTGGCTATAGTCCTCGCATGACCATCAAGTTATCTGTTCTCGACCAATCTGCCGCCGTGACCGGCCGAACTGAAGATACTGCCATCCGCCAAACCTTGGCGCTGGCCCAGCATGCCGAGTCGCTGGGTTTTCACCGCTTTTGGGTGAGCGAACACCACAGCCACCCCAGCATTGTGGGTTCAGCGCCCGAAGTCCTGATGGCCGCCATTGCCGCCACCACCAGCCGCATTCGGATTGGCAGCGCTGGCGTGATGCTGCCGCACTATGCGCCGCTGAAAGTGGCTGAGCAGTTCAGGGTGCTTGAAGCCTTGGCCCCTGGCCGCATTGACCTGGGTGTGGGGCGCGCGCCGGGCTCGGACATGCGCACTGCTCGGCTATTAAGGCAAAGTCCGCAGCAGTCCAGTGATGACTTTCCGATTCAGGTGCGGGAACTGCAAGCCTGGGTGTCAGGCATTGACTTGCCCGAAGGCCACCCCGGCCATGGCGTTACCGCCAACCCGACTGGCCCCACCAGCCCCACGCTGTGGATGCTGGGCAGCTCTGACTACGGCGCGCAGCTGGCGGCACATTTCGGCTTGCCTTATGCGTTTGCGTACTTCATCACTGACGGGCAGGGTGCTCATCAAGCACTTGACTTGTACCGCCAGTTGTACCGCCCCAGCGCGCTGCACCCCACGCCGCAAGCCGTGCTGTGCGTGTGGGCGCTGGCCGCTGATACCGAGGCCGAGGCGTGGCATCACTTTTCAGGTCGGGAGCGCTGGAAGGTTGATCGCAACCGTGGCGCGATTGGCCCGCTGCCTTCCGCCGAAGAAGTGGCGGCGCGGCCCTACAGCCCCGCCGAGCAGGTGCAGGCCCAGCAATTGCGGGCCAATGCGCTGGTGGGCAGCGGCCCGCAGGTCGCTGCCAAACTGCGTGCGCTGGCTGAATCGCTTGGCGTTGACGAACTGGTGGTGATCACTTGGGCCCACGACCCAGCGGCGCAGCGGCGTTCCTACGAGGTCCTCGCGCACGAGTTTTTATAATTGCTGTTTTTAATCAGAACGAGACAAGCCCACATGACCACAAAACTCTTCAACACCGCCATTGCAGGCAGCCTGCCCAAGCCCGCCTGGCTGTCAGAGACCAACAAACTCTGGCCGCAATGGAAGGCTGAAGGCGAAGAGCTCAAACAAGCCAAGGCAGATGCGACGCTGCTGTGGATCAAGGCCCAAGAAGACGCCGGCCTGGACGTGATTGGCGATGGAGAGCAGTCGCGCCAGCATTTTGTGCACGGCTTTTTGGAGCAGGTCGAAGGCATTGACTTTGATCACAAGGTCAAAATGGGCATCCGCAACAACCGCTATGACGCGATGGTGCCGCAGGTGGTGTCAACGCTCAAACTCAAAGGTCGCGTACACGCCAATGAAGCGCAACTGCTGCGCGCCCACACCGCCAAAAAAATCAAGTTCACGCTGCCCGGCCCGATGACGATTGTGGACACCGTGTCTGACCAGTTTTATGGTGACAAAGTCAAAATGGCGATGGCTTTTGCCGAGCTGCTGAACCAGGAGGCGCTGGCCCTGCAAGCTGACGGCGTCGACATTATTCAGTTTGACGAACCCGCCTTCAATGTCTACATGAAAGAAGCGGCTGACTGGGGCGTGAAAGCGCTTGAGGTTGCTGCACGCGGCTTGACCTGCACCACTGCGGTACACATCTGCTACGGCTACGGCATCAAGGCCAACGACGACTGGAAGAAAACACTGGGCGACCAGTGGCGACAATACGAAGAGGTGTTGCCCGCCCTGGCCAAAAGCAGCATCCAGCAGGTCAGCCTGGAGTGCTACCACTCGCATGTGCCGCCTCATTTGATGGCGCTGCTGGAAGGCAAGGACGTGATGGTGGGCGTGATTGACGTGGCCAGTGACGAGATTGAAACGCCTGAGCAGATTGCCGACACGATTGGCAAGGCGCTTGAATATGTGCCCAAGGCACGCTTGATACCGTGCACCAATTGCGGCCTGGCACCGATGAGCCGTGAGATTGCGATTAAAAAGCTGGAAGCGCTGGGACTCGGTGCGGCGCTGGCGCGTCAGCGCTACGCATAAGGGCCATCATGAGCAGCGATCACACGCATCCGCATCCACATTTACACGAACCCGCGTGGAAGCACGACGGCGTGCGTGTTGTCAAAGGCAACCAGCTTGACGGCAATACAGCCCAAACGCCGGGCATGGACCGCAAGGCGGCGGTGAATTTTGCCCGGATGGGTGCGCAAAAGCTGTGGGCGGGCACCGTCACCATTCATGCCGACGCCAAAACCGGCGCGCATCACCATGGCCATCTGGAAAGCGTGATTTACGTCGTCAAAGGCCGTGCCCGCATGCGCTGGGGCGAGCATCTGGAATTCACGGCAGAGGCTGGGCCGGGCGACTTTATTTATGTGCCGCCTTATGTGCCGCATCAGGAAATCAACGCCAGCGCCACCGAGCTGCTGGAATGCGTGCTGTGCCGCAGCGACGGCGAGGCTGTCGCTGTGAACCTGGACATTGCCCCGGTAGAAAAGCCCGACACGGTGTTGTGGATAGACCCGACGCATCCGCAAGGCGCCATGTAAGGCCGTCAAGGGTGTTTAAAACGGTAAGCACAGCCGCATGAGGTAACGTCTGCTAACGCTTGAAGTCTTTCTCCTACACGCGGCATGCGGGGGCCTTGGTACAAATGAGTTTCTTCTTACAGGAGCTCAATATGCAAAACAATCAAATCCCTCTGTATTCAACTTATCAACCCACGCTGGCGTACCGTCTGCGTCACAGCAAGGCACTGGTTGCCATCGTCGCCGTGCTGGGCGTCACCGTCATGGCGCTGGCTGCAGCGCTGGTTGTGAACAGGTCTGACGCCCAGCAGGGCGTGCCGACTGCAGCCATGACTTCGTCATCCAAACTGGCTGCTGATACCTCCAAATCGGCATCCACCAGCACCGCCAAACGAACACCTGCTCAGGCGATAGCCCCTAAAACCACCGTCGCGGCAGTTTGTGCTGACTGCGGTACGGTGCAGTCAGTGACCGCAGTTCAGCGTCAGGGTCAGGTCAACGGTGTGCCCGTGGGCAACACCACCATTGGTCTTGGTACCGTGGCTGGCGGCGTGATTGGCGGCTTGCTGGGTAACCAGGTCGGCAATGGGAATGGCAAAACCCTGGCCACAGTCGCTGGTGTGGCGGGCGGCGCTTACGCGGGTAACACCATTGAAAAGAACATGAAAAAAGTGACCGTGTACGACGTGCGCGTGCGCATGGACGACGGCTCAATGCGCAACCTGGACATCTCTACAGCGGTACCTGTTGGCTCAAAAGTCATTGTTGAAGGTAAAAATCTTCGCATGGCAAATTCAAACGGCTAAGCGCGTTTGGCGAAGCTGCCCAGCGGGAGGCGGATGGTTGAAAGGGCTACCGCCCTTTCAGCCACAAGTCATGTCTGAACAACCCTTTGTGAAATGGATTTATGAAGTTATCTTTGTTGAAACCTTTCCTTTTGTCTGGCCTCGTCTCAGGCTTTTTCTGTTTCTCAGGGTGGTCGGTGGCCGTTGCGCAAACGCCCGCACCCTACGCCAATGCGACGGTTGCAGGCGCACTGTTGCCGGGCGTCTACGGCCGAATTGAAATTGGCACCGCGCCCCCTCCGCCGCTTATCTATCCGCAGCCAGTCATCATTTACCCAGCGCCGCGGGTGGTTCAACAACCGTTGTACCTGCACGTCCCACCCGGACATGCCAAAAAATGGTCGAAGCACTGTTCCAAGTACAACGCCTGTGGCGCCCCTGTGTATTTTGTCCGTGTGGACGGCGACGACGACTACGAGCGTGCGCGGTATGTCGACTACAAAGAAAAGAAAGAGAAAAAAGACAAACATCACGGCAAAGGTAATGGCAAGCATGACGACTGACCTGAGGGCGATACTCATTGACTTGGCCAGTGCTGCGTCAGCCTTTAAACAAGGCTAGGATGGTCGTTTCTTAAACATTTGTTGAGGGTCGACCATGAAAGCCATCTGGAACGGCGCAGTCATTGCGCAAAGCGACACCACCGTCGTCGTCGAAGGTAACCACTATTTCCCTGAGAGCGCACTTAATCGCGACTATGTGACCTTCAGCAACCATCACACGATGTGTGCCTGGAAAGGCCAAGCCAGCTATTACTCACTGCTGGTCAATGGCGAGATGAACACCGACGCGGCCTGGTACTACCCCAACCCCAAGCCCGAGGCTGAAGAGATCAAGGGCCACGTCGCGTTCTGGAAGGGTGTCAAGATCGAGCCTTGAAACGAGCGCCATCAAGCATGCGCCATGAATAGGCTCAATATGTATACTTATTAAAGCAACCGATCTGTTGTAAAAATAAGGAGACATTCATGACATCAAGCGCCCCAAAAATTCCAGCGCCTCCCAAGGCTGATGCTGTCCTGGTTGAAAAACTCGCCATGGCCAACCGCATCCTGTACAACCAGGGGGTGGTGGATGGTTTTGGGCACATCAGCGTGCGGCACGACAAGTCGCCCGATCACTTTTTACTCTCGCGCAACCGTGCCCCTGGCCTCGTGACTGCCGAGGATGTTTTGTGCCTGGACATGAACGGCGATCTGGCCGAACCGTCCGAGCACCGCTCCTACCTTGAGCGTTTCATCCACAGCGAAATCTACAAGGCACGGCCCGATGTGATGTCTGTGGTGCACAGCCATTCACAAAGCGTGATTCCGTTCGGGGCTACGGGCCAGCGTTTGCGGCCGATTTTTCACATGAGCGGGTTTTTGGGCAGCGGCTCGGCCCTGTTTGAAATTCGCGAAGCGGCAGGCAACACGGACATGCTGATCCGGGACACCTACCTGGGCAAAGCGCTGGCGCAATCGCTGGGCTCGAGTAACTGTGTGTTGATGCGCGGCCATGGCTCGACGACGACCGGGCCGTCGATTGAAGTGGCCGTGTATCGCGCTATTTATGCAGAGGTAAACGCCAAACTGCAAATCCAGGCCGCTGCATTGGGCCCGATTAATTTTTTGACTGAAGAAGAAGCCGCGCTGGCCGCTGCCACCACTGAGGCACAGGTGGTGCGTGCGTGGGACTTGTGGCGCGGTATTGTGCAGGCGGCGTCATAGGCCCGAAAGCGTTATGCGTCAGTCGTGTTGTCTGATAGCGCCCGCCTTCAAATCGATGCAAACTGGAGGTGTTTTTTTAAATAACCAAAGGACTGATATGGATTTGTTGAACCACGACCTGGCACATGAGTTTCCCGAACATCTGGAAAAAATGCGCACCCTGAAAGCCACGGATACACATTTCGCCAAGCTGTTTGACGCCTATGACGACAACAACCACGCGATCAAAAAGTACGAATTGGGTGGCGCAGTCATCAGTGACGACGCTCTGGAAGTGATGAAAAAGCAGCGCCTGAGCACCAAAGACGAAATTTATCAGCGCTTGTTACTGGATTGACGCCAAGCCGTCTCAGTCACGCACATCAGCCACTGGGTTTGCCCCAAAATCTGGCCTCGCCAGAAACGACAAAATCCGGCTTGCGGCTTCTTCGGGCGAGGCAAGCGAGCCACTGGTTTTCAGATTCACAAAACTTGATTGGTCAGGAAACGCTGTGCTGTCAGCGGCACGCAGTTGTTCTTGCATGCCCGTATCAATCACCCCCGGTGCAAGCGAGCACACTTTTGCGCCGTTGGGTTTCAAAGCTTCTTCGAGCGCCACACAGCGCGTGAAATGGTCCATGCCCGCTTTGGCGGCGCAATAGCCTGCTTGCGATGCCATGGCCCTGCGGCCCAAACCTGACGAAATATTGAGCACTTTGCGTGTGCCTGACCAGTTTTGCGTGGCGCGTAAAAAGGCGCTGGTCAGCTGCATCGGTGCCTCTAGTCCCACGCGCAGTGCGTGACTCAGGTCGTCGGCATCCGCTTCGCTGAGGGGGCCAATACGCGGGATCACCCCGGCGTTGTTGATGAGGGTGACGCTGGCAAACGTGTTGTTTGACGCGCCGCCCGGCCGCTCGCGCAGCCACTGCTCCAGACGTGCGCTGGTAGCAGCACCCATGGCCAGGTCTTCTGTCCATTGCAGCAAGTCTGTCGTTGCCAGTTTTGCCTGCACGGCCAGCGTGTCATTGGCTTTGCGTGATATGCAAAGCACCGTGTTGCCGGGCTGCAATAACTGGCGCGCCATTGCTAGCCCCATGCCGCGTGACGCACCGGTAAGAATGAAAAGATGTTGGGTCATGATTGCCGAAGTATGACTGAAAATCAAAATGTGGGAGGGCTGCAAAAAACCATGTTTTCACCGCTGGCCGGGTGTGTAAATTGCAGCCCGCTGGCATGCAGCAGCAAACGCGGGGCCATCGCCCGCACATGTGCCGGCGCATACAGGGCATCACCCAAGATAGGATGGCCCATCGCCTTCAGGTGCACTCTCAACTGGTGCGAGCGGCCCGTGAGCGGTTCAAGTTCAACCCGGGTGGTGTTGGCGTCCAGGCTGCAGTGCAGGGCGCGCCAGCGGGTTTGGCTGGGTTTTCCGTCGGCATGGATGATGCGCAGCGGACGGTTGGGCCAGTCCAGTGCAATCGGCAGGTCTGTCAGTTGCCAGTCGGAGCTTGGATTCATCTGCCCATCAACGACTGCAATGTAGCGTTTGTGAACAATGCGTGTTTCAAATAGTTTAGAAAGCGCCGCCTGCATGACAGGGCCGCGCGCCATCAAGATCAGGCCTGATGTGGCCATGTCCAGTCGGTGGACGATCATGGCATCTGGGTAAGTTGTTCGTACTCTTGAACTGAGGCAGTCCTGTTTGTCAGCACCTTGGCCGGGGACTGACAACAGGCCAGAAGGTTTGTTTAACACCAGCAGATACGCGTCTGCATAAACCGTTTCAAAACCCGAATCCACATCAGGCACTTGTTGCCGGGTTCCGGGGTGGGGGAAAGTTATGAACCGTGGGGCTGCCGCGCTTGAGCTCACGCAGCATGAACAGGTAAAGGCCTTCGACCTTGTCCCTTGCCCAAGGCGTTCTGCGCAAAAACTTCAGGCTCGACGCCACACTCGGTTCGCTCTGAAAACAGCGAATAGGGATGCGCTGGCCGAGCTCCTCCCAGCCGTAATGCGTTGACAACGCAATGACGATGGCTTCCAGCGTTACGCCTTCAAGCGGGTCAGTCATCAAATCATTTGTTTTTCAGCTTGCCCCGCAGCGGCACCTGGGTGACGATGGTGGGGCGTACTGCGTCAGGGGACACAGACTTGGGTGGGGACGTGTCTTTTTTTGGTTTTTTAACCATCTTGCCGCTGTTTTGCTGACCTTTTGCCATGGCGCGCTCCTGTGAGTTAACTGGGTTTTCAAAAAATGTAATTATCAATGCAACTTGATGCGTGGGCGGTGCGTGCGGTCAATCATTTCTGACAGTGTGATGAGGGCGGTTTTTTTGATCCCGCCCAGCGCCAGCTGGTGCTGTTTGTGCAGCGCCCAGTACATCAGCTTGGCGATTTGGCCTTCCACAAAAAAGCTGCCCTGACTCAAGCTGCCCATCAGCGAGCCAACTGACGAGTATTCAGCCAGCGACACCAGCGAGCCCTGGTCGGTATATAAAAATGGTTTTACGGGCTTGCCGGCCATCAGTTGCGGCAGCTCGCGCGCCAGGTACATCGCCTGCTGGTAGGCCGACTGGGCGCGTGGCGGCACCCAGGTGCCGTCGGGTTGCTGGCAGGCGGCGCAGTCGCCGAAGGCATAAATGCTGGTGTCCCGGCTGGTTTGCAAGTTGCCATTGACCATCAACTGGTTGAGCTTGTTGACTTCCAGCGGCTCGGCACCGCCCATGGTCTTTAAAAAATCAGCGGCTTTGACGCCTGCCGCCCAGACGGCCAGGGTTGACTGAATCACTTTGCCGCTGGCCATTTTCAAACTGTTCTCAGTCACCTCGACCACTTTTTCGTTCGTGTACACATCTACCGCCAGCTTGCGCAGCTCACGTTCAGCCGCAAGGCCCAGG
>JANNYZ010000023.1:0-4770 GCA_031410335.1 Polaromonas sp. | reverse complement strand
GCGCTGGTGTCGATGGACTCCACCCTCAAGTCCAACCTGTCTGTTGGCCTGCCGCTGGACATGGTGGTGTACGAGGTTGACGCCTTTCAAAGCAACAAGGTGGTGTGTATTGACCACGAAAACCCGTACTTTCGGATGCTGCATGACAACTGGGGCAAAAAGCTGCGCGAGGTGTTTGACAGCATTGAAGACCCCATGTGGACAGGCGGTGCCACCCAGGTGCCACTGCTCACCCCCCTGACGCGTAACCAGCCACTGCGCAAAATATCGTCACCCGAAGAAAAACTGATTTGACACGTTCCTCTGCAGCCTCTGTAGCGGTACCAGCATCCAAACCGCTCGTTATTTTTTCTCATGGCAACAGTTTTCCGGCCAGCACGTACGGGGTGATTTTTCGCCAGCTTGAAGCGCGTGGCTACGCGGTCAAGGCGATTGAAAAGTTTGGCCACGACCCGGCCTACCCCGTCACCAGCAACTGGCCGCACCTGGTGCAGCAGCTGGCCGACTTCAGTAGCCAGCAGGTCAAAAAAACAGGCCAGGCGGTGTTTTTGGTGGGGCACTCGCTGGGCGGGTTTTTAAGCCTGATGTGCGCCGCCCGTCACCCGGAGCTGGGCGGCAAAGCGGTGCGCGGCGTGGTGCTGCTCGACTCGCCCCTGATTGGCGGCTGGCGCGCTACCGGCCTGAGCATCGCCAAGCGCACCAGCCTGGTGGGTTCGGTGTCGCCGGGCGTGGTCAGCCGCAAGCGCAAGCACCAATGGCCCGATGTGGACCAAGTGTTCACGCATTTCCGCAGCAAAAAAGCCTTTGCCAGCTGGCACGACGATGTGCTGCGTGACTACATCGAGCAGGGCACGCATGACAACGACGGCCAGCGCGCTTTAAGTTTTGACCGCGACGTGGAAACCGCCATCTACAACACCCTGCCCCACAACCTCGACCAGCTCATCAAGCGGCACCCGCTCAAATGTCCGGTCGCGTTTATTGGCGGGCGTCAGTCGCGGGAGATGAAACAGGTGGGCATGGCGCTGACCGAGAAAGTCACCAAAGGCCGCATCATGATGCTGGACGGCAGCCACCTGTTCCCGATGGAAAAACCTGTGGCCACAGCAGCCGCAATTGAAGCTGCGCTGCTGAACTTGAGCAGCTAACCAGTTGGGCCGCTAAGCCGCCCAGGTCACCAGGCCGCTCCAGGCGGTGGCCAGCACCACCAGCCCAAACGCAATGCGGTACCAGGCAAACGGCACAAAGCTGTGGCTGGAGATGTAGCGCAGCAGCCAGCGGATGCACAGCCAGGCGCTGATAAACGAAAACAGCAAGCCGACAGCAAACATCGGCACATCAGCCACCGACAGCAGCGCGCGTTCTTTGTACAGGCTGTAAGCGCCCGCGCCTATCAGCGTGGGCATGGCCAAAAAGAACGAGAAGTCAGTCGCCGCTTTCCTCGACAAGCCCAGCAGCATGCCGCCAATAATCGTTGCGCCGCTGCGGCTGGTGCCCGGCACCATGGCCAGCGTTTGCACCAGCCCCACCTTGAGTGCGTCGAGCCAGGTCATGGCTTCCACGCTGTCAATGCGCGCTGCGGCCGGGTTGTCTTTGTGCCGGTTTTCAGCCCACAAAATAATAAAGCCGCCAACAATAAAAGTGCTGGCCACCACCACCGGGGTAAATAAATTGGCCTTGATGGCCTTGCCAAACAGCAGCCCCAGTATCACCGCGGGCACAAACGCAATCAGCACATTCAGCGCAAACTGCCGTGCTTGCCTGTCTGTGGGCAGGGCAACGACCGTGTCACGTATCTTTTGCCAGTACACCAAGATCACGGCAAAAATCGCCCCGGTTTGAATGGCAATATCAAACACCTTGGCCTTGTCGTCGTCAAAACCCAGCAGCGCACCCGCCAGAATCAAATGCCCCGTGGACGAGATGGGAAGGAACTCAGTAAGGCCTTCAACGATGCCCATGATGGCGGCTTTGACTAGCAGGGTAATGTCCACAAACGCTCCTGAAATGAAGCGCTGATTATCACTGCCCACGCGTGCTTGCCGGTCAAAACCGCCGCTATTGACTTGCACGGCAAGTCACCCTTGTCCTACAGGGCTGCTGCGCGTATCGCGGTGTACTGCTTACTCACAGTAACAAACAAAGAGGACGTTATGAAAAGCACACACAACACCGCCCTGGCCTATGGCAAGAGCGCATTGACCACCCTGGCGATGGTCGCCGGCACTGCCGTCATGATGGCGGCGTGTTCCAGCGTCAAGCCGCCCGCCAAAGAATACAGCCAGGACCGGCTGGTGGAAAGCATTCGCGTACCTGCAGGCAACATGGTGGTGCTGGAGACCACAGGCGTGGGCGTGCTGAACTATGAGTGCCGCGCCAACGTGGCCGGCACCGGTGCCATTGGCTGGACACTGGTCAGCCCCAAGGCAGACCTGATTGACCGCACGGGCAAATCAGTGGGCACCTACAGCGGCCCACCTGCCACCTGGACCCACATCGACGGCTCCAGTGTTGTTGGCACGCAAGTAGCCCTGTCGCCTGTTGTTGGCAGCAACAACATTGCCGTGCAACTGTCCAAAGGCACACCCGGCATGAACGCCGGCGTACTGCAAAACATCACCTATATCCAGCGCATCAACACCAAGGGCGGCCAAGACCTCAGCAAGGCGTGCGCGCAGGCTGACATTGGTGACAAGCTCACCCTGCCGTACCAGGCGGACTATGTGTTCTGGAAAGCCATGTAAACCAGCCGCTTAACCGGCGCATAAAAAAACCTGCTCAATGCAGGTTTTTTTACGCCCATTCCTCTGACGAGGACAAGGCACTTAGCGGCGGTAATACACCTGGCCATACCCTTGGCCATAACCCTGACCATGTCCCTGATACTGCTGCTGGTAGTAACCACCGCGACGTTCATCACGATCGTCATCATCGCCCCGACCATGGTGCTTGTGATGATGGCCATACCAGCCGGGTGGGCGACCGTAATAAACCGGCTGCGGCACCACATACACAGGCGGGCGACTGTAGTACACAGGCGCTGGCTGGTAGTACACCGGGGCAGGCTGCACGTACACCGGCTGTGGCGGCGAATAAACCGGGTAGGCATTGCTGGCGCCAACCAGCACGCCGGGCACACCAATACCGATGGACAGCGAAACGTTGTCACGTGCCTGCGCAGTGCCGGCAAAGCCCATGGCAGCCAGCGCCAGTGCGGCAGAAGTGCCTGCCAGCAGCAGGGTATGGCTGGTGCGATAGTTGGAACGAATTGCGGTGGTCATGTCTTGCTCCTTAAAACAGGGCGTCAAATGCCCATGTGTTGATTAAACGCGGCAACGGGCTCACCGCCTACCGGGTGCCCTGTAAAGACAGTGCTCAGTCGTAACAGTATTTTTCAGGTGTAAGCCCTAAAATCAGGGCATGAACGCACCCCACTCCCCCGCACCCGACAAAGACACCGCCAAGCCAAGCAACTTTTTACGCCAGATCATTGAAAAAGACCTGGCAGCAAACACCTACGCAGGCCGCCACTGGGGCGGCAGCCCCGGCGACGCAGCGCACCATGCGGCCGGGCCACTTGATACACAAAAAGTACGCATGCGCTTCCCGCCTGAGCCGAACGGCTACCTGCACGTGGGCCACGCCAAAAGCATTTGCTTGAATTTCGGCCTGGCGCGCGACTACGGCGGCGTGTGCCACCTGCGCTTTGACGACACCAACCCTGAAAAAGAAGAAATTGAATACGTCAACGGCATCATTGATGCGGTGAAGTGGCTGGGCTTTGACTGGGCACAACCCGGCAACGACGCGCCCTACCAGGCCAGCGATTATTTTGACTTCATGTACCGCGCAGCTGAATATTTGATTGAAGCAGGCCTAGCCTACGTTGACGAGCAAACGCCAGACGAAATGCGCCACAACCGGGGCGACTTTGGCAAGCCGGGTATTGACAGCCCGTACCGCACCCGCACCGTGGCTGAGAACCTGGCGCGCTTTAGAGAGATGCGAGACGGCAAGCTGGACGACGGCGCCGCCGTGCTGCGCGCCAAGATCGACATGGCCAGCCCCAACATCAACATGCGCGACCCGGCCATCTACCGCATACGCCGCGCACACCATCACAACACCGGCGACAAATGGTGCATCTACCCCATGTACACCTTTGCGCACCCGATTGAAGACGCGCTGGAGCAGATCACCCACAGCATTTGCACCCTGGAGTTTGAAGACCAGCGCCCGTTTTATGACTGGCTGCTTGACCGCTTGTGTGAAGGCGGCCTGATAGCCACGCCCCACCCCCGCCAATACGAATTTGCCCGGCTCAACCTGACCTACGTGCTGACCAGCAAACGCAAGCTGGCGCAGCTGGTGAATGAAGGCAAAGTCACCGGATGGGACGACCCCCGCATGCCAACAATAGTCGGCCTGCGCCGCCGTGGCTACACACCCGAGGCACTGCAACTGTTTGCCGAACGCATTGGCGTGACCAAAAGCGACAGCTGGATTGACTACAGCACACTAGAAGGCTGCCTGCGCGAAACACTAGACGGCACAGCCCCACGCGCCATGGCCGTGCTGGACCCGATCAAGTTGGTGTTGACGAACTGGGACGAGCTGCACGGAGCCGGCGTGTTGGACGAATGCAGCGCCCCCGTGCACCCGCACCACCCCGACCTGGGCAAGCGCCATTTCAAAATCGGCAAAGAGGTATGGATAGAACGCACAGACTTTGAAGAAACACCGCCCAAAGGCTTCTTCAGGCTGTTCCCC
>JANNYZ010000022.1:0-3384 GCA_031410335.1 Polaromonas sp. | reverse complement strand
CGGGTACAGCGGGAGGCTGGATACAAGCATGGAAGTGGCCTGTAGTCCCGTAGATATTGCGTAAGCAGCTACAAAAACAAGAGCAATTGGGCAAGGAAAACAGCGGGTCGGTGACAAACTGTCACCGACTGAAATTGCCCGCTACTGGCGGCAAGAACTGCCTGAGCGATGTTGGTGGGCGAGGTTCTGAATTCTTCAATACGGCGCTATTTGCCGCAAAAATTGCGGTGAATAAGCGCCATAATCACCGCATGCGCCCCCACCGCCCCACTCGTAACCCCCGCTACATCTGGCAACTGCCCGATTGGCCGCAGTTCAGCTATGACGCCGACGCGCTTGCTGCGCCCTTGGCTGCGGTGCACCGTGCGCAGGGCCAGTTGATGGCCCGCATGGCTGCACTGGGCTTGCCGCAGCGCGAGCAGGCCACTCTGCAGGTGTTGACTCAGGAAGTCATCAAGACCAGCGAAATAGAAGGCGAGCAGCTCAACCTGGACACCGTGCGTTCATCCATCGCCCGCCGGCTGGGGCTGGACATTGGCGCGCTGGCGCCGAGCGACCGGCACGTGGACGGCGTGGTGGACGTGGTGCTGGATGCCACCCGCAACTTTGAGCAGCCTTTGACTGCAGAGCGCCTGTTCGGCTGGCATGCCGCCCTGTTCCCTACCGGCTACAGCGGCAGAGTACGCATATCGGTTGGCGCATGGCGAACCGATGCGAGTGGCCCCATGCAAGTGGTGTCAGGCGCTGTGGGAAGGGAAAAGGTGCATTTCACCGCCCCACCAGCAAACGAGCTGCCTGCGCAAACCGACGCGTTCTTGCAATGGTTCAATGCCGCCCCGGTGGGCGACGCACTCATCAAAGCAGGCATGGCGCACCTGTGGCTGGTCACGCTGCACCCGTTTGACGACGGCAACGGCCGCATCAGCCGCGCCGTGGGAGACATGGCACTGGCGCGGGCCGAGGGCGCTGGCGATCGCTTCTACAGCTTCAGCGCCCAAATACAGCGCGAACGCAAACACTACTATGACCAACTGGAGGCCACACAAAAAGGCCAGCTCGACGTGACACCCTGGCTCAGCTGGTTTTTAGGCTGCCTGTTGCGCGCCGTACAGGGCGCAGATGCAAGCCTGGCAGGCGTACTGGGCAAAGCCCAGTTCTGGCAACACTGGGCAGGCACCCCCATGAACGAGCGGCAAACCCAGGTGCTGAACCGCGTGCTCGACGGCATGGAGGGCAAGCTAACCAATGCCAAGTGGGCAAGCATCGGCAAATGTTCAGCCGACACCGCCCTGCGCGACATCAATGACCTGCTGGCGTGTGGCGTTTTGCGGAGGTTGGAGGGTGGTGGGCGAAGTACGGGGTATGAGTTGTGCGGTGGTTAGCCATGGAAATTGGTGCGATGCGTGATTGCAAGACCTGACCCTCGGCTTTCTCGCTCGGCTTTCTCGGCTTTCTTAAGCTGATCTTTGAAGTTGCTGAATTACCGCAATCACGTTAAACTGCAAATATGCAAGCACAACTCACCATCAATAGCCGGGGCGTCGTTACCCTGCCCGCCAAGATACGCAAGGCTATGGGTTTCCAGGCCAATGACCAGCTGATCGCTGAAACCACAACCCAAGGCCTGTTGCTAAGGCCCACGGTTACCTTGCCGCTGGAGATGTACACGCCCGAGCGCGTGCAAGAGTTTGATACCGCCGAGGCTGACTTGGCCTTGCTGCTTGCTAAGCGCAAGCTGTAGCAAGCCGTCAGTTGGGCGCTCCATGCGAATTTTCCTTGATGCCAATATTCTTTTCTCCGCAGCCAAATCAGATGGCGCCATCCGGCAACTGTTACGCAATCTGACGCTGGCAAAGCACACCTTGGTGGCCGACAGCTACGTGCAGGCCGAAGCCAGTCGTAACATTGCCGCCAAAGCCGACGCGCAAGCCGTGAATGACTTGGACACGCTGCTCAGCCAGATCGAAGTAAGCACTGTGCAATTTGCACAGTCGTCGCCAACACTTCAAGCCGCCACGCTTTGGCTGCCTGAAAAAGACCGCCCCGTATTGCTAGCCGCCATGGGATTAGCCTGCGATGTGCTCGTTACGGGCGACAGCACACACTTTGGAGCTGGTTATGGCAAACGCTTTGAAGGCGTCACCGTTTATTCACCGCGTCAATTGGCTGAACTTGTTTGACTTGGTTTGACGGGCTGATTGAAAGCTAGGCGCTATCTAACTTATAGCTGCTTGCGCATATATTCATTGGTCTGCAGGCACTTTTGATGGGTAAAAATAGCCTGAAAAGGCTGAAAACCGAGTTTCAGGACGAGAAACTTGGCTGCGAGCTGGTTTTAGGCTGTTTTAGGGTATCAAAACAGGCTCTAGGCCAATGAATATATGCGCAAGCAGCTATTAAAAGCAGAGCAACTGCACTCTGGCTATTTGGGCGGGCGTTAAATTGCTGTTCTGTTCGCCGCATAACATGCGGTGAATAAGGGCATCAATCGCCGCCTTGCGAAAAACTCGGACCAACGAAACGTGTAGATCCTGCAAATCCGAATGGCAAATAGCGCTCACTCACTTTGCGATTTTTATAACGCTTCGAGACTCGAGCGGCTGCAATTTTTCCAACAAATTCAAACTTTCCTGAAAGGTCAAAGTTCTCTGACGATCTCGTTCCGTACATCGTTGAGCCCGCAGGATGCCAGCTAGCTATTTCATAAACCTCGCGTATGTAGCCTTTGTACAAAGCGCAGGCATGCGTGACGACATTTCTTTTACTTTCAGCTATTTCCCAAATGCCCCGAGTTGCTTCGTATAGCTGTATGTCGTTGAACTTGGGGTCGTATCGCTGATTAATTCTGATCAATACGATGTCGTCTCTGAATTCGTCAACCTCATCACCGCAGAACTGCGCGTAGACATCATCTACCGTTCTTCTCCCGTACAAGGCGCTGTCATGCCCCCTTTGTAGGTTTGTTAGGCGGCTAAATCCGATCAAATCGATTGAGGCAGCCTCAACTATCAACGCTTGTTCCTCATCAAGACCAAATGCCAAAATATCTATGCGTGGTTCGTAGCCAGCTTCACGGATCTTTGTTATGCGAGCGTACTTTTCGCTTTCACCACTAAGTTTTAAGTGATCAAAACAACGGTTTTTTACTCCTTTTCCAATGTAAAAAATCTCGTCATCAATTGGATCGCAATATGCATATACATAAAACTTCAACTCCTCTTGAACTTTAGTGCTGAAGGTATTTATAGGCATTTAATTTCTCCCGATGTTGTGGCAATAGCAGTACAAAAAAATAACTACTCATAGATATTCTGAAGGGCTCGAAAAAATTGGAGCTAAAAGCCTAGTGTGCTAGTTGATTTGACGTAGCTGCCACTCGAGCTG
>JANNYZ010000021.1:0-9943 GCA_031410335.1 Polaromonas sp. | reverse complement strand
GGCGTGCCTTGGGCCAACGGCTATGTGGACTACATCAAGCTGGTCAATGCACGCGGCGGCATTAACGGCGTGAAGCTGTCATTTGAAGAATGCGAAACGGGTTACGACACGGCGCGCAGCGTCGAATGCTATGAACGCCTGAAAGGCAAAAACGGCGGTGCCAGCTTTGTACAGCCCCTGTCCACAGGTGCCACTTTTGCCATCACCGAAAAAGCCCCGGCCGACAAGGTGTCTGTGGTGACGGTGGGTTATGGCCGCAGCGAAAGCGCGGACGGTTCGATTTTCAAGTGGAACTTCCCGATTGCTGGCACCTACTGGGTAGCAGCCGATACGATTTTGCAAGCCATTGCCAAGAAAGAAGGCGGCTGGGACAAGCTCAAAGGCAAGAAAATTGCACTGGTTTATCACGATTCACCATTTGGCAAAGAGCCCATTCCGCTGATGCAAGAGCGCAGCAGAATGCATGGTTTTGAACTGCAGCTTTTGCCTGTGACGGCACCTGGCGTTGAGCAAAAGGCTACCTGGCTGCAGGTACGCCAGTCGCGTCCTGACTTTGTGGCGTTGTGGGGCTGGGGCATCATGAACACCACCGCCATCAAGGAAGCGCAAGCCACTGGCTACCCGCGCGAAAAAATGTACGGCGTGTGGTGGGCTGGTGCCGAGCCTGATGTAAAAGACGTCGCCGAAGGCGCCAAGGGCTACAACGCAGTGACCATGCAGCACGGCGCTGAGCCACAGTCAAAACTGGTCAAGGATGTGATGTCCATGGTGCACGACAAAGGCCAGGGTACAGGCCCGAAAGATGAAGTGGGTCAAGTGCTGTACATGCGCGGTGCCATGAGCGCGATGCTGGGCATTGAAGGCATCCGCTCTGCGCAAGAGCGTTTTGGCAAGGGCAAGGTCATGACCGGCGAGCAAGTGCGTTGGGGTCTGGAAAACCTGAACCTGACACAAGCCAAGCTTGACGCGCTGGGCTTTGCGGGTGTGATGCGCCCGATCAGCACATCGTGCACCGACCACATGGGTGCCGCCTGGGCACGGATCCACACCTGGGACGGCAAGGCCTGGAAGTTCACTTCCGACTGGTTGCAGGCAGACGAGCAGATCATCAAGCCATTGGTAAAAACAACGGCCGCCAAATACGCTGCCGACAAAAAACTGACGGCACGCACACCCGCAGATTGCCAGTCTTGATCTGAACCCCTGTCACGCCGGACTCATTCATGGGTTCGGCATGACAGTCCAATTTTCAGCATTGCGTGCAGTGCTGAAAATTGGAGAAAGCAAACATTCATGGACACACCAAAAATAGTTCTTAACGTCAACGGTATTGAAGTCATTTACAACCACGTGATTCTGGTTTTGAAAGGCGTGTCGCTGAGTGTGCCCGAAGGCAAAATTGTGGCCATTCTGGGGGGTAATGGTGCAGGTAAAACCACCACGCTGCGCGCTGTGTCTAACCTGCTCAAAGGCGAACGTGGCCAAGTGACCAAGGGCTCGATTGAACTGCGCGGAGAGCGCATTGAAAATCTGTCGCCATCTGATCTGGTGCAGCGCGGCGTGGTGCAGGTGATGGAAGGTCGCCACTGCTTTGCACACCTGACGATTGAAGAAAACCTGTTGACAGGCGGCTATACGCTGAAGTCAAAAGCGGAGGTTGCCCGAAACCTGGAAAAAGTCTATGCCTACTTCCCGCGTCTGAAGACGCGCCGCACCTCGCAAGCCGCCTACACATCAGGCGGCGAGCAGCAGATGTGCGCGATCGGCAGGGCACTGATGGCCAGCCCCACCATGGTATTGCTGGACGAGCCGTCGATGGGCCTGGCACCCCAAATTGTGGAAGAAGTCTTTGAGATCGTCAAAGACCTGAACCAAAAGGAACGGGTGACCTTTTTGCTGGCAGAACAAAACACCAACATGGCACTGAAGTACGCAGACTACGGATACATCATGGAAAGCGGCCGGGTGGTGATGGACGGCGCGGCGAGCGAGCTGGCCAACAATGAAGACGTGAAAGAGTTTTATCTGGGCATGGGCGGCGGCGAGCGCAAGAGTTTTAAAGACGTCAAAAGCTACAAGCGCCGCAAGCGCTGGCTGGCTTGATGGCCCCCACGGTTGCTCACTGCGTGTAGCGCCCTGCCCACCGAGGGGGCCGCTGTGCCTGCGGCCTGGCGAAGCCAGTTCCGTGGCCCCCAGCTTGAATGGGGCAGGGACGTTTTTTGCCTTACTGAACTTTGGTATCTGAAAAGACTGACATGACAACAACCTTCTACGACACACTCGAATCCCGGCGTCCTGACCAACGCGAAGCCGCGCTGATGAGTGCCCTGCCGAAGCAAATTGCGAATGCACAGAAAAATACATCGGCATTTGCAAACCTCCTCGACGGCGTGGATGCCCGTACTGTCACATCGCGACAAGCGTTGGCACGCCTGCCCGTCACGCGTAAAAGCGAGTTGCTGGAGCTGCAAAAAGCAGCACTGTCTGGCGATGTATTTGGCGGTTTTAGCGCCCTGCTGCGCGGGCCCAGCATGCCGCGCCTGTTTTCATCGCCGGGGCCGATTTATGAGCCCGAAGGTACGGCCAAAGATTACTGGCGTGCTGGCAGGGCCATCTATGCAGCGGGCTTTCGCGCGGGTGACCTGGCGCACAACGCGTTCAGCTACCACATGACGCCAGGCGCTTTCATCATGGAATCGGGTTTGCATGCGGTAGGTTGCACGGTTTTCCCCGCAGGCATTGGTCAGACTGAGCAGCAGCTCGAAGCCATTGCCGCGCTTAGGCCGGACGGCTACGCGGGCACACCCAGTTTTTTACGCATTCTGGTCGAAAAGGCGGAGGAAACCGGCAGTGACATCAGCAGCATGAAGAAAGGTCTGGTCGGCGGCGAAGCTTTTCCACCCAGCCTGCGCGACTGGTTTGCTGCGCGCGGCATGGCCGTTTATCAGTGCTATGCCACGGCTGATTTGGGTTTGATAGCGTACGAGACCGAGGCGCGTGAGGGGCTGGTCATTGACGAGGGCGTGATTGTTGAGATCGTGCGGCCCGGCACAGGCGACCCGGTCAACGAAGGCGAAGTGGGCGAGCTGGTCGTTACCACATTGAACCAAGACTATCCGCTGATCCGCTTTGGCACGGGCGATTTGTCTGCTGTGCTGCCGGGCCAGTGCCCCACAGGCCGAACCAATAGCCGCATCAAGGGGTGGATGGGCCGGGCCGACCAGACAGTGAAAATCCGCGGCATGTTTGTCCACCCCGGTCAAGTGGCGACGATTGCGCGACGCTTTCCTGAAGTGCTCAAAGCACGGCTGGTCGTCAGCGGAGAAATGGCCAATGACAGCATGCATTTTCAGGTGGAAGCCACATCCCGTCAGGCGGGTCTGGACCAGAAAATCAGTGACGCCATCCGCGATGTGACCAAGTTACGCGGCACGGTAGAACTGCTGGCACCGGGGAGTTTGCCCAACGACGGCAAGGTCATTGAAGACGCGCGAAGCTATAAATGACCTGAGCAAATGCCACTATTGCAGGGTTGTTGCGTAAGTGTTTTCCGAGGTTTACGGATGGCAACGCGCAGCTAAAGTCATCTAGTGTGAAAGTTATCGTTATTTGCATTTTTCTGGAGACACCTCAATGAACTCGTTTTTCAACAAATCCACCGTCATCGCTGGCGCGGCTCTGGCTGTTTGCGGCATGCTGGGTTCCGTCCATGCGGCGGACTTCCCAGCCAAGGACAAGGTCATCACCATCGTTGTGCCTTTTGCTGCCGGCGGCCCGACAGACCGTGTGGCACGCGATCTGGCCGAAGCCATGCGCAAGCCCCTGGGTGGCGTCAGTATCGTGATTGACAGTGCTGTGGGTGCAGGCGGATCGATCGGCGCCAACAAGGTGGCGAAGGCATCGCCCGATGGCTACACGCTGCTGGTGCATCACATTGGCATGTCCACCATGCCAACGCTGGTTCGCAACATTCCCTTCAAGGTCGAAAGCGATTTTGAATATCTGGGAATGATCAATGAAGTCCCGATGACCCTGATCGCCAAGCCCAGCATGCCCGCCGGCAACTACAAGGAACTGGGCGCCTGGATCAATGAGAACAAAAGCAAGGTGAATTTGGGTAACGCCGGCATTGGCTCTGCGTCACACCTGTGCGGCCTGCTGTTTCAAAACGCTATCAAAGTCGACATGACGACTGTTCCGTACAAGGGCACCGCGCCCGCGATGACGGATTTGATTGGGGGCCAGATCGATTTGATGTGCGACCAGACCACCAACACCACCAGCCAGATTGAAGCCAAAAAAGTGAAGGTTTTCGGCGTGACGACGGCCAAGCAATTGACGACGCCAGTCCTCAAAGATGTACCCACACTGGCCGCCAGTGGTTTGAAGAATTTTGAAGTGACCGTGTGGCACGGCCTGTACGCCCCCAAGGGCACGCCTGCTGATGTACTGGCGAAGCTGAATGGCGCTTTGAAAGTTGCCCTGAAAGATCCAGACTTCATCAAAAAGCAGGAGGGCCTGGGCGCCGTGGTGGTAACCGACAAACGCGTAGACCCAGCAGAGCACAAGAAGTTTGTGGTGACCGAGATCGCCAAGTGGAGCCCAATCATCAAGGCGGCTGGCGTTTACGCAGACTAAGCCAAAGCCCTCGCAAACCATGCGGGCCCTCAAGCTGGTGGATTCGATCACCGAGCTTGGGCCGCATGATGTGGGTTGCATCGCGGTCAGCGGCTCGCACGGCGGCATAAGCTCTGCGCACTACGCGCTCGCGACAAAGCCACACTTCACTGTTTTCAATGACGCGGGCATTGGCAAAGACGAGGCGGGGCTAGCGGCACTTGACTTTTTACAGGGCCACGCACTGGCAGCCTGCACGGTGTCCCACAGCAGTGCCTGTATAGGCCAGGCCAACAGCACGTTGCAAAGTGGCGTTGTCAGTCACTGCAACCTGCTGGCGCGCAAGCTGGGTGTAGATGCAGGTCAAACTTGCAAGTCGGTCGTTGATCTTTTACAAAAATCCTGAAGGAGACAGCCATGAAGTTATTCACCACACGTCGCCGCTTGCTGGTGGGCATGATCTGCATCAGTAGCCTGACCGGCCTGCAGGTCGCTGCACAAACGGCTTGGCCCAACAAGCCGGTACGCATCATCGTGCCGTTTGCAGCGGGCGGCACAACCGACATTCTGGCGCGCGCCATGGCACCTGAACTGACAAAAGCTTTTGGTCAGTCATTCATCGTTGAAAACAGGGCCGGTGCCGGTGGCAATATTGGTGCAGACCTGGTGGCCAAGTCGCCAGCCGATGGCTACACAATTTTGATGGGCACGGTGGGCACGCACGGCATCAACAAGGCGCTGTACGCCAAGATGCCCTACGATTCGCAAAAGGACTTTGCCCCCATCACGCTGGTGGCTGGCGTGCCGAATGTGATGGTGATGAACGTTGACAAAGCCAAGGCTTTGAACATCAACACCGTTCCTGACTTCATCAAATACGCCAAGGCGAACCCCGGCAAGCTAAGCATGGCCTCGAGCGGCAATGGCACCTCTATTCATCTGGCGGGTGAGCTGTTCAAGTCACGCACTGGCATTTTCATGACGCACATTCCGTACCGGGGCTCAGGCCCTGCCTTGCTGGACCTGATCGGCGGCAGTGTCGACGTGATGTTCGACAATCTGCCGTCGGCCTTGCCGCAAATCAAGGCCGGCAAGCTCAAGGCCTTTGCCGTTACCAGCGCCCAGCGCTCGGCAGCCACTCCCGAGTTACCCAGCATTGAGGAAGCGGCAGGGTTAAAAGGTTTTGACGCCAGCTCGTGGTTTGGCTTGATGGCACCGGCGGGCACGCCTGCAGACATCGTCAACCGGATTCAGCAAGAAACCAGCAAAGCGCTCAATACAGCGGCTGTAAAGGAAAAGCTACTGAGCCAAGGCGCGATACCCGGCGGCAATACGCCAGAGCAGTTCAACACCTTCATCAACGCCGAGCACATCAAGTGGGCGCAAGTCGTGAAGGTGTCTGGCGCCAAGGTCGATTAGCGCAAACCTGGGGCTTTTTTAGACGCCCCAGACCACATCGGTACCTGCTTTGTGATTACGTTGCAGCATGTCGATAAAGGGCATGGCACGCTGGCGGAGCCCGGGTGAATCACCGGGCACGACGTTTTCGCCATGATTTTCATCATGTGACTCTTCCAGCGCAATCGCATCTTGTAGCGCCTTGATGGCCGCAGGCATCTGCGCCGCCAGAATAATCCCCGTTGGCCCTGCATCCTTGCCGATCACCTCTAGCACCTTGCGACCGTTGGCCTCCAGCATGATCACATCGCCAGCATTTTTTGATTTGAACTTGTACAGCATGGTGGTCACCTTTAAAGGGTTTTTGGAAAGTCCCGTCGTATGGGTCGGGACTTTCATTATGAATCGCCCTAGCCGCTTACCCTGTAGGCCCAAAGCTGGCTTCAAGCTGCGTTAGTGCAAAAACGGGCATCTGTGCGGGTTGCACCCCGCGTCGAGCAAAATACAGCCATGTTTAACATCGCCACCATCCAAAAACCTGCCGCTCAAGCTCTCAGCCAGGACGGCTTGAGTTTGCTGTCGCCGACTGAGCTGACAGCGGCTCTCAAACTGCCTGTTGACTGGGCGCAGCATTGGGAGGCCTTGACGCCGGCGTGGCACGCGCTGCCACCTGACGCACACCTGAAAGATGGGGGCAGTTATCGGCAGCGCCGCCATGCCTGCTTCATACAGGACGTGCCAGGCCGCACCTTGACTCAAACGCCACACCGGGCGCACTGGCAGCCAACCGACTACAACGCGCTGCATGGGGGTTTTGAGCGCTGGTTTGAACCCGTGGAACCTGCTGTTGCCCAGGCCCAAGCCTGGACAGAACTGATAGCGGGCTTAGGCAGGCTGTTTGCTCAGGTACAGACCGTTGACAAATGGTTTGTGGAAGCGCATCAGTTTCGGATTGATACCGCTGGCGGTGTGGGCCGCCCAACGCCTGAAGGTGCGCATCGCGACGGCGTGAACTTTGTGGTGGTCATGCTGGTGGCGCGCCATGGCGTGAAGGGCGGCGAGACGCGGGTGTTTGATGCCAATGGTCCACAAGGTGTGCGCTTTGTGATGCGCGAACCGTTGACGGCACTGTTGCTGGACGATGCACGTGTGATTCACGAAACGACGCCCATCTTTCCCGACCACGCCGCGGGCGACCAGGGCTTTCGGGATACGCTGGTACTGACCTACCGGGCGGGCGGCTTTCAAGCCAAGCCATAGAACGCCCACGGTCGCTCACTGCATGTAGCAGTCTGCCCGCCGGCCGGGCGCCGCGCCTGCGGGCTGACAGTGCCAGACCCGCCGCCTCCGTTTCAAAGAAGGTAGCGTTCACCGCTTCAAAAATCACTTGACGAATTTAGTTTAAACCTAAACAATTAAAGCTCAATCAATCTATTCGTCAACGCGGAGCAACTTTTTCATGCGCATTCTTTGTCTGGGTGGCGGCCCTGCCGGTTTGTACTTTGCCTTGCTGATGAAGCTGCAAAACCCTGCGCATGTGGTGACCGTGGTAGAGCGCAACCGACCGTTTGACACGTTTGGCTGGGGCGTGGTGCTGTCAGACCAGACGCTGGGCAACCTGCGCGCCGCTGACCCAGTGAGCGCACAGCTGATTGGCGATGCCTTCAACCACTGGGACGACGTGGAGATGTTTTTCAAAGGCCGCAGCGTGCGCTCAGGTGGCCACGGCTTTTGCGGCATAGGGCGCAAAAAACTGCTGAACATCCTGCAGGAACGCTGCATTGGCCTTGGCGTTGACCTGGTGTTTGAGGCCGACGTGCAGGACGACCAGGCGCTGGCCAAACAGTACAACGCTGACCTGCTTATTGCCTGCGATGGCCTGAACAGCCGGGTGCGCACCCGATATGCGGAAACCTTCAAACCTGATGTTGAATTGCGGCAATGCCGCTTCGTATGGCTGGGCACAAAGAAAACCTTCGATGCCTTTACTTTTGCGTTCGAGCAAACCGAGCACGGCTGGTTTGCCGTGCATGCCTACAAGTTTGACGCTGACACGTCCACCTTCATTGTTGAAACACCCGAGGCTGTGTGGAAAGCCCACGGGCTGGACCAGATGAGCCAGGAAGACGGCATTGCGTTTTGCGAACGCCTGTTTGCCAAATATCTGGACGGCAACCCGCTGATGAACAACGCGACCCATGTGCGCGGCTCGGCCATCTGGATACGCTTTCCACGCGTGGTGTGCGAGCGCTGGGTACATGCCGAGGTGATTGACGGCAAGCAGGTGCCCATCGTGCTGATGGGTGATGCGGCCCACACAGCGCATTTTTCAATTGGCAGCGGCACCAAGCTGGCGCTGGAAGACGCGATTGAGCTGACGCGCTGCTTTGCGAAAACCGGCGACATGACTGAAGCATTGCAAGCCTACGAGGCCGTGCGTTCAGTCGAGGTCCTGAAAATTCAAAACGCAGCGCGCAACTCCACCGAGTGGTTTGAAAACGTGGAGCGTTACAGCGGGCTGGAAGCGGAGCAGTTTTTCTATTCGATGATGACACGCTCCCAGCGTATCAGCCATGAAAACCTGCGGGTTCGTGATGCCGACTGGCTGGCGGGCTATGAGCAGTGGCTGGCGAAATCCACGTCAGGAAAATCAGCGCCATTTCCTATGTTGCTGCCGCTCAAGGTGCGGGACGTTACCCTTAAAAATCGCGTTGTGGTGTCGCCGATGGCCACTTACAGCGCAGTCGATGGCGTGGTGCAAGACTTCCATTTGGTGCACTTGGGCGCAAGAGCCTTGGGTGGTGCGTCGCTTGTATTTGTTGAAATGACAGCCCCTTGCGCAAAAGGCCGCATCACTCCTGGTTGCCCGGGCTTGTATAACGAGACGCAGATGCTCGCTTTCAAACGCATTGTTGATTTTGCACATACATCCGGCAACGGTGCAAAGATGGGTTTGCAGCTTGGGCATAGCGGCCCGAAGGGCTCAACACAGGTCGGCTGGGAGCAAACCGATGAACCTCTGACAGCAGGCAACTGGCCGCTGCTAGCGGCTTGCGCTGTGGCCTTTGGCCCGACCAACCAGATACCGAGTGCCATGACCCGCGCCGATATGGACCGCGTCACGGTTGAGTTTGTGCAATCAACCCGCTACGCCATCGATGCAGGTTTCGACTGGCTGGAACTGCACTGCGCGCACGGCTATCTGCTGTCCAGCTTTATCACGCCACTGACCAATGTGCGTACGGACGAGTATGGCGGCAGCCTGGAGAACCGTTGCCGCTACCCACTGGAACTTTTCAAAGCCATGCGTGTTGTATGGCCTGCACACCTGCCAATGAGCGTGCGTATTTCGGCCCATGACTGGGCGCCTGGCGGCAACACCGACGACGACGCGGTAGAAATCGCCCGGCTTTTCAAGGCCGCAGGCTGCGATGTGATCGACGTGTCATCGGGCCAGACCACGCGTGCTGCCAAGCCGGTGTATGGCCGCATGTACCAGACACCGTTTGCTGACCGCATTCGCAACGAGGTGGGCATTCAAACCATGGCGGTGGGCGCGATATCGGAAAGCGACCAGGTCAACAGCATCATTGCGGCGGGCCGGGCTGACCTATGCGCCATTGCCCGCCCGCACCTGGCCGATCCGGCCTGGACGCTGCATGAAGCCGCGAAGCTGCAAAGCCGCCACGTGAGCTGGCCGCTGCCTTATTTGAGCGGCAGAGACCAGTTATACCGAGAAATAAGCAAGCAAAAGAGCCTCTAGACCAATGAATACATGCGCAAGCAGCTATATATTTAATAGCAAATAATAAACAAGAGGAGACCCCATGGACATGGAAGCCCAAAGTCACAGTGAACACCCGGAAGCCCTGCGGCTCTGGCTGCGCCTGCTGACCTGCACCCAGCTGGTTGAAAAGCAGGTGCGCAA
>JANNYZ010000020.1:0-46908 GCA_031410335.1 Polaromonas sp. | reverse complement strand
CGGTCGGCATTGTCGATGGCGTGGACTTCAAACATTCAGGCCTGGTGCGCAAGGTAGACACTTTGGGCATCAACCGCACGCTGGATTTTGACGCCATGGTGCTGCTGTCGCCGTTTGGTTTTTCACCGACAGGCGAGGCCTTTAACCTGACCATGGAAGAAGTCGCTACCAGCGTGGCCATCGAGCTGGGGGCTGACAAGCTGATCTTTTTGACCGAAATCCCCGGCATTCGCATGGACCCTGACTTGCCGGCCAGTGAGGACAACCCGATCGATACCGAACTGCCGCTGGCCGCCGCTGAAAAAATGCTGGCCAACTTGCCCAATGCCACCCAGCCCACCGACAACGCCTTTTACCTGCAGCACTGTGTCAAAGCCTGCAAGGGCGGTGTCGAACGCAGCCACATTTTGCCGTTTGCAGTCGACGGCGCCCTGCTGCTGGAGATTTATGTCCACGACGGCATCGGCACCATGGTGATTGACGAAAAACTCGAAGAGCTGCGCGAGGCCACCGCCGACGATGTGGGCGGCATCCTGCAACTGATTGAGCCGTTTGAAAAAGACGGCACGCTGGTCAAACGTGACCGCACAGAAATAGAACGCGACGCCAGCAACTACACCATCATTGAGCACGACGGCGTGATCTTTGCCTGCGCAGCCCTTTACCCCTACCCCGAGGCCAAAACCGCTGAAATGGCAGCCCTGACGGTGTCGCCCCAGTCGCAGGGACAGGGCGATGGTGAAAAGGTTTTAAAGCGTATTGAGCAGCGCGCCCGCGCCGCAGGCCTGCAAAGCATTTTTGTATTGACGACCCGCACGATGCACTGGTTTATCAAGCGCGGTTTTGTCCAGATGGACCCAGACTGGCTGCCCGATGCCCGTAAGCGCAAGTACAACTGGGACCGCAAGTCCCAGGTGCTGGTCAAAAAACTGAGTTGACTTTGAACACCTAAATGGGCCGGACGAAAGTTGGGTCGGGGCTTTCAAGCCATCTTTGCCATTCATCGGCCAGTTGCACGCTGCTTGAAGCCGCGGCGCTCCAGGCTTTAACTCTGCCCTGCAAATCTGCGCCATAGTGGGTGAAGTCCTGACGATCAGGCAGCTTGCCGTTGGGCAGGGTTTTGACCCAATCGGGGTTGGGGGCCAGCAGCACCATGTTGCCTAAAAACGGCGTGGCTTTGTGACGCCACTTCAGGGCTTTGTCGAGCCAGCCCGGCACCACGGATTTTTGAAAATGCGGATACAGCACCAGCCCTTTGCTAGCTGCCGGATAGTTCAGGTGCAGGTGGTAGTCGGTGATGCCGCCGTCCCAATACGCCCCCGGCGGCGCGTCCGGAATATCACGCACGGACCGAAGCACAAACGGAATCGAGCAGCTGGCTTGCAACGCGGCGTTGAAGTTGGCGCCACTCAGCTGAATTTGCCGGGTGCGGTAGTCGGTTGTGGCAAACGGCAGCGCCGCGCCGGGGCTGGAAAACACCACGCGCTCCAGCCAGGCGCCCATCGCCTTGCGGTGCACGCCGTTGCTTAAAAACGCCCCCAGGTAGCCCAGCGGCGTGGCCACTTTGTGCTCACGCCCCAGCATATGCCTGCCACGCGAAGTCAGGATGTGCAGCTGGTACCGGCTGTGCTCCAGCACCTCCTGCACACGGCCACCGTAAAAGCTTTTCAGGCTTTGCCCAAACTGCTCACTCACAAAATCAGCCGTGGGCCGCTTCTGGCCGGGCTGCAGCTCATAGTGCTGATGGATGTAGTCATGCTCCAGCCGCCTGAAAGCTGCTACGGGGTCATTCAGGCAAGCCGTGGCCATGCGCCACGCGCCAATCGACGCACCGACCAGATGCACATCGTGGCGGGTCTGCGCCAGCCAGTCGCCAAAAATAAACCTGTCCAGCGGCCCCAAAATCAAGCCCTTGGGGCCACCCGCAGCACCCGGCACCACGCCCACATCCTGCGGCTGCAAGCCGTTTTGCGCGATATGCTGCATCGCCCCGGGGCCAGCGTAAATGCGGAGTGCTTGCATGGGTGGCTTACTTCTTCAACCCCGCTAGCTTGCCAAACGCTGAAGCCATCGCCGACGGCACAGCTTGCGGTGGGTCTTGTCTGCCACGGCTCTGGTTTTGATTGAACCCGGGCCTTGAGCCCTCAAAACGATTGTCACGTGGTGCGTCGCGACGTGCAGGCGCCTCGCCCAGCTTCATCGTTAGCCCAATCCGCTTGCGCGCCACATCCACCTCGGTCACCCTCACCTTCACAATGTCGCCCGTTTTGACGACCTCGCGCGCGTCGGTGGTGAACTTGTGGCTCAGCTGACTGACGTGTACCAGGCCGTCCTGATGGACGCCAATGTCAATGAACGCGCCGAAGGCCGCCACGTTGCTGACCGTACCTTCCAATTCCATACCTTCACGCAAATCCTTGATGTCTTCCACACCATCGTTAAAACGCGCCACCTTGAAGCTGGGGCGCGGGTCACGGCCTGGTTTTTCGAGTTCCAGCAAGATGTCTTTGACCGTGATCACGCCAAATTTGTCATTGGCAAACAGCTCGGGTTTCAGGGTTTTGAGCATGTCCGCCCGGCCCATCAGCTCGGCCACGGGCTTGCCCGTGTGCTGCATGATCTGCTCGACCACCGCGTAGGTTTCAGGGTGCACGCCGGTCATGTCCAGCGGATTGTCACCACCACGCAAACGCAAAAAGCCGGCGCTTTGCTCGAAAGTTTTAGCGCCCAAGCCTGTCACCTTGAGCAAATCAGCCCGCGAGGCAAACGCGCCATTCGCATCCCGCCAGCGCACCACCGACTTGGCCACCGATTGGCTCAGGCCCGACACGCGTGCCAACAGCGGCACGCTGGCGGTGTTCAGGTCGACGCCCACGCTGTTCACGCAGTCTTCAACCACCGTGTCCAGGCTGCGCGCCAGGTCGGACTGGTTCACGTCATGCTGGTACTGGCCTACGCCGATGGATTTCGGGTCAATCTTGACCAACTCGGCCAGCGGGTCTTGCAGGCGTCTGGCAATGCTGGCCGCGCCGCGCAGGCTCACGTCCACGTCGGGCATTTCCTGGCTGGCGAACTCGCTCGCCGAGTAAACCGACGCGCCTGCCTCGCTGACCACCACTTTTTCGATGGCTGTAGTCGCTATCATTTCAGGAGCTGCTTGCGCACGTATTGATTGGTCTAGAGCCGTATTCGATGCGTTTTTTGAGCCTTTTTGGAGCATTTTGATCAAATCTGCAGCCAGTTTGTCGGTTTCGCGGCTGGCGGTACCGTTGCCAATCGCGATCAGGTTCACGCCATGCTTTTCACACAGTTTGCCCAGGGTATGCAGCGACCCGTCCCAGTCCTTGCGTGGCTCATGCGGGAAGACGGTCGCTGTTTCGACCAGCTTGCCGGTACTGTCCACCACCGCCACCTTCACGCCGGTACGTATGCCGGGGTCCAGCCCCATCACCACGCGCGGCCCGGCGGGCGCGGCCAGCAGCAAATCGCGCAGGTTGTCGGCAAACACCTTGATGGCGACTTTTTCAGCGTCTTCGCGCAGCCGGGTGAACAAGTCACGCTCCAGCGACAGACTGAGCTTGACGCGCCATGCCCAAGCCACGCACTTGCGAATCAGGCCGTCGGCGGGGCGCGCTTGGTGGCTCCAGCCCAGGTGCAGCGCGATTTTTCCCTCGGCCAATGAAACCACAGGTCCTTTTGGCGTGGAAGCATCGCCCAGCGTCGGCTCTGGCAGCAGCAGCTTGGCATCCAGAATTTCGAGCCCACGCCCCCTGAACACCGCCAGCGCCCGGTGCGACGGCACACGGGCCATCGGCTCGTCGTAAGCAAAGTAATCGCGAAACTTGGCGTTGTCAGGTGCGTTTTCGTCCTTGCCGGTCACCAGTTTTGAGCTAAAAAGCCCTTCAGCCCACAGCCAGCCACGCAGCATCTGCACCAGCGCGGCGTCTTCGGCCCAGCGCTCGCTCAAAATGTCGCGCACCCCGTCCAGCACGGCCTGCACGGTGGTGAAGTCATCGCCCTGCTCGTTCTTGTCAAGCTTCACATACGCAGCAGCTTCATCCAGCGGCACCAGCATCGGGCTGGCAAACAGCGCATCTGCCAGCGGCTCAATGCCTGCTTCGCGGGCAATCTGGCCTTTGGTACGGCGCTTTTGCTTGTAGGGCAGGTACAGGTCTTCCAGGTCCTGCTTGGTGGCGGCCAGATCAATGGCGGTGCGCAGCTCGGGTGTCAGCTTGCCTTGTTCGTCAATGCTTCTCAACACCGCTTCCCGGCGTTCAGCCAGCTCGCGCAGGTAGCCCAGGCGGTATTCGAGTTCACGCAGTTGAATGTCGTCCAGGCCGCCCGTGGCTTCTTTGCGGTAACGGGCAATAAAAGGCACAGTTGCGCCGCCGTCCAGCAGTTCCACGGCGGTGTTGACCTGATGGTCTTGTACTTTGATTTCAAGGGCGATTTGGCGAATGATGGCTTGCATGGAGATGTGATTTTGAGCGCTTGCGAATGCGCCGACTGACGTTGCGGCTGGGCATTGTCCCACAGCAAAAATCCAACTCTGGACAAACAATCTGGGCATCAAAACCCTGAAACAACGGAGGTCATCATGCGCACAAAAATCATGCTTCTCATCGTCGGTATCGTCTTGCTGGCCGTGTTTGCCGCACTCAATGTGGACGAAATCACCCGCACCAGCACCCTTAACTTCGGTTTCACCACCATGCAGCTGCCTCTGGGGCTCTTGATGCTGATGCTGGTCGTGGCCCTGGCGCTGATTTTTTTGGTCACCACCCTTTACATGCACAGCGCCCAACTGATGGAAACCCGCAAATACGCCAGAGAGCTGTCGGCGCAGCGCGAACTGGCGGAGCAGGCCGAGGCCTCCCGCTTTACCAAGCTGCGCGGCTACCTCGAGTCCCAAACCACGCTGGCGCTGAACCGCGAAACAGAAACGGTTGCCGCCCTCAACCAGCGTCTGGCGCAAACTGAAAAGCTGCTGCTGGAGCGGATCGAGCAGTCCGACAACAGCAACGCCGCCTATTGGGGCCAGCATGACGACGCCCTGATGCGAAGCAAGTCGCTCACCAGGGTTTGATGCGGTTTAAACCGCTGTAAGAAAAGGCGTTGCCGCCCGACAAACCAGAGTTACATCACTTTGTGGAGTCTTTCATGCGCCATTCGATCACGTCGCCCCCTTCCAAATGGTTAGCTGCCTGCGCCATCATTTGTTGCTCTGGCGCGGCCATTGCCCAGCAAAACCAGTGCAGTGTCACATCCGGCCCCACCATCACGCCCGTGATTGAGCTGTACACATCTGAAGGCTGCAGCTCTTGCCCTCCCGCCGATAAATGGGCGTCAAGCCTCAAAGGCAGCAACACCGTCGTGCAAGCCTTTCACGTCGGTTACTGGGACTACATCGGCTGGGTTGACCGGTTTGCCGCCCCCGCCTACACCAGCCGCCAACGCGACATTGCGGCCAAAAACAATTTGCGAAGCATTTACACCCCCCAAGCTGTGCTGGACGGCAAGGACTGGCCGCGCTGGGGCGGCAAGCCCGAGGCGACAGAACCCGCTAAAGCCAGCATTACCCTCAAGCAGCTGGGCACGGACCAGTTTGAAGCCAGTGTGATCCCCCTTGCGCCCGCCACCGGCTGGTCCGCCTATTGGACAGTCACCGAGCACGGCCACAACTCCAGGGTACAGGCGGGCGAAAACAAGGGCGAATTTTTAAAGCACGACTTTGTGGTGCGCCAGCTGGTGCAGGCCGGCCAGTACAAGGCCGGCGACACTGCCGCGCAAAAGCTCAAGTTCAGCAGCATTGCCCCCACCCCAGGCCACGCCAGGCAGGTCAATCTGGTCGTGTTTGACGACAAAACCGGCAAAACCTTGCAGGCCGTGAGCTTGCAGTGCGGCGTGTGATGCCGGGACAGCTTGATATTTACGGGGAAATGACCATATCTAAAGGTGAACGTTCTCAAGAAAATCCTGCGCCGCATTCTTTTAGCGCCTGTCCTGCTGGTGTTGCTCTTTGAAGAATGGGGCTGGGAGCCGCTGGCACGCGCTTTTGCCAAACTGGGACAGTTACCGCTTTGGGCCAGGCTTGAAAGCCGCGTGAAAGCCTTGCCGCCCTGGGCGGCCTTGCTGGCGTTTGGCGTGCCTGTTGTCACGCTCATACCCATCAAGTTTTTAGCCCTTTATCTCTTCAGCCAGGGCCACATGGCGACGGGCTTAACGCTGGTGATTGCGGCCAAAGTCACCGGCACAGCAGTTGCCGCCCGGCTGTTTCAGTTGACTGAACCTGCGCTGATGCGCCTGACATGGTTTGCGCGCATCTACCTCCCCTGGAAGCGGTGGAAAGACGGTGTTCTGACGCAGGTTAGAAACTCTGCGGTTTGGCGATCAGCCCGTCGGTGGCTGGTGCGGTGCAGGTTGCTAGGGGCCATGCTTTGGTCGTCTTTCAGGGGCGGGTGACCCGGCGCTTTCAGCAACGTATTTTTGTTTCGGTTTTAAATGCGGCAAGGGCAGCGTCAAGCGAACGCAAGTGCCGCCCTCGGCCCGGTTTGAAATCACCAGATAAGCGCCAATTGCCGCTGCTCTTCTTTTCATGCCGGCCAAGCCGTGGCCAGTGGGTTTTTTGTGCTGGCTCGGCATGATGCCCACCCCGTTGTCCAACACTTCAAGCAGCAAGTGGCAGAACTCCGGCAAAAACTGGCAAGTCAATCTCAGCGAACTGGCCTTGGCATGACGCATGACGTTGGCAATACTTTCCTGGGCGATGCGCAGCACCTGCTGCGCATAAATGCCCTGTACGGCTTCCAACTCTGCGCACACCTGCACGTCCCAGCTCAGGTGGATGCCCTGCCGGTCCAGGGCATGCTGCACCCGGTAACGCAACTGCCCCAGCGCGTACGTGACGTCTTCGTCAAAGCTGTCAAGCGCATCAACCGCCATCTTCAGGTTGGTCAGGCATTGCTCCAGCGACAGCAGAACAAACTGTTTTTGCGGCTGTGTGCTGGCCTGCATCGCAAACAAGATGCTGGTGATTTGGGAGCCGACGTTGTCGTGCAGTTCATGAGCGATGCGCTCGCGCTCACCACGCACCGCCAGAGCAATGAAGTCATCGTCTGACAAAGTGGTGATCGGCTGAGCAAAGCGGGAGATACCTGTTGCTGGCGTACCCTGACTGAAAAGCACCTGATCAACATCGGCACTGCTTGAAATCAGTTTCCAGATCAAAAACAGCACAAATGCGCACAGGTAATACGCGGAAGGCTGCAAGAAGTGGATATCGTCTCCAGCTACTGCATGGTTAGACCACAGGCCAAGCGCTATCAGGCAAGTTGCTAACGCTAACCAGCTGCGCTGGCTGTGGGTGTGGCGAACTTGCCGCACGATCAACAGCGTCACCACCGACGCGGTGGCCAAGTTCAAGCCTAGCAACAACCCATGCGCCACTGGCGACGGGGAGTCGCTCCAAGTCATCCAGCTAAGCGCAGCAAAACCGCCAATGGCCTGCCATCCCAGCAGATAAAACACCCACGAACGCGTGCTGGCCGCCGCTGACAACAGAAAAAAAGCCACGCCCACCAGCAGGCATTGGTGCAGCAGGCCAGCGGCATACTTGACGTGCGGCAAAAACAGCACCCAGCTCACTATTAACAGTACCGCAACGGCTACGCTGGCAAGCAAGTACAGCATCCACAGCCAGGCCAGGATACGCATCGCAAAGTCAATCGGCTGGTAGGACAGGCGCCAGGCGTCGGTCGCGCTGTTCAAGCAAGCCAAACCTAACGCTGTGCTGACCAACACCAGTGTCAATTCAAGCGCAAGTGCCGGAGTCATGGCTTGCCTGTTGGCTTTTACCTACATGTCGGGCACTAGATCAGCCCGCGCTGCAACGCCATGCTGACTGCATGTGCGCGGGTTTTGACGTGTAATTTCAAGTAGATGTTTTTAATGTGGCTGTTGACCGTTAAGCCGCTAATGGTCAAACGCGCACCAATCTCCATGCTGGAGTAACCGACAGCGACCATTTTCAGCACCGTATGCTCACGCTCAGACAGGCTTTTTTTGCGCGGCTCCGCGCATTGCCCGGCGTCTGCTTGGGTATGGTCAAGCCGGCGTAACAAGCGCCTGGCCAAGTTAGGCGTGATCGAAGCGCCACCATTGGCAACTTGCAGCACCGCCTGCGAAAAGCTGCCAAACCACGAGTTTTTAACGAGGTAGCCAGTGGCACCCAGCTCAAAAGCGCGTAGCGCGTGCTGTTCGTCCTCCATGGCTGAAATCACAATCGCCTCAGCCATCGGCCGGACGGTCTTCATGTGCTCGATCAGCTCAAACCCACTGCCGTCGCCCAAATTCAGGTCGATCAGCATCACGTCGAAGCTGCCAGATGAAACTAAACGCCGACCCTCACGCATATTGCCAGCCTGTCCAACCAGGTCACAGCGCCGGTCAGCCATCAGCTCGCTTGAAATGACGCGGCGGATATTGGCGTCATCGTCAACCAGCGCCACGCGCACCGGCCGCTCAGTTTGGCCCACCAGAAAAGGCGGCCACTGAGCGGCTTGCGCTGCCTGGCTTTGCAAGGAGGTGTAGGCGTACGTGTCGGCTTGCGGGCCGATGATGCGCCCCGTATGGGTGCAAGTGGCGCATTCGTTATGCACGTCAACTAGCGACTTGGTCATGGTAGCTGCCTCCGTAAAAAGTACAGGTTCGGCCTGTTTTTATAAAAATAAACCAACGTGTTTGACAACAAAAACCTGGTGCTCTCGTGACGTTTGCATGCGTGCCATCTTTTTGACCGGAAACGTCCCCAAATTCACACGTATGTTGTTTTTTACATCGCTTGTAACCATCGGAACGTGCGCCAGCGCACACACGTACAAATAGTTACAAATTTGACGATTTAAAACTACACTTTTTATTTTTTGCGAAACGGCTGAAATTGATAGCAAAAAACTGATGACTCATGCTGCGTCAGCAGACATCACTTGAACAGGTGCCGCTTTGCGCGAGCCGCTGAAATGTAGCCAACTGACGGGATTGTTGGCGCGTGTCGGCAAGAACAGACTGCACCCAGACAAAGCCGAAAGTGAAGCCCGCCGCAGCCGGCGCAGCACCTTGGAGTGATGTCTAAGCGCTGACGGTTTGGCGGCTCCTCATGGACGCAGTCATGCAATAGGCAAATTGTCAACTTTACTTTTTGAGGTACTCATCATGAAAAAACTTGCATTCTTCACACTCAGCGCATTTGCCGCCGCCGCCATGGCTGCAGGCCCAGTGTCGCCCTCAAGCATCACGATTTCTGGGACATCCAACCAGACAGCGGTGCTAACGGGCTCAGTGGTTGCCAACATGTCCAACGTCAGCAATACGGCGATGCAAAACGTCTCTAGCAATGCGGGCAACATCCACATCGCCGGCTCGTCAACTCAATTGACGGTAGGCGTTGGTGCAGTGCTTGGCAATGTGGCGACCAACGTAGGCGACTTTGCAAACCAGAACGTGTCGTCAAACGCTGGCAAGGTTGACGTTACAAAAATGGGCAAATCAAGCCAGACGACAGTTTTGGTAGGCACCGCCGTCATGAACTCAGCCAAAGGCGGCAACGCTGATGCGCTACAGAACCTGGCCAGCAACAATGGCAACGGCATCATGATCACAGGCACGTCCAACCAAATCGTTGGCGGCGTGGGCGGCGCGATCACCAACGAGGCCAATGGTTCTTCAGCCCGGGCAACCCAAAACCTGTCGTCCAATTTTGGCAAGGTCACGATCGCAGGCTTGTCCAACCAGTCAACTTATGTGACTGGCGGGTCGATTAGCAACTTGGCAAAAGGACATAGCAGCCATGCGATTCAAAACATTGCGTCTAACGATGCATGCGATGAACCACAAGATCCTTGCCCTAACGGCTGCCGCTGAAATTTGAGCTGACCCGGTTTTTTAAAAAAGGGTCAGCCCGCCAGCCTGCGGACTGACTCTTTTTCTTTTTTTGCAGGAGCATCATCATGTTCAATCGTTTTACTTTTTTATGTGCTGTCAGCGTTGCCGCGCTGTCGTGCGGCTTCGCGCTGGCGCAAAACGCCCCCGGCGAAGACCCGATACGTATCAATTCCAAAGTCATCATCCAAGGTTTACCCAATGGTGCCGCGCCGCGCTCCGGCAACATTGGCCCGCCAGCGGAAATCCCGCCGTGGCAGCGCGCCAAGATTGCCCGCTACGAGGCAAAAGCTTTTTCAGGCAACAAGGGCGACATCCTGACTGAAAAAGACGTGATCAACACCGCTAACAGCGACGGCTTTAAAACCACTTGTACCCAAAGCATTGGCTCAGTAGTGAACGCGCCGGGAATTACCACTGGAGGCGGCTTCAAGCCGAATCAGCAAATCGTGGTGTTGCGTGGTGACCTCGTCAACATTTGCAACTAGCCTGGATTTTGTCAAACCTTCTTATCGCGCCGTTGACCGCTCCCCCAAAAACTTTACTCTGACATATCGCGAGATCATCATGAAAAACCACACGCTCACGACCTACCCCAGTTTGGCGCATCGGCAATTGGGGCCATGGCGCGGCCTGTTGCTGGTTTGCATCATGGCGGCTTTGCTAATGCTTCTTTTTTTGTCGGGCTGCGCGATACCGATGGATGCGCGCAAAGACGCGCAATTCCAGTCGTATGCCTACACGTCTGATCGACCGACAGTAAGGCCAACGCGCTCGCTGTCGAGCTTTTCTGAATCGCTGATGTGCATGGACCGGATGCTGCGCGAATCGCAATTGCCAACGACGCTGATCACGAGCAAGTCGATACCGGACTTTTCCAGTCGGGTGCCAGCTGCCGCCAAAGACATGATCATCACTGCGCTGTCGCAAATGTCGCGGCTAAGCCATGCCTTCAGGTATGTGGACTATGAGGTCGACATTGCAAGGCAGGACACGGTGCAGAACTTGACCACTATTTTGCTCAACAACAACCAGATGCAGCTGCAGCGCCCGGCCTTGTATGTATCGGGGGCGATTGCCTATGTGGATCAGAACGTGATCAACAACCGATTTGACGCCGGTACATCGGCATCGCGTCTGGATACCGGCTACAGCCAGAGCAAAAACGCCACCGTGATCGGACTGGAGCTGCACCTGGGCGACTTTCGTACCCGCACGCTGATACCCGGTCTGGACTCTGCCAATGAGGTAATCATCGGCGGCGCTGGGCAGGGGCTAGACCTGGCCGGGCGAATTGGAAACTATGGCGTGAAATTCAATGTCGGGCGAGACTACGCAATTGGTGCAGGCGGCGCACTGCGCACGCTGATTGATTTGGGCATGATCGAGATGGTCGGAAAGTGGGCGCGAGTGCCGTACTGGCAATGCCTGACATTGGAGCAAACCGACCCCAACTTTCAGCGCCAAATGCGAGACTGGTTTGACGACGGCGCACCCCTGATCCACAACAGTCTGGTGCAGCGCTCGCTGACCAGCCAAGGCTACCTTCAAGATAACGCCGAAAAGCTCGACCAGCGTAGTCCAGCCCTAGTGGCCGCGCTGGGTAAATTTCAAGCGGACTCTGGCCTGGTGGTGACGGGTGTGGTGGATTTTGCCACCTACGAACGGGCGTTACGCGGCTTTGTTGCACTGAACGCCAATGGTCAACTGACCCAGGTAGGGTGGACCTCGGCCGGCATGACTGCAGCTGTTCCTGCGAGGGTCGGTTTGCCTATTTCCGGCAGCCCTTACCTGCAAGCCGCGCTTGGCGCGCCGGCACTGCCCAGGCGACTTGAATTGCAACTTGAAAACCCGCTGGTGGGCCGGCCGGCGTTTGAAATAGGCGAGCAGATATTTTTGTCCGCCTCGCTGTCGCGGGCGTCTTACTTGGCGTGTTTTCTGCACGAAGCCGGCGGCACGGTGATGCGCTTGTTGCCAAACAGTACTAATCCAAGCGCGTTGATTTCGTCCAACATGGCGATTCGCATACCGGACTGGATGAGCCCAACGCCCGGCTTCATCATGGACGCCACCAGCGCCGGCATCGAGCGCGTGGGTTGCTATGCAACCGACACCGATGTGACAACGAAACTGCCAGCTCTGCTGGCGGGCACAGCGCTACAGGCCATCAAGGGCGTGACAAGCCTGCAAACCATTGATGACTCGTTTGACGCAGAAGTTGGCAGGCAAGCGTACACCAGCACGCGACTGCAGTGGCTGGTGGCGCCCAAAACCGCTGTGGGCAACCAACCGCCCGTCGGTCCGGCAAAGTAACGAAGTGGCATGGCATGGCGCGTTGGCAAGATTCCCACAATGGCAAATAAGTTGGCGCGACAACCCGATCAATTGGAAAGCAACAAATGCCCTTTCATCCTTTGAGCCAGTTGCTGGTTGCCGTTGGGCTTCATACAGTGTTGCTACTGTGGCCGCAAGCGCTGCAAGCCAGCGCCCGCAGCTTGCCTGCAGCGGCACTGGATGCCGCCCAATACGCGGTACCACCGATTCAAATGCCATCCCCGGCAGCAGGCGCTGCGGGCCGCAAAATCAGCGGCCAGCTCGTACAGGGCACGCCGATTTTTTTAAAAAGCGCCACAGGAATCTCAATACCTGAGGCGGGCATGGCGGCTTGCACGCAGGATTTGCCCATACCACCCAGCGCAGGAGCGGGTGCGGTCACTGGCGCGGCAACAGCGTCCGCCACAAGCAGCACAGCAAGACAGATCGAGCGCTTGCAGACCACTGCGGCAGGCGCTTTGACGCCTGATCAGCAGAGTTTGTCAGTAGCCCGCCAGCAGCGCCTGCAGGCTAGTGCAGCCTGGCAAATGGGCCTGCTCACACTCCATGGCATTTGCGTCGTGCTCAATACCGCAGATGCCGCGGTTTGGTTTGAGCGTGCTCAGCAACTGGGCGAACCACTTGCGCCAGCTGCACTAGCTTGGTGTGAGATTGCAGGCTGCAAAGCGGCGGCTAACCCCGCCGCGGCGCGCAAGTGGATTGACCTGTTACGCAGCGTCGATGCGCCGCGCGCAGCTTACCTGCAATGGCTAATGCAGTCCCGGCTGGCACCGATAGAGATGCCGCAGCCAGGCCTCGGCAGCCCCGCTCAGCTAGCTTCGCCGCTGCAGAATCGGTCGCTGTTAGCAAGCGCTGCGCAGCTGGGCGACACCAACGCAAAAATTGAGATGGGCCTGGACAGCATTTTTTTAAACAAGTTGCCAGCCGCGCTGGCTTTTTTCAAAAGTGCAGCGCCAAGGTCTGCCGCAGCGACCATGAACGTGGCGGTCGTTGCGGAACGCCTGAAAAACGCCAGTCTCGCTCCGGCAGCTGGTGGCGCTAACGTGATCAGCGAGGCGGTGGCCACTGCGCCGTTATCGGCCGGTGAAAACTTCGCGCTGGCCCAGCGCTACCACCGCGGCCAGGGGGTCCCGTCCAACTACGCTGAAGCGATTGCTCTGTACCAGTTGGCACAAAACCAAGGCAGCACAGCAGCCAAAAAAATGTTGGCACTTATTTTTTCGCGACCGACTGCCGATGGAAAAATCGATCTGGCGTGGATGCAGCAGCTGGCGCAAGTCGATTTGAGCACTGCTATACCGGTGATTGACGCTGGCAACGTGAAGCACAACCTAAAGCGCGAACCCACACCTTTGTTTGAACTGGTGCCGCCGAAGTGGAAGCGGTATGTACCGCCCGCTGTCAGTTCGTAGACAGCCACCCGCAATTTGCAAAACCAGTTGATTTTTTCTTCAGGCCATAACCTTCACCAAAGTAAACCAAGAACTCAAAACAACAGGAGATTTTCATTCATGCTGTCTACCCACACCCCGTACGAAACCAGGCCCATGGACTTGCTGACGCAAGCCGACCTACACAGTCCAGACCACCAGCCTGCAAGCGCCATCGATTGGTATTCCGACTTTGCTCTGGCAGGCGTGTTAGGGCGGGAGCTGGCAGAGCCGATTGCGCGGATGCAGTCGGTGCTGCGCGAAGTCGAACGCAGCAAACTGCTTACCGGTGTAGACATCAGTCGGCTCAACGCCAGCATCAACTCGGCGCATTTGCTCGCCATGCAAAGCCAGCAAATTGCCCGGCTGGCTTGCGGGCGCCTGCGCCAATCGCACGAAAACTTAAAGCTAGACGCCCTGGTGCTAGAGTCCCTGCGCGAGCGGACCAGCGCATTTCGCCAGCAGGGGATTGAGATTTTTCAGCGGATACGTCCCGTAGAAGTCATTGTGGATGCGAGCTTGCTCTACAGCCTGATTGACGCTGCCCTCGAGTGGGCCACTGGACTTGGCCGCAAGCTGACTGTCACGCTAGAGATGAAAAATTGGCCAGAGCACGGGCTGCTGATTTTTAAAACCGGCCACGCGGTTGCCGACAATAGCAGCCACGACACGCCAGACGGCGCCCCAGACAAGCCCAGCGACAACACTGTCAGCTGGTATTTGGTCAGCGAGATATCGCAAGCCATGGGCTTGTCAATCCAGCGCACCAGCTCGGCACAGGACACGTGTTTGCAAATAGAGTTTCCACGCACCGTGACGCGACTCGATGGCATGACCGCGATTGAAATCGACACCTGCCCAGAGTCTGGGTATGGCGAGCCACGGCCGCTGGCCGGCGCACATATTTTACTTGTCACCGATGACGCGCGGCTGCAGATTGAAGTTCGGGCGATTTGCAAAAAAGCTCGCCTGGTGCTCGATTGCGTGGGCAATGCGAACCAAGCGGTGCGGTTTTGTGAGCTGGAATTTCCATCCATGATCATCATTGACCAAAACATGCGCGGCCACATTTTTAACGAGCTTTACAAAGATTTGCGCAACTCCGATCCAAATTTTCCGTTTCTCGAGATCGCGTCAACGGCCAACACGCTGGAAATGGCTGGCTGGACGTCAGAAAGCATGTCCAGGCTGAGCAAAGATGCGCTGCAAACGCACCTGGTGGCCTTTGTTGCGATGGAACTTTCCAAGGTGATGTAACGCCTGAAGCCGCTGCGCTAAGACCGGTCAAACTCAAGCAGGCCAGGTTTGATTGATACTCTGTCCATGAACCTAGCGAACCACCTTCCACTGAACAAAACCTCGCTTGACAAAGCGCACATCAAGTTCCTTCTGCTCGAAGGCATTCATCCATCCGCGGTCAAGGTGCTGCAGGCTGCCGGTTACAGCAACATTGAAAGCATCGGCGGCGCGCTGGAAGGCGATGCGCTGACAGCCAAAATTGCTGATGCGCACTTCATTGGCATTCGCTCTCGCACACAGCTGACGGCAGACGTTTTTGCCCATGCCCACAAGCTGGCCGCCGTGGGCTGCTTTTGCATTGGCACCAACCAGGTCGACCTGGACACCGCCCGGGAAAAGGGTGTCGCGGTCTTCAATGCCCCGTTTTCCAACACCCGTTCGGTGGCCGAGCTGGTGCTGGCCGAGGCTATTTTGCTGCTGCGCGGTATTCCGGCCAAAAGCGCCGCCGCGCATCGGGGGGGCTGGCTCAAGTCGGCAGACAACTCGTATGAGATTCGCGGCAAAACGCTGGGCATCGTCGGTTACGGCTCGATTGGTACGCAATTGTCGGTACTGGCTGAAGGCCTGGGCATGCAGGTGGTGTTTTATGACGTGGTCACCAAACTGGCACTGGGTAACGCGCGACAAATTCCCGCGCTGAACGACTTGCTGGCCCTGTCAGACGTCGTCAGCCTGCATGTGCCCGAGCTGCCCAGCACCCAGTGGATGATGGGCGCCGCGCAAATTGCCGCCATGAAGCCTGGCAGCGTGCTGATCAATGCCTCTCGCGGAACGGTGGTTGAAATTGAACCGCTGGCTGATGCACTCAAAGCCAACAAACTGCTGGGCGCAGCGATTGATGTGTTCCCCATTGAGCCCAGCAGCAACAAAGAACCGTTTGAGTCGCCCCTGCGCGGGCTCGACAACGTGATTTTGACGCCGCACGTTGGCGGCTCCACCATCGAGGCGCAGGAAAACATTGGCATTGAGGTCGCTGAAAAGCTGGTCAAGTACTCTGACAACGGCACGTCCACCTCATCGGTCAACTTTCCTGAAGTCGCCCTGCCCGCCCACCCCGGCAAGCACCGCTTGCTGCACATTCACCGCAATGTGCCGGGCGTGCTGCAGCAGATCAACACCGTGTTTGGCGCCAATCACATCAACATTGCTTCGCAATACCTGCAAACCCACGGCGACATTGGCTATGTGGTGATAGACATCGATGCCGCGCACTCAGATGTGGCGCTGGCCAAGCTGGCAGAAGTGACAGGCACGATTCGAAGCCGGGTGTTGTTTTAGCGTTTGTCCTACAGCGTCTATGTGCGTTGTCGCACATACGCGAAGTTTGCGCGACGTTACTATTGAGCGTTTAGTTGTGATATTCCATGTCCCAAACAGCGAACAGTCCCACATTTCTTGATGCCATCTCCAAGGCCGACGGCATCATTGAGGTCCGCCGCCAAGAGGCGCTGCTAAAAACCGGCGCTTTGCAGAACGCGATTTTGACCAGCGCCAACTTTTCGATCATTGCGACCGACGAAAAAGGCATCATCCAGCTTTTTAATGTTGGGGCCGAGCTGATGCTGGGCTACCTGGCTGAAGAAGTCGTCAACAAAATCAACCCCAGCGACATTCATGACCCCGAAGAAGTCATGGCACGCGCCCAGGCACTCAGCGTCGAGCTGGACACCAACATCACGCCCGGCTTTGAGGCGCTGGTTTTCAAGGCGTCTCGCGGCATTGAAGACATTTACGAGCTGACCTATATCCGCAAGGACGGCAGCCGCTTTCCAGCGGTTGTGTCGGTCACCGCCCTGCGCGACGACTACGGCAACATCATTGGCTATCTGCTGATTGGCACCGACAACTCGGTGCGCAATCGGGTTGAGCTGGCGCTCAAAGACGCCATCGCCGTGGCTGAAAAGGCAAACCTGGCCAAATCAGACTTTTTGTCCAGCATGAGCCACGAGCTGCGCACGCCGCTCAGTGCCATTTTGGGTTTTGCACAACTGATCGAGTCGGGGAACCCCGCACCCACCCTGTCGCAAAAACGCAGCGTTCACCAAATCTTGCAGGCAGGCTGGTATCTGCTGGAGCTGATCAATGAGATTCTTGACCTGGCGCTGATTGAGTCGGGCAAGATGTCGCTGTCGCAAGAACCCGTGTCGCTGCGCGAGGTGATGCAGGAATGCGAGACCATGATCGAGCCGCAGCTTGAAAAAAGAAGCATCCAGATCACCTTTCCGAACTTTGCGACCCCCTACTTTGTCAAGGCTGACCGCACGCGGCTCAAACAGATCCTGATCAACCTGCTGTCCAACGCGATCAAATACAACCGGCCTGATGGCAAGGTCATGGTGAGCTTCAACCCCGTGGGCGAAGAGCGCATCCGCATTTGCGTGGAAGACACCGGACTGGGTCTGTCGCCCGAAAAAATTTCCCAGCTGTTTCAGCCCTTCAACCGGCTGGGGCAAGAGGCCAACACCGAACAGGGCACGGGCATTGGGCTGGTCATGACCAAAAGGCTGGCCGAGCTGATGGGCGGCGCGATAGGTGTTGTAAGCACCCCGGGAGAGGGCAGCACCTTTTGGGTTGAGTTGAACCTCACAACCCAGGTCGTGTTGTCGCCTGAACCCAGCAACATGAACCCGATGGCAGCAAGCCAGGCAGACGCCCAAGCCAAGACCTTTACCCTGCTTTATGTAGAGGACAACCCGGCCAATTTGCTGCTGGTTGAAAACCTCATGGAGCGCAGGCCTGACATTCGCCTGGTGACCGCCAGAGATGGTCTGACCGGTGTGGAGCTTGCCCTCAGCACGCTGCCGCACATGATTTTGATGGACATCAACCTGCCCGGTATCAGCGGCATCAAGGCCATGCAGATACTGAGAAGTAACCTCAAAACCGCCCATATCCCCGTCGTGGCCCTGAGCGCCAACGCCATGCCACGCGATATTCAAAAAGGCCTTGAAGCCGGGTTTTACAGGTACCTGACCAAGCCCATCAAAATTGATGAATTCATGCAGACGGTGGACGACGTCCTGAATTTTGTCAGTACAACGCCCCAACCTCACAACACTGAAGCAACATGATCCAGGAATTCGACATCTTCAGCGCCCGGATACTCATTGTTGACGACCAGCCCGTCAACGTGGCGCTGCTTGAGCAACTGCTGGCGGAGACCGGCTACAGGCAGGTCAGCAGCACGATGGCACCAGAAACGGTGTGCGCGCTGCATGAAGCCAACAACTACGACCTGATTTTGCTGGACCTGAAAATGCCGGTGATGGATGGTTTTGCGGTGATGGAAGGCTTGAAAAAAAGCCCCCAGGACGCTTACTTGCCAGTCATTGTGCTGACAGCCGAGCCAGGCCACAAACTGCGCGCGCTGCAGGCCGGTGCCAAGGACTTCATCAGCAAGCCGTTTGACCTGATCGAGGTCAAAACCCGCATTTACAACATGCTGGAAGTGCGCATGCTGTACCAGAAGCTTGAAAACTACAGCAAGCTGCTGGAGTTTGCGACCAATCAGCGTACCGACGAAATGGCTGGTATTGCTCGCTGAACGCTACCGCACAGGCCGCCTTGCTGAAAATATCAGCCTGCAGCCACAAACCGGTCAGCCCGCGCTGCGCCCAACACGTCCGAAAACTGGCGATCAACCAGGTCTACCGGGCGCCTGCCCTTTAACCAGGCATTTGGCTCGGTGAACCACCAGGCCAGCGTCCAGCTGTCCAGCACACCATCGAGTTCACGCACCACGCGGTGCACCTCGTGTTTGACCGACATGTCGTGCCGGTGGAACTGGAACATCGGCACCCAAAAGTGATCTTGCCACTCAAAGCTGAAAACGTCGCCCGACACCAGCCGCTTGGCCAGGTTGACAAAGGTGACCTTGTGGTGCTCTTGCAGCAGCAGCGCCAGGTCATCTGCTCTGGCGGTGCCGCCACAGCTTGTGTACGCAGCAATCATCGCGTCAAAGCTCTTGCGACAAGAATGCGACATCGCCAACTCGGGCACGGCCTTAAAGGCCTGAAGGGTGGTCAATGCTGCACCTTTGGTGAAGACTGTTGCTGCTTTTCAAGGTCCTGATGCTGCTGCTGCCCCTGGTTGTTTTGCTGCTCTTGCCACTTCAGGCGCTCCACCGTCAGGGACGCTTGCAGGGACATCATGTCTCTGACGCACTCCATCACGGCACTTTTTGTGACGGCGTACCGGTCATCTAACGCCAATCGCGGCGTTCTGAACACGGCTTCCTCCACGCAGTGCTCCAGCCTGGCCTGCACCGCATGAAACAGCTCATCCCAGTCGGCGGCGGCGATATGGTTGCTGATGATGTGGCTGGCCTGCGTCACGCCATCGGGGCCAGGGTTGGGCTCCGGGTTGGGCTCTGGTGCGGGTATGGGGCGGTGCATGATGTGCTGTGTGAGTTGTGACGAGAGCGGTGACGAGTTCTTGCTGCGAAACAAGTCGAGCACCGACTGGCGCATGTCCTTGACTTGCAGCGGTTCTGCGCTGGCGGGATGGATCATGAAGAGCCTCTTTCATAATGCGTACCCAAATTGGGGTATGCCCTATTGAACAATCACGAAACGTCAGTGTCTGTGCGATATCGCACACAGCACAAAATGACACAAAATTTAATTTTTTGCTGTTCAACCGAAAAAACATTGCTATTTATTTAATAGCGTGCTCCGCATGTTTTCATTGGCCTGCAGGCTAAAAAGGTTCGAAAAAAGGATCGCAAAAGCGCTTTTCCAGCCTGACTTATTTGTCAGAACGACAGCCTTTGCGCCGTTGGACGACTGCAGTTGGCGTTGCCGGCTGATGGATATGCAACAGTTCGTCGTTCAGGAGTTTTTCCAGAAATCAGCCAACTGTTTTTGAGCCAATGTCGACGCGTTTGTAGCTTGAGCCTCCAGCCCTTCTATCAGAGGTGCGTCTTCACTGGCACGCGGCAAAACATGCGCATCAACGTCTGCCAAAAACGCCATCGACCAATCCCCATATTCGCGGATTTCCAATGGCTGCCAGCTGATTTCGTGAATCTCCAGGTGCAAACTTGATTTTTTGATGATGTCAAATATCTTGAAGACACCGTCTTTTGGGCCTTCAAGATATTGCATGAACTTGCCCTCTGTGAAGAGCAACAAACCTGTCACATGCTCCTCCAGGTTTCTCTTCCTCGCGGTGCTGAGAATATTTTCAAGGTCACTTTTTGCCAGCGGCCGACTGGCCGTTGACGTGTAGACCAAAGAATAAAGGGATGATGGATCTGGGGTGGTCATGGGCATATGCGGCTCGTGGTGTCAGTGTTTTTCTGGAACTGCTCCGCACCATTCAATGCTGCAAAGCAAAAGTGATGAACTAGCCAACTTACGGCAGGAGTAAAACAAATACATTACTCGACTGGCCGGGCTGCCGTCTGTGCGCTAGCGCACACAGAAAACTTGAGACGACGAATGGGTTGCGCCACAGCACCAAAGAACGCTTGCTATTTTTTTAATAGCTGTTTGCGCTTGTATTCATTGGTTAAAAGGCCTAAATGACCACTGAAAAACGCCTGGAAATGGCTATTTCAGTGTTTTTTGACGTCAAAGCCTTTGCAAACGAGCCTACAAAAGTTCCGAGTAGGCCTTCTGGTCAGCTGCGTAGCAGCCGCAGGCGACTCGTTCCAGCCCCTTGCGGTTCAACACAGTCAGTTTGCCCCGGCTGTAACTGATAAGGCCACTTTTTTGCAATGCGCCAGCCGCTGTGGTGATACCCACGCGCCTGACACCCAGCATGTAGGCCAAAAACTGTTGTGTCATGTCAAAGCTGCTGGCTTGCGACCTGTCCTGGCTCATCAGCAGCCAGCGTGCCAGGCGTGGGCCAATTTGGTGAAAGCGCACGCAGGCGGCTGACTCGGCCAGCTGCGCCATGAGCACGTACAGGTAGCGGTGCAGCTCGCTTTGTAGCGCAGGGCTGGCTGCCAGCTCAAGTTTGAAGGCCTTGGTCGCAATGCGAAGGGCCGTGCCCGCTCCCTGGACCAGCGCATGCAGTGGTGCGGTAGCCACACCCAGGGCAAGTTGCACACCCAGCATGCCTTCACGGCCCACCATGCCCACTTCAACACCAGGACTGTCTTTGACCATGGCGATCAAGGAGACAAAACCTACGGTCGGGAAATACACATACTTGGTAGGCTTGCCTGGCTGACTCAGCACTTCGGCTAGAGGCAAATCAACAAGCTCGCAGGCGGCCATCAGGCGCAGCCTGTCTTTTTTGGGGAGCAGATCGATGAGGTGGTTGCCGGGTGCGGTTGACTTTAAAGTCATGGGGGTCATGGCGCAATTCTTTGGTGTGCTGCTGCCCGTCAGGTTGAAGGGGTGAGCCACGGCCCTGCTGCCATAGACACTTATTAAGCATGGCAATCTTGAACGATAGGCCAGAGTACAGGAAACCAGGGTGAATGACCGCTTGTTACCGCACATAGCGCCGAAACACGCCCAGATAAAAGCGCATCAAGCGGCAATCAACGACAGCGGCGCGTCAGGTGGCTGGTTTTGCAGGCAGCAATCGGTCGTATTCTTTTCTAACCACGCCATAGCACTCACAGCTGCGCTTTTCCAGGCCCGCCCTGTCCAGCACCGTGATGCGGCCTCGGGCGTAGCGAATCAGCCCTGCGTTTTGCAACTTACTGGCGCTTTCGGTCACGCCCTCACGGCGTACGCCCAGCATGTTGGCGATCAGCTCCTGGGTCATGATCAGGTCGCGGCCTTCCAGCCTGTCCAGACTCAGCAGCAGCCAGCGGCACAATTGCTGGTCTAGTGCGTGGTGGCGGTTACAAACGGCCGTCTGCGCCATTTGGGTGATCAGCGCCTGGGTATAGCGCAGCAGCAGGTGGAGCACCGCCCCGCCCCGGTCAAACTCTTTTTTCATGTCCTTGGCGTTCAGGCGAAAGGCGTGACCCGCACTCTGCACAACGCCGCGGCTGGGTGTGGAACCCCCACCCATGAACATTGACACAGCCACCAAGCCGTCATTGCCCACAACGGCAATCTCGGCAGACGCACCGTTCTCCATCACGTACAACAAAGAAACGATGGCTGTGGTGGGAAAGTACATATGCGTCATGGTCTTACCTGACTCGTACAGGACGTGACCAAGAGGTAATTCCACATGCTCAAGAAGGGGTTGCCAGCGCTGCCATTCGTCCCCGGTCAGCGAAGCAAGGAGATGATTTTTTTTAGGATCGTGTTGCATCAATTTATCAGTATATGCATACGCACCATGGTTGTATGTACGCTAGCGCGCATAAAGATCAGTTGCAGCCATTCAGGCATTTGACGGTGGGAACAACAGGGCAATAACCTACAACGCTGCACTGCCAACGCTGCCCCAATAGATGCTTCGAACCGTTTCACACCAACTGACAAAGGAAAGCATCGCCATGACAAAACCAGCCGCCAAAAATTCGCAAGCCGCGCCGCTGCGCACCCCCACCGACCTGAAAGCTGCCGCCACCAAAGACGTGTCCGCGGCCATGAACGGCATTCTGGCCGATGTGTTTGCGCTGTACCTGAAAACCAAAAACTTTCACTGGCACATGTCAGGCCCGCACTTTCGGGACTACCACGTGATGCTGGACGAGCAGGCCGACCAGATTTATGCCATGGCCGACCCGATTGCTGAGCGCATTCGCAAGCTCGGTGGCAACACGCTGCGCTCGATTGGCCACATCAGCCGCACCCAGCGCATCCTTGATAACGACGCCGAGTACGTGGAGCCATCAGACATGTTGGCCGAACTGTGCGAAGACAACAAAAACGTGACGGCCCGCCTGCGTGAAGCACACGGCGTGTGCGACGACAGCAAAGACATTGCCACTGCCAGCCTGATTGAAAACTACATTGACGAATCTGAACGCCGGACGTGGTTTTTGTTTGAAGCCAGCCGCCCGGTGGACGCCACAGGCCGCTGAAACAACTGGACACAGCCAGGGCTGTTTTACCCCCTGTCCTACAGGTGCACAACAAAGCTGACTACACCATAAAGTCGCCTGGCTGATTACATTGAACTGTTCCTGAAACGCTTATTCATCACCAAGGATTTCACATGAAAAAATCATTCAAACTGTCCATCGCTTTGGCGGCAGCAGCCCTGGCCATGGCGGGCGGCGTGCAAGCCCAAAGCACATCGGCAAGCGGCGGATATTCGATGTACGCCCCGGGCGCGACCTACATCGGCTTTAATGCCGGCTTGTCAAACTACCGTCTGAACAACGGTACGGGCGCTTTCCCGGCTGACCAGCGCAAAAACTCTTACAGCCTGTACGGCGGTGGTTACTTCAATCAGAATTTTGGCGTTGAGCTGGGTTACACCGACTTTGACCGAATCAACCGCGCCGGTGGCAGCACGAAAGCCGACGGCTTTAGCGTCAGCCTGGTGGGCAAATTGCCGGTCAGCCCATCGTTTAACCTGCTTGGCAAGCTGGGCACCACCTATGGCCGCACCGAAGTGTCGTCCAATCCGGCTTCAGGCATTCAAGCGGGCAAAGAAACCGGCTGGGGTGTGAACTACGGCATTGGCGCGGAGTACATGTTCAGCACCAACGTGTCGGCCGTTCTTCAGTACGACGAATACCGCCTGAAATACCCAGGTCAGGGCAAAGACAAGATTGCCACCACCAGCGTCGGTATCCGCTACAACTTCTAAGCGCATTCAGGCAGGGCCACAAGCTGGATAATCAGGGGGATGAACCCCCTGCTTTCCAAACTTCAGCCCTACCCCTTTGAAAGGCTGCGCCTGCTGCATGCAGGCGTCACGCCCAACCCCGCCTTCAAACCCATCAGTCTGGGCATAGGCGAGCCTCGCCACGCGACCCCCCAACTCATCAAAGACGCCCTGACAGGCTCTTTGCAAGGCCTGGCCAGTTACCCCGGTACGCTCGGCGAGCCCAAACTGCGGCAAACCATTAGCGATTGGCTGCAACGCCGCTATGACCTCAAAGTAGATGCGGCCACGCAGATCTTGCCGGTCAATGGCTCTCGCGAGGCGCTGTTTGCCCTGGCGCAAACGGTGATTGACCCAACCAAGGCCAGTCCAACCGTTATTTCACCCAACCCGTTTTATCAAATTTACGAAGGTGCAGCCCTTCTGGCGGGCGCTGACGTTCATTACGTTCCCAGCGACCCGGCCCGCAACTTTGCCATCGACTACTCGGGCGTGCCTGATGCGGTTTGGGCCAAAACGCAGCTGCTGTTTGTCTGTTCTCCCGGCAACCCGGCAGGCGCTGTGATGGGCCTTGGTGAATGGAAGCTGCTGTTTGAACTGTCAGACCGCTACGGTTTTGTGATTGCCTCAGACGAGTGTTATAGCGAGATTTATTTCAGGGACGAGCCGCCTTTGGGCGGCCTTGAGGCTGCTGCCCAGCTGGGCCGGCCTGACTTCAAAAACCTGATCGCCATGACCAGCCTGTCCAAGCGCAGCAATGTGCCGGGCCTGCGCAGCGGCTTTGTGGCGGGAGATGCAGCGCTCATCAAGCCGTTTTTGCTGTACCGCACCTACCACGGCAGCGCCATGAGCCCCATCGTGCAGGCCGCCAGCGTGGCGGCATGGGCTGACGAGGCACACGTGGTGGACAACCGCGCCCAATACCGGGCCAAATTTGCCCAGGTCACGCCCCTACTGTCGGCAGTGATGGATGTGGCCCTGCCAGATGCCGGGTTTTACCTGTGGGCCCGCGTGCCCGAGGCTTTTAACGGTGACGACGCCGCGTTTTCGCGTGACTTGCTGGCTGCCTACAATGTGGTGGTTTTGCCGGGCAGTTACCTGGCGCGCGACTTTCACGGAAGCAACCCCGGCGCAGGCCGCATTCGCATGGCGCTGGTGGCTGAAACCGCCGAATGTGTGGAGGCCGCGCAAAGAATCGTCCAATTTATTCAAACTCACCAAACTTCAAAAACATGACCACAGACAACACCCAACTCGAAGCCGTTATCAATGCGGCCTGGGACGACAGAGCCAACCTTTCTGTCAAAACCGCGCCACAAGACATTCGCGATGCGGTGGACAACACCATCACGCAACTGAACAACGGCAGCATTCGCGTGGCCACCCGCCAGGCCGTAGGCCAGTGGACCGTGCACCAGTGGATCAAAAAAGCCGTGCTGCTGAGCTTCAAGCTCAATGACAACGAACTCATGCGCGCCGGCGAGCTGGGCTTTTTTGATAAGGTCAAAACCAAATTCAGCCACTTAAGCGAAGCCGAAATGCGCGAAACCGGCATCCGTGTGGTGCCGCCTGCTGTGGCCAGGCGCGGCAGCTATATTGCCAAGGGCGCGATTTTGATGCCCAGCTACGTGAATATTGGTGCGTATGTCGACGAAGGCACGATGGTAGACACCTGGGCGGCCGTGGGCTCTTGCGCGCAAGTCGGCAAAAACGTGCATTTGTCTGGCGGCGTGGGCCTAGGCGGCGTGCTGGAGCCGATGCAGGCCAACCCGACCATCATTGAAGACAACTGCTTTATCGGCGCGCGGTCTGAAGTGGTTGAAGGCGTGATTGTGGAAGAGAACTCGGTCATCTCGATGGGCGTGTACATCGGCCAGAGCACCCCGATTTATGACCGCGAAACAGACACGGTGAGCTACGGCCGCATTCCGGCGGGCTCGGTGGTGGTGTCTGGCAACTTGCCAAAAGCTGGCGGCAAATATTCGCTGTACTGCGCCGTGATTGTGAAAAAAGTCGATGCCAAAACAAGGGCCACAACGAGCCTGAATGACCTTTTGCGCGACTGACCGATTAAATCGACTGAAGGGCTGGACTCATGAGCACGATGGAAAGAATTTTGCGTTTGATGGCCGACAAAAAAGCGTCGGACGTCTATTTGTCGGCGCACTCCCCTGCACTGATCAAAATCAACGGCCAGGCCTTGCCCATCAACAGCCAGGTGCTCCCGCCTGATGCGCCGCTTAACCTGCTGGCCGAGGTATTGCCACCCGAGCGGATTGAAGAACTCAAGGAACTCGGCGAGCTGAACATGGCGCTGCCTGTTGCGGGGGCGGGTAACTTTCGTATCAGCGGCTTTCGCCAGCGCGGCAGCTACGCGGCGGTGATTCGCTATGTTCCGGCAGAAATTCCAGCGCTTGAAAGCCTGAAAGTGCCGCCTATCCTGGCCGACCTGATCATGGAAAAGCGTGGCCTGCTGCTGATGGTGGGCGCAACTGGTGCTGGCAAAAGCACCACGCTGGCCGCCATGATGGACCACCGCAACGCCACGACGCTGGGCCACATTTTGACGATTGAAGACCCGGTGGAATTTATTTTCACCAATAAAAAATCTGTCGTGAACCAGCGCGAGGTGGGCACCGACACCCAGTCACTGCAAACCGCCCTGAAAAATGCGCTGCGCCAGGCGCCTGACGTGATTTTGATTGGTGAAATCCGCGACCGGGAAACCATGTCGGCGGCCATTGCCTATGCCCAGTCGGGCCATCTGTGCCTGGCCACCATGCACGCCAACAACAGCTACCAGGCACTCAACCGGATTTTGAGCTTTTACCCGGTTGAAGTGCGCGGCACCATGCTCGGCGACCTGGCCGCTGCGCTCAAGGCCATCGTTTCACAACGACTGCTGCGTACCGTTGAAGGCAGCCGCGCACCGGCTGTCGAGGTGATGCTGAACACCAAGCTGATTGCCGAGCTGATTGAAAAAGGCGATTTTTCAGGGGTGAAAGAAGCCATGGAAAAGTCCATGGCCGAGGGTTCACAGACTTTCGAGCTGGACATTGCCAAAATGATTGCCGATGGTGTAGTAACGCGCAAGGAAGGTATCTTGCATGCTGATTCCCCCACCAACCTGATGTGGCGGCTGGAGAACGACTTTCACACCGCCGCCAAAGCTGCCGCCGAGCCGGAAGAAGACCCGGACGACGAACCATCTTTCACGGAAATCACGCTGGACGTGAAGCATTGATCTCTCAGCTCACGGTCATTGAGCTGATAGAAGACGCCGCCGCCCAGCTTGAAGCCGCGGGTCTGAGTCTGGCCAACGGTTTTGGCCAGGGCACCCTGAACGCTTTTGACGAGGCCGCCTGGCTGGTGCTGTGGCAGCTGAATTTGCCGCTGGATGACCTGGATGGGGTGGCAAATCAGAGCGTAGACCCACAAAACCGTGCGCGAGTAGCTACGCTTTTAGGAGCACGCATCATCACCCGCAAGCCGCTGGCCTACCTGACGAATGAGGCCTGGCTACAGGGTGTGCCGTTTTATGTGGATGAACGGGTGATCATTCCGCGTTCGTTTATTGCCGAACTGATTGTTGATGAAAGCATCGACCCGTGGCTGAGCGAAAGCACCCACCGCGTGCTTGACTTGTGCACGGGCAACGGCAGCCTGGCCGTGCTGGCCGCCATGGCCTACCCGGACGTGGTGATTGATGCAGCGGACATCAGTGCGGATGCGCTGGCTGTGGCGCGCATCAACGTCGACAAGCATGGTTTGGCAGATCGCATCACTCTGCTGGAATCTGACGGTCTGGCCGCCTGCCAAGGCCCCTATGACCTGATTTTGTGCAACCCGCCCTACGTCAACGCCCAAACCATGGCCGCTTTACCGGCTGAATTCAAGGCTGAACCAGCCTTGGCGCTGGCCAGCGGGGAAGACGGCATGGACTTTATTCGAAGCCTTTTTCTAACCGCTGCGCAGCATATGAGCGAAAATGCAGTATTGGTGCTGGAAATAGGTAACGAGCGCGAAAACTTTGAACGCGCCTTCACATCGCTAGAGCCTTTGTGGTTCGAGACAAGCGGTGGTCCGGACCAGGTGTTGCTTTTGACAAAGCAGCAACTGCAATAACTTTCGATTCGCGTTTTTCTGGATGCAGATATGCGTCCTTCTCCAAGATTAGTTGAAACATGATTACCCTCAAAAACGTGGTGCTGCGTCGTGGCGCCAAAGTGATTCTTGACAGCGCATCTGTCACCCTGAACCCCGGCGAAAACATTGGCCTGGTCGGGCGCAATGGTGCGGGCAAATCATCACTGTTTGCCATGCTCAACGGCACGCTGCATGAAGACGGTGGCGAGTTTTTCATCCCCACCCAATGGCGCATGGCGCAGGTTGCGCAGGACATGCCCGAAACCGAGCAAAGCGCGACCGACTACGTGATCGAAGGCGACATCGTGCTGCTGGCCGCGCAGGCTGAAGTGGCCGCATCCGAAGAGAGCGGCGACGGCGACCGCATGGCGCACGCCTACATGGAGCTGTATGACGCGGGCGAGCACGACGCCAAGGCACGCGCGCAAGCACTCATCCTGGGTTTGGGCTTCAAGGTGTCTGAACTGGACAACCCGGTCAACAGCTTTTCAGGCGGCTGGCGCATGCGGCTGCAATTGGCGCGTGCGCTGATGTGTCCTTCTGACCTGCTGCTGCTGGACGAGCCCACCAACCACCTGGATTTGGATGCACTGGTGTGGCTGGAAGCCTGGCTCAAGCGCTACCAGGGCACCATGTTGGTCATCAGCCATGACCGCGAGTTTTTAGATGCCGTGACGGATGTGACAGTACACATTGAAAGTGCCAAACTGACCCGCTACGGCGGTAACTACAGCAAGTTTGAGGACTTGCGCAGCGAACAAATGGCGCTGCAGCAAACCGCTTTCAGCAAGCAACAGGACAAAATTGCCCATCTGCAGAAGTTTATTGCCCGCTTCAAGGCCAAAGCCAGCAAGGCCAAGCAGGCGCAAAGCCGGGTCAAGGCGCTGGACCGCATGGAGAAAATTGCACCGCTGCTGGCCGAGGCTGACTTTACTTTCGAGTTCAAAGAGCCCGCCAACCTGCCCAACCCGATGCTCGCGATGCAAAACGCCTTTTTTGGCTACCCGGCACCCGAAGATGCCCCCGAGGGCACGCCGCCCACCGTCATCGTGCAAAACGTCAGCAAATCGGTGTTGGCGGGCCAGCGCATCGGTATTTTGGGCGCCAATGGTCAGGGTAAATCAACTTTGGTCAAAACCGTCGCGCGCGCCCTGGCGCCCATCAGTGGTGACATGACCGAAGGCAAAGGCCTGAACATTGGCTACTTTGCCCAGCAGGAACTCGACGTGCTGCGCCCCGCAGACAACCCTCTTGAGCACATGATTCGCTTGGTCAAAGAAGTCACTGCTGCCGGCAAGATGGGCAACCAGCCAACGCGCGAGCAGGACCTGCGCAGCTTTTTGGGCAACTTCAACTTTGGCGGCGACATGGTCAAGCAGGCCGTGGGCAGTATGAGCGGCGGCGAAAAAGCGCGTCTGGTACTTTGCATGATTGTGTGGCAGCGCCCCAACCTGCTGCTGCTGGACGAGCCGACCAACCACCTCGATTTGGCCACGCGTGAGGCGCTGAGCATGGCGCTCAATGAGTTTGAAGGTACCGTGATGCTGGTTAGCCACGATCGGGCACTTTTGAGGGCGGTATGCGACGAGTTCTGGATGGTCAGCCAGGGCGGTGTGGCACCGTTTGATGGCGACCTGGACGACTACCAGAAGTATTTGCTGGACCACGCCAAGAAAATGCGTGAAGAAGCCAAAAAGGCCAGCGCCGCACCCGCCGTCAAGACTGCTATCGAAAAAGAAGCTGCTCGCGCACATAAACAGGCGCCTGCAGCCACTTTTGATACCCAAAAAAGCATCAAAACAGGAAAAAACGACGCCGCCAAGCCCTTGCGAAAGGAACTGGACAGGATTGATGCCCAAATGCAGGTCCTGAACCTTGAAAAAGACGCCCTGCACACTCAACTCAGCCATAGCAAAGCACCTGCAGAGCTGGCACAAATCGGCAAACGCCTGAAAGCCGTGGATGCCGAAATAGGCACTCTGGAAGAACGGTGGCTGGAGCTGACCGAACAGATTGAAACCGCAGCGGTATAGAGTTAACCGATAAGGAGAACCATTGCATGCCCTCAGCACTGAACATGGCTCAAGACGACGCATACATGCAAGAGGCTGTTAAGCGCAGCCGCAAACTGCTGCACAAGCGGGCGCTGCTTGCCGGTGCTGTGAGCGCCGTGCCAGTGCCCGGGCTTGACTGGGCGGTCGATGCCGCGATGCTGTCAAGGCTCATCCCTGAAATCAACCGTGAGTTTGGCCTCACGCCTCAGCAACTGGACAGCCTGAATCCCAAAAAACGCGAACAGGTGCAAAAAGCGGTGACGATGGTGGGATCGGTCTTGATTGGTAAATTGATCAGCAAAGACCTGGTGGTGGCTGCAGCTACCAAAATCGGCATGCGCCTGACCACCAAACAGCTGGCGAAATACGTCCCCTTCGCGGGCCAGATCGTCGCCGCGACCGTAGGCTACGCTGCCATTCGCTACCTCGGCGAAGAGCACATGAAAGACTGCATTCGTGTGGCGCAAAAGGCCGGGCTGGAAGTCCCAAGGCTGGGGTTTTCAGGATAGAACAAGCAAAAACAAACGCCAGAAACCAAAAAAGCGCCTGACTATGACGTCAGGCGCTTTTCAAATTTTGGTGGGACCTGCGGGGGTCGAACCCACGACAAACGGATTAAAAGTCCGCTGCTCTACCAACTGAGCTAAGGTCCCATGCTTGTCTACCGATGAAAGTAGACAAGCCTCAAATTATAGCGTGATTTTGGGTCTCTTTGCAAAACCTTGGCTGGCAATTTTGTCCAGCAACCAGCCTGCCGCGCAAATACCAAATGTTGCGGTCACGCTGACTACCGAACCATAGCCATGACAGTTCAGGCTGCTGTCGGTTTGCGGTGTGTCGACGCCAACGTTTTGTACAGAGGGTGCGGGCTGCATCACTGATTCGCGGCTGAAAACGCAGCTCACCTGCATATTGCCTTGACGCGCAGCGTTGTGTTCTTTGCGCAAACGGTAACGCAGTTGAGCCAGCAATGGGTCGTGTGTGGTGAGCGCCAGATCGTCAATTTCAACCTTGTGCGCGTGGCGTTTACCGCCTGCAGCCCCTACTGTGATGAAGTTGGCGCTGTTGTGCATTGCCCAGGCAGCCATAGCCGTTTTGGCCTTGACCTGGTCGCAGGCATCGAGAATGGAAAGTGATTCTGCTTGGGTATCCAGCTGCGCGATGCCCGGCCAATTAACGGCATCGACGAACTCTTCAACGCATCGCACATCACAGTCGGGGTTAATCTGTGCAATGCGTTCACGCATGGCCTGAGCCTTGGACTGACCCAGTGTGCTGCTGATCGCATGAATCTGCCGGTTGATGTTCGACTCGGAAATATGGTCAAGGTCAATCAGCGTCAAACGCGCAACACCGCTGCGCGCCAATGCTTCTGCGGCCCATGAGCCCACGCCGCCAATACCAACCACCACCACATGAGCGGCACGAATGTATCCGGCGCCTTCAGCGCCGTAAAGCCGTGCCAGGCCTCCAAAGCGGCGCTCAAGGTCAGCAGATTCAGGCACTAGATGCTTTTCTCCAGGCGCCACAACTGGTATTTGAGAGCCGCCACAGCGCCCGCAACAATAGCGGTGACCGCTACAAAACTAGTAGCGCTTAAAGTTGACAAACCCGACAGGCCCTGCCCTACGGTGCAGCCCATGGCGGCCACGCCGCCCACGCCCATCAACACGGCTCCCACAAGATGGTTGGCTGTGTCTTCGACATCGCGAAAACCTTCCCACCGAAAGCTGCGCGTCACAAGTGAGTAAAGGGCTGATCCAACAACGACGCCAAAAACCGACACAATCCCAATCGTGAGCACCTTGGCCTTGTCACTGAAAAACATCACCCAGTCGATCGTGTACGCCACCGGGGAAACAAAACTCATGGCCTCCATGCGGCCGGAGTTGGTGGCGAGAAACGCCTCCTGCAGGGTTTCAGGGTGTTCAGCTACATAGCCCATACGGCCACTGACCCACCACATCGCAGAAATAATGAGGCCCAAGCCCACGCCTGCAAGCAGGTTGTCAACGCGCACAAAATCGCGGCCCAGCAAGGCCCAAAAAATCAGGCCCAAACCCAAAACCAGCGCCAAAATCAGCCCGGCACCGGCGGTCCCGAGGTTCAGGCCACTACCCAGCCAATTTGGAAAGGCCGCGTTGCTGGCAAATTCCATGGCTACGCGATCAACCGTCGCCACGCGCAGCACGGCTGTGATCCCTTTGAGTGTGGCAAACGCAGCCACAGCCATGACCACAAACACGACGACTGATTTCAGGTTGCCACCGCCAATGCGAACCAGCGTCTTGCTGCCACAGCCCGACGCCAGCACCATCCCAAAACCAAACATCAAGCCGCCGACCAAGGCTGACAGCCAGATGAAACGGTTGGAAGCGTAAAGCGTCTTCGACGGGTCAATCAGGCCCGCGGCTACCAACGTATAAAAACCAATCATGGCCACGCCTACCGCCATACCCCACTGACGCATACGCGTCCAGTCGCTCATGTTGACGATGTCGCTGATGGCACCCATAGTGCAGAAGTGAGTGCGCTGGGCAATAGCGCCGAACAGCACCGAAAGAATAAACGCGGCCCACAGAACCTGCGTTGTCAGAGCCTTGAGTGTAGAAATGTCCATGCCCTGATTTTAAAGGCATGGCGGCCTGCTATTTGAGCTTGGTCAAACGGTCTTTGGCAACTGATGCGGCTTCCGATTGAGGGTAGACCTTGATCAGATCATTGAATGTTTTGCGGGCCGAAACATTGTCTTTGAGCTCAATCTGACAATTGGCGATTGACAATGCTGCTTCTGGCGCGCGCAGGTGCTGAGGCGACAGTGCCAAAACGGATTTGAAATTGACAATCGCTTCGCGGTAAGAACGCAACGCATACTGCGCATTGCCCAGCCAAAAAAGGGCAGACGGCTTGTAGCCACTGACGGGGTTACGGTTAACAAAATCAAGGAAGGCAGTTTGCGCTGCTGCAAACTCTCCTTTGCGCAGCGTCGCCAGGGCCGCATCGTAGTCTCGAACTTCGGCAGGACTTGCCGCAAACTCCTGACCATCCACCGTTACTTTGGACGGTTCAAACTTGCGCAGCCGCTCGTCCACCCCCTGGCTCATGTCCTTTTGCTTACGCTGCATTTCAGCGACGTCCCGCGCCATCTGCTCGTCCTGACCCCGCAATCTGGCAATGTCAGCACGTAAAACTTCGATTTGATTGGACAACTCAAGAATGCTGCGGCGCAACTGGGCATTCTCATCCGTGGCCTTTTTAAGCTCCTCGACATTACGCAGTTGCTGTGCATCGACCTTTTGCCGCAAATCAAGAATCGCCTTGCGTGCCTCGTCGTCATCGAACAAAGCTGCATTTGCACTCAACGCCAATAGGCTCAATGCACCGATTGACAAAAAATGGCGAAATATCCTTGGAGCGTTCATGACTCGTTCCATCACTTATCGGTAATTCAGTTCAGCACGACGGTTTTTGGCTAGCGCGGCTTCATCCGTGCCGGTGTCTGCAGGTTTTTCTTTGCCAAAACTCACAGCCTCTACCTGGGCATCGGTAACGCCCAGAAGGCCCAAGGCACGCCGAACCGCCTCTGCCCGCTTTTGTCCAAGGGCCAGGTTGTACTCTCGGCCACCACGTTCGTCTGTGTGACCTTCGACAGCCAGCCTGCGAGTTTTGTTGACAGCCATGTATTTTGCATGCGCCTCTACCGCGCCTTGAAATTCTGGCTTGATGGTGTAGCTATCGTAATCAAAATAAATCACTTTCGTCACGCCAGTGGGACCCGCAACGCCTGTGTTCGAGGCTGCAATTTCAACCGGTGCAACAGCACTGCTTGAAGCGCTGCTCGTGTTTGGCGGCGCAGTGACCACCGTGCCGGAGCGGCTTTCTACCGGAACCTCGTCAAGTTTGACGCTGGAGCCGCAGGCAGAGAGAAACAAAACAGCCGCAAGAATTGCGAAACCGGAAGAAAAAATACGTTTCATGATGTTCACCCTGTAAAACAGTAGGAGTTAATTTAATCAATGCAAGCCGCTAGCGGGAGTAAGGACCCCAATCAGGTTCCCTGATGTCACCGCTGGCACCCGCCAGTCTGGCCTTTATTTTTCCGTCGAGCGTGGTCGTCATGAGCGCTTCACGCCCCTGCTGCTGCGTGGCGTACACAATCAGGCGACTGTTGGGGGCAAAACTCGGACTCTCGTCGGCAGTCGTGTCAGTCAGTTGTGTCACGGCGCTCGTAGCGAGCTCCATGACTTGTAATTTGAAAGCACCGCTGATGCGCGAGACGTACGCCAGGTACTTGCCATCAGGACTGATCGCCGGCGAGATGTTGTAGTTGCCAGTGAAAGTGACCCTTTCGGCATTGCCGCCGGCAGCCGACATGCGATAGATTTGCGGCGCACCGCCCCTGTCGCTGACGAAGTAAATGCTTCTGCCGTCAGGTGCAAAGGCGGGTTCGGTATCAATGCTCGACGATTGGGTCAAGCGCCGGGGTTCGCCGCCGTTGGCGTCCATAGAGTAAAGCTGGGACCCGCCATCGCGGCTCAAGGTGGCCACAATTTGCCGACCATCAGGAGCCCAGGCAGGGGCGCTGTTCGAGCCACGGAAGTTTGCCAATAACCGGCGTTTGCCGCTTGCCACATCATGTGCATAGATCACTGGTTTGCGCGACTCAAAAGATACATAAGCCAACTGCGAACCGTTGGGCGACCAGGCGGGCGAAATGATCGGCTCAGGGCTGGCGAGCGCAGATTGCGCATTCTCACCATCGGCGTCTGCCACCCATAGCGTAAAACGCTGTGCGCTCTTGGTCACATACGCAATGCGGGTTGAAAAAATACCTTTTTCGCCTGTTAGCTTTTCATAAACAAAGTCAGAGATGCGGTGCGCTGAAAGCCGTAAGTCGGCTGCGGTTACAGCATAACTTTGTCCGCCCAAATCCTGACCACGCACAACGTCCCACAAACGCAAGCGAACATCGAAACGACCATCAGCCAGTGGCGTGATGCTGCCGGTGACCAGTGAATCAGCGCCTTTTTGCTTCCACACCGTCAGGTCTGGCCGGGAGCTCTCGTCCATGACCGCGCCTGAAGTGTCAACTGGGCGAAAAACGCCGCTGCGTTCAAGATCTGCCTTGACAATGGCGCCAATTTTTTGGGGTGCTTGGGCTTCTCCGCGAAAAGCGGTCACCGCGATAGGCATTTGCGTCAAACCAACCCCGGAAACCTCCACTCTGAACTGCGCTGAAACCACTGAAGGCAAAGGCAGAGCACTGGCGGCAATCAGTGTCACCAGCGTACGGCGGTTAACAAATGAATTTGTAAACATAGAAAAAGTTTAAATGTGTTTTCGGCAACTTACTGTAGGCGTGTGACCTGACCTGACGAATGAGGTTCAATTTCCGACAAACCCTTTACCGCTCTTATTTGGACGGTTTTCATTCGCTCAAGCACTTTTAGCCGGTTGATGGACTCCTGATGGCGCTGCTGCTCAGGATGCCACAAGTGGTAAACCTCGGTCGCCCAAAACCCGTTTTTACGCTGGATGCCGGCATGACTAAGACGCAACACCAAGTCTGCATCTTCGTGACCCCAGCCCTCAAAGGTCTCGTCAAAACCGTTAACAGCCAAAAAATCATTGCGCCATACGGCGAGGTTGCAGCTGCGGATGCCCTTCCACCTGAAGCCCTTTTGTACCCTAAACCACGACATGGGCCAGCCAAGCATATGCAACAGTTTGTTGCTGTCACCTTTGAATCTGGCCAGCGTCCAAAAAACCCAGGACTCATCAAGCAGGTCGATCGTCTGGCTGACAACACGCTGCGTCAAATGTTCACTGAGCAAGACCCGGCTTCCGTTGACAAAGCAGGCTCGTTCAGCAAGTCGGGTTTGGGCTTTCACAAATGACGGGCCAGGCACACAGTCGCCATCAAGAAAAACCAGATACTCTCCCTGTGCATGGTAGGCGCCCAAGTTACGTGCTGCAGCTGCTGTAAAGCCGGTGTCTGCGTGCCAGACGTGACGTATGGCGCAGTTGAAAACCGGGCAGTTTTGGCGCAGCATGTCAACCTGGGCAGCGCTGGAGCCGTCGTCCGCTACCAGCACCTCATGATCAGTCCCGCACTGCCTGGCCAGCGACCGGAGCACCGCCAGCAAAGCATCGGTTCGGTTGTAGGTCAAAACAATGAAGCTGATCTTCATCGCGTTTTGCTGGAAGGCTGTGACATTAACCAGACCTTCAGGTAACGGTAATAGGTGCCCTCTGCATTTGAAATAGCCAGCAACAGCCCCATACGACCGTCCAGAAAGCCCAAGCGCAACACGTACGTGCGAAAAAATGCCCACAGTCCGTGTCCTAATGCCTGACGGATAGATGCCTTTTTACCCTGCTCAAATAAGTGCTGTGCACCGGCTGTCGAATAGCGATTGGCCTTGTCGAGCACCGCTTCAAAATCGTCGAAGCTCTCATGCAGCAAATGCGCTTGTAATTGACCCACGGCTTGTCGGGTGATGAGTTTTTCATGCACCAGATCATTAGAAAAGCTGGCACTGCCGCGTTTGAAAAGGCGCGTGATCCGGTCAGGATACCAACCCGAATGGCGCATGTACTGACCACAGTAACTTGAAAGCCGGGGAAAGCTGTAAACGTCAAATTGCGGTTTGTGGAGCGCTGCTTTGATCTCTGCCTGAAGCTCAGGGGTTAATCTTTCGTCGGCATCGATCGACAAAACCCAATCAGATCGCGCCAAAGCAAGGGCGCGGTTTTTTTGTATCCCAAAACCAGGCCAATCCGGACTTTGAATCAGCTCCGCGCCCATTGCCTTGGCCAAGTCGGCGGTACCGTCGGTACTTCCTGAGTCAAGCACCACTATTTGATCAGCGAAGCCCACAGAATGCAGGCAAGCCCCGATGTTGCGTGCCTCATTTTTGGTAATAACAATAACTGCCAGCGTAGTCAAACTCTGCCTTTTTACACAATGCTAGTGATGCGTGCCAGGGAAACGCAATCGGTCAAAAAACAATCATCGATAATATGGGAAACCATGACAGAAACCAGCTGGCAAACTAAAAAGTATTTGAGTTCAAGGCTGCTGCTAGTCTACACAGTGGCGGCATCGGTAGGGCTGTCAATGGCCATGGTGAGTATTGCCAAGTTGGCGTTGTTCGTGTTTGGTTTCACAATTTTAATTTGGCCTTACATCACAAGCTCAAAAGTTGTCAACGAAACCCGATTGTCTGTACCTTTGAACACTGCCCGTGCAGTGCTCGTTGTACTACTCACCTTTACCCTTAGCCTGTTCTGGACGACTGCGGAAACAGCCGAATCAGTTGGTTCAATCGCAAAATACGGCAAATTGCTAACCATCTTGCTGCTGCCGATGTTATTGAGAAGCAGGCAGGAGGTCATCAACGCGATCTTCGTTTTTGTTTTGGCGCAGTTATTTTTAGTGCTTGGTTCCTGGATGTTGTTTGCAGGAATACCGGTGCCATGGGCAACATCGAAGATGGCCAGCACAGAATACGCAGTTTTTTCTACCTATCTGGACCAAGGCATCATGAGTGCAGTAACTGCAGCTGTATGTTGGCACCTACGCAGGTTGGCGCCCGGCAGCTTCGGTGGGCAGATCGCGATAGTCGTTGCAATCATCTGTGTCGCTAATGTATTGTTTGTGTTGAGCGGACGTAGCGGCCACCTGGTGGTGATAGCGCTGCTTTCCCTGGCGCTGACCTGGCAACTCAAGCCGCGCTATCGCTGGGCTGTGTTGATACTGCCATTACTTTTGCTCGGCACACTTTCGGTAGTGTCGCCAAAGGTGCAAAAGCGAATCAATATGGTTAAAAGTGAAGTTCAGGAATTCTCGGTCAAGGAAGGCGCCAACGTTCAAACGGGAAGCTCTTCCGGCATAAGGCTGCACTTCTGGCACCGGGCAGTCCAGTCAATTTCCGAGAGTCCTTTGCTGGGCTCAGGCGTCGGAAGTTGGAGCAACGAGTACAACAGACTCGAAACGCAACAAAATCCAGCATCATTCAAACTTGGTGAAAGAGGTAATCCGCATCAGGAATATTTGTTGTGGGGCGTGCAGCTAGGTGTGCCCGGAATTCTGCTTTTTTTAGCCTTCCTGGTGGCTATTTTCAGCGACACACTCTCGGCAGAACAAGCATCAGCACGCGCTGCGCAGTCTGTGCTGGCGGCATTGGCAGTAGCGTGTTTTTTCAATTCACCGATTTATGATGCGTTGATCGGTGATTTTTTCTGCGTTGCACTGGGTCTTATGCTTGCTCTTGTGATGCACTCACCGAGATCGGCCTCAGGGGCAACGGCAAGGGCAAACCCGACATGACACCTAGCAGCGCGGCGTCACAACCCCATAAAACAACCATCCTGAAGCGCTTTTGGCGTGTCTGGCCTTATTTCAGCAAGTCCAGGCGCGCGTGGGCTGTGGCCATACTGGCGACGATTGCAGCATCAGCCACCGAACCCTTTATTCCAGCGCTGCTTAAACCGCTGCTCGACCGGGGATTTCAAAACGGCTCTCTTGATCTCTGGCAGGTTCCCGCTGCGCTGATGCTGCTTTTTACCATCCGGGGCTTGTCTGGTTTTGTCGCGCAATATGCGTTGACCGAAGTGACCAACGATGGCCTTCAGGCACTTCGCAAAGCCATGTTTGACAAGTTGCTCACCGCACGCCTGTCGCTATTTGCGGAACAGACCTCCAGTGCCATATCCAACACTGTGGTCTACGAGGTCTACAACGGTTCCGTCATTCTGAACAATGCGCTGATCAAATTGGCACGGGATCTGTTGACGATGCTGGCGTTGATCGCCTACCTCATTTTTTTGAACTGGAAACTGATGCTGGTGGTGTCTCTGCTGTTTCCTGCAGTGGCACTGGTAATTCAGTTGCTGACGCGCAGGCTTTACCGTTTGACCAAGGAAAGCCAGACTGCCACCGACAACCTGGCGTATGTGGTAGAAGAAAATGTACTGGCGCACCGTGATGTCCGCCTGAACGGCGCGCAGGCCAGCCAGGCAACCCGGTTTGACGCATTGAGTAGGTCCCTTCGCCGCCTGTCGATGAAGTCAACGGTGGCTTACGCAAGTATGAGCGCCATCAACCAGGTGCTGGCTGCGATTGCACTGTCGGCGGTCATCTCCATCGCGCTGTTGCAGGGCTCGGAAAACACCACCACCGTGGGTGGATTTGTTGCCTTTGTCACCGCCATGCTGCTGTTGATTGCGCCCATCAAAGGATTGTCTGACGGAGCGACGCCCATCACGCGGGGGCTGGCAGCATTGGAACGAGGGCTGGATTTGATGGAGTTGACGGATGATGAATCTGGTGGAACTTTCACCAAACCCAGAGCGTCTGGAGCCATTGAATTCCTGAATGCAGGCGTTGTTTACAAAGCGGGCGCGCCGCCGGCGCTAGATCACCTTAACCTGTCCATCGCACCCGGCGAAACAATTGCGCTGGTAGGCGCTTCAGGCTCCGGCAAAACCACACTGGCTAATCTGTTGCCCCGTTTTGTTGATTTGACATCTGGCCATATCAAGATTGACGGCCAAGAAATCAGGCAATGGGATCTGTCGTCGTTGCGTTCGCAGTTTGCAGTGGTCAGTCAGCATGTGGTCATGCTGAACAGTTCAATTGCCCTAAACGTTACGCTGGGCCAGCCCTACGACAATGACAAAATCGCGCGGTGCCTGATCGCGGCCAATCTTGGGCAACTCATCAGTGACCTGCCGCGAGGCATTGATACCGTGCTGGGACACAACGCCATGGAGCTGTCTGGCGGCCAGCGCCAGCGCCTGGCCATAGCGCGAGCCTTGTACAGAGATGCACCGATTCTGATTCTTGACGAGGCGACTTCAGCGTTGGATACCGAATCAGAACAAGCGGTGCAAGTTGCCATCAAAGAGCTGACGCAAAACAGGACATCGCTGATCATCGCGCACCGACTGTCCACTATTCAACATGCTGACCGTATCATCATGATGAATTCAGGCCGAATTATTGAGACAGGCACACACACACAGTTAATGGCACAAAACGGGGCTTACGCTAATCTGTATCGGCTTGGATCGAATTCAGACTCAACATAGACTGACACCATGAATATTTTGCTGACTGGCGCAGAAGGAAATTTCGGCACTGAATTTCGCCGGCAAACCAACGTCAAAAATGACGTCTGTGTTGTCCCTGTAGGGCGTGGCGACTGGACATCCATCCACGAAAAAATGGCCATGGCAGATGTCATCGTTCACGCCGCAAGCGATCTGCGGACATCCGCCAGCCTAGCGCCCACCCGACTGCTGGACTCCAACGTCATGTCGACCGCTACTTTGCTTGAAGCAGCTCGACAACGACAGGTCAAGCGTTTGGTATTTCTCAGTAGTTGCGCTGTGTATGGCGAAGACATGCGTACCGGCGAAGACAGCTTGTGCTGCCCCATCACGATCAATGGTATTTCCAAGCATTTGAACGAAAAGCTGGTGGCCGAGTTTTGTACCGCCAACAGCATTGAATTCCAGATTTTGCGTGTGTTCAACAGCTATGGCGGTGACGATCGTTTTTCGATTTTTTCAAAGCTCAAGCGCGCCCTGCAAACAGGTACATCCTTCACCATGAACAATGATGGCCGAATGCAGCGGGACTTTATTCATGTGACGGATGTCGCCTCAGTCGTCCTGAACCTACTCGATGCACGCATTCAGCACACACACCTGAATATAGGAACCGGTGTAGCTACAAAAGTATCGACGCTGGTCGACATGGTGCAAGAACTGTTTCCGCGCTTGGTTATTCAACGTGGCTCAACACAGGAAGCAGAATATTCACGTGCTGATACAACCCGGTTGCGCGAATTCTGGCATGGTGACTTTATTCGCGTTGAAGACTATGTAAAGGAACAATTTTTGGGCTACGTTTCGTCTTGATGCCATTATTTTCAGCACTTGATCACGCGCTTGTAAACCTCGTAATACTTGGCCTTAGCTACATCCCAGCTGTATTTTTGGGCGAATAAAAACCCATTGTTCGCAAGCGTGTCGCGTAATTCTGTGTCAAGCCAGATCTTGCTGAGAGCCTTGGCCATGCCGTCAATATCTTGAGGGTCAGGCAACAACATGGCGTCAACGTCATTGACCAGCAGACTGCCCATGTTGTTGTAGGGTTCATTGGTTGTCACCACTGGCACGTGTTTGGCCATGGCTTCCAGCAACACCATGGGAAAAACATCTTGCGTGGTTGGGTGCGCCAAACAGTCCATGGCCGCGTAGGCGGTAGGCATGTCGCTGACAACACCCATAAAACGGCACGATTTTCCTGTGCCCAAAGTCTGTACCAAATCCGTATATCGATCAGCTTGTGCAGTATTGCCAATCACCATGATTTGCACATCGAAGGGCAACAAAGCCGCACCCTTGAGCAGTGTCGCCAGGCCTTTCTTTTTAAAGTCATGGCCCACAAAGCCGATCGTCATGATGGCGGGATCAAGGCCCAGACTCTTGCGAGCTGCGGCCTTTTCTGCCTTTGAAAATTGCTGCGAAGGGATATCGACGCCCGGCGTGACCACGCTGCCAGAGTACAAGTTGGGAAAAACGGCAAGGGTCTCGTCATGCACAAATTGAGACACAAAAACGCTGTGGTGCCCCTTGGTGCATAAACGTTTTTTTTCCAGCCACAAATAAGCCAGCAAGCGAGGACTTAGCGCGATGCGCAAAGCGCTCATGCCGCGTTCTTTCAGGCTGGCATGAACAGTTTTGACACTAACAGTGTGCACATCGCCATGGGTAATATTTTCGTACGAGTGAACGATGTCAAAGCCAGACCGGGTGAGTCGTTTGGTCCGCCAGCTGAACCACAGCTGGTTGAGCCATCGGGTGCGAATCGGCAGTTTAGAAACTGGGACGCGCTTGAACAGTTCGGTCGACTGGTCAAAACCTTGTGAGACAACTGTGATGTCGTAGTCATCCAGCATGGATGTCGCCATCGATACTGCAAGACTTTCTGCGCCGCCACCTATTTTTGAAAAGTTACGGGTTATCAGGGCAAGTCGCATCTTCATGTGGCGTAGATGTCTGAGGAATGTTTAACGGCGCGCCTGTCTTCGTATCGGGTCAAACACTTGAGGAGCAGTTGCATCCACGTCGTGGTGCGGCTAACCAGCACACGCGGCAGCAGCAAGTCATCGTGCAGCGCTACAACCGCCCTGCCCCGCACAGTCGTAGTTGCGGTCAGATAACCTGCGGCCTTGACGCTTTGTACTGCTGTCTTGTTCAGACCCCCATAGGGATAGCAGAAGTGCTGCACGCCCGCCTTTTGCTCGATGAGTGCTTCGAGCTGCACTTTGGACTGCGCGATCTCGATGACCTGCTCTGCCTCACTCAATGTGTCAAGGTTGGCATGGTTCAGCGTGTGTGAACCCACCTCCTGGCCTGCATTGACCCAAGCCTGTAGCTGCTCTGCAGTCATCAGAGGCACTTGCAAGACGCCGCGTTCTTTGTCCCATCCATTGGTTTTTCCAACCTGATTTGCAACGATGTAGCACGTGGAAGTAAAGCCATAGCGCTTGAGCACCGGCAAGGCGCAGCGTAAATTGTTCTCATAGCCATCATCAAAGGTGATACCGAAGACTTTGCCGCGCTTGTCGCCGTTCAGGTAGGGCATCAAGTCACCCATGGACTTGCCCTGGTAACCCAACGCATGGAGCGCTGCCATCTGTCTTGAAAAAGTTTTCGGCGCCACTACCAGCCCGCGCATGGGAGAGCCCTTGGGCGGCTCTGTATCAACCTGGTGGTACATCAGGATGGGAATGGTCTGCTGCGGCATAGAAATAGTCTTTGAAATCAGATCAATACAATATCGTATTGCTCCTGCGCCATCGCGGCCTCAGCTTGCAAGGAGATGGGTTTGCCAATGAAGTCACTCAGACTGGCCAGGTGCTGACTTTCTTCATCCAGGAAAAGCTCGATGACCTTGGGAGAGGCCACCACGCGAAATTCGCGCGGGTTGAACTGCCTGGCCTCACGCAAAATTTCGCGCAATATGTCATAAGTCACGCTGCGGGCTGTTTTGACCACGCCTTTGCCACTGCAGGCACTGCAGGGTTCACACAGCTGATGTGCCAGCGACTCACGGGTACGTTTACGCGTCATCTCCAGCAGGCCGAGCGATGAAAAGCCGTTGACAGCGGTTTTGATGCGGTCACGCGCAAGCTGTTTCTGGAACTCTGCCAGTACCGCATCGCGGTGGTTTTCACGCGACATGTCGATAAAGTCCACAATCACAATACCGCCCAGATTGCGCAGACGGAGTTGCCGCGCAATTGCCTGAGATGCTTCCAGATTGGTCTTGAAAATGGTGTCGTCAAAATTACGGGCTCCGACGAAGCCGCCTGTGTTCACATCCACAGTGGTCAACGCTTCTGTCTGGTCAATGATCAGGTAGCCACCTGACTTCAGGTCTACCCGACGACCCAGGGCCTTGGCAATGTCCTCGTCAATGTTGAACAGGTCAAAAATTGGCCGTTCACCCACGTAGTGCTGGAGTTTTTGTACAGTCGCAGGCATAAACTCTTGCGCGAAAGTCTTGAGGCTTTCGAACTGCTCGTGCGAGTCAATGCGTATGGTCTGCGTCCCTTCAACCACCACATCACGAAGCACGCGCTGCAGCAGGTTCAAGTCCTGATGCAGCACAGATGCAGGCGGCAAACGGGTAGATGCATCCTTGATACGAGCCCAGGTTTTGCGCAGGTAGGCAATGTCCTCGGTCAGTTCGGCGTCCTGTGCGTCTTCGCCATTGGTTCGCAAAATAAAACCGCCGCCTGCTTCACCGGCAAGTCTGATCACTCGGTGGCGCAATTCCTCACGCTGCTTGGGCGGTATTTTTTGCGACACACCCACATGATTATCCTGCGGCAAAAACACCAACAAACGTCCGGCAATGCTGATTTGCGCCGTCAACCGCGCCCCCTTGGTGCCAATCGGGTCTTTCAGCACCTGGACCATCAAGGCCTGGCCTTCAAATAATTGTTTTTCAATCGGCTGGACGCTGAGTGCTGGCACATCCGCATCGGCATGGCGGCTATTGATGCTGCTCATCAAATCCGCCACGTGCAGGAAGGCCGCTTTGTCCAGGCCAATGTCGATAAACGCAGACTGCATGCCTGGCAGCACGCGCGCTACTTTACCCAGGTAAACGTTACCGACCAGACCACGCTCCAGCGAGCGCTCGACCTGTAGCTCTTGCAGTGCGCCATGCTCAATGACGGCCACGCGGGTTTCCTGGGGCGACCAGTTGATGAGAATGTCTTGTTGCATGACCTGTAGTTTAAAGTTTGACGCCCGCAGCTTTGAGCAGCGCGGCAGTTTCGTACAGCGGCAAACCCATGATTCCACTGTAGCTGCCGTCAATGCGTCTGATGTGCGATGCCGCCCTGCCCTGCACAGCGTAAGCACCGGCCTTGCCCAAAGGCTCGCCGGTAGCAACGTAGCCCCTGATTTGCCTGCTGGTCATTTCGTCAAAGGTCACCTTCGACGTGCTCAGTGCATCGAAGCGATTGCGTCCTGACCGAACTGCTACTGCCGTCAATACGCGATGCGTGCGGCCAGCCAGTTCGGCCAGCATGCGCTTGGCATCTTCGTTGCCCTCAGGTTTGCCATAGATCGTGCGCCCCATGGCAACGGTTGTGTCTGAACACAAAATCGGTGCGGATTTGAGTTGCCTGCGTTTGAGACGAGCGACAGCAGCATCGAGCTTGAGATTTGTTACCCGCTTGACATAAGCGGCAGGCGCTTCGCCTTGAAGCATTGTTTCCAGGGCCTCAGCGTCTTCGTTGTCATCGGGCAACAGTAACTCATAGTGCACGCCGAGTTGCTCCAGCAACTGTCTGCGGCGTGGGCTTTGAGACGCCAAGTAAACAAAGGTGCTCATACTATTCACGGTGATAAGGGTGGTTTATCGTGATGCTCCACGCCCTGTACAACTGCTCAATGAGCAAAACTCGCACCATGGCGTGGGGCAGGGTCAAATCAGACAAGCGAAGGCGTTCGTGTGCCGCTTTTTTAAAACCTGCTTCAAGCCCATCCGGGCCTCCAATCACGATTGCCACATCGTCACCCGACAGCTGCCACGCCTTGAGCCGCTCTGCCAGCGAAACGGTGGTCACATTGCTGCCGCGTTCGTCCAGCGCCACGATGTGCGTGCCGCGTGGAATGGCTGCTTCAATACGGGATTTTTCAGCCGCCAAAAGCGTCTCCAGGGTTTTGGACGCGCGCGGTTCGGTTTTGACGGCTTTCAGCTCGACCTTGATCTCAGGTGGAAAACGCTTGGCGTAATCGTCGTAGGCGGTTTGCGCCCAGTCAGGCACTTTTTGGCCGACAGCGACTATCGTCAGCCTCATTTGCTTCGAGGAGCAGATTTCCTGGGTGCAGCTTTTTTAACGGCAGTTTTGCTGGCAACTTTTTGGGCCACCACTTTTTTGGCGACCGGCACTTTAACGATCGCGCTTTTGGCTGCTGGCTTGCGCGTCTTGGTAACCGGCTCGGCCGCTGTCTCGGTGGCGTTGCGCCGGGCTGTCCAGTCGTTGGTTTTTCCAACGCGACCCACATAACTGGGATCAACCGTGGTTGTTGGAATACGAACCGGTGCTTTGACGACAGTTTTTTTGGCCCCGGTCTTCTTACCGGCGACTTTTTTACCTGGCTTGACTTTGATTTCCGGTTCAGCCTTCACCTCAACCTTCGCGGCTTTGACCAGCGGCGCAGGTGCGCCCAACTTGAGCTTGACCGGCTTATCGCCCCACAGCTCTTCCAGGTGGTAGTACTGGCGAATGGTGGGCTGCATGATGTGTGCAACCGCTGCCCCACAGTCCACAATGATCCATTCACCGTTGTCTTCGCCCTCAATGCGCGGTTTGCTGAAACCGGCATCGCGCACCGCCTCACGCACACTGGCGGCCAGTGCCTTGGTCTGGCGGTTGGATGTGCCCGAAGCAATGATCACCCGTTCAAACAGCGAGGTGATGTGCTCGGTGTCAAACACCATGATGTCCTGCGCCTTGACATCTTCCAGGCCGTCGATGATGGCTCGCTGGAGTTTTTGAACGTCTTTTTTCTCAAGCGCAGCGGAGGTTTTGACGGGTGATGTGGTCATTCGGTGTTTTCAATCGATAAAGGTTAATTGGCTTTGTAAAGCTGATGCTGTGCGATGTAGCTTGCAACAGCGTCGGGCAACAAGTCGGCCATGGCGCCATTTTCGCTTAATCCGCCGGCTATGAGTTGGCGAATTTGCGTGGCACTGACCGCCATTTCAGGCATTTGAAGCGTTAAAAGGCGGTTTTCAGGCGGTTTTAGGGTATCAAATTGGCCGTCAGACCAATCAAATCGTGCGCGAGCAGCTATACAAATTATAGCGATACGCCTAATCTCCTGCCACTGGTGCCATTGCCTGAACGCCACAAACTGGTCCGCCCCCATCATCAGATAGAGCTGCGCGCCCAGGTTTTCGGCTTGTACAGCCTGCAAAGTGTCGATGGTGAAAGTAGGGCCGACCCGCCGGATCTCACGATCATCAACCAGTGCGCGTGGGATGCCATCAAAGGCCAGCCGTGTCATGGCCAGACGGTGCTCAGGGGCAATGAGTGTGCGGGCTTTGTGCCAGGCTTGGCCGGTAGGAATGACATGCAGCGCGTCGAGCTCAAGCTCTCGGACTGCAGTTTGCGCCAGTGCTACATGCGCGTTATGTGGCGGATCGAACGCGCCGCCAAAAATACCGATTCGCCTCGGTTGGTGCTTCAAACCCAGTCCCGCCGGGGCAGAAATTGTGTGGTCAGACGGTCTTCATGGGAGCCTGGTTCTAGCGCCCGCTGATAGGACCAGCTGGCCAGCGGCGGCATGCTCATCAGAATGGATTCGGTGCGGCCGCCCGACTGCAGGCCAAAGTGCGTGCCACGATCCCAAACCAGGTTGAACTCGACGTACCTCCCGCGCCTGTAAAGCTGAAACTCGCGCTCGCGCTCACC
>JANNYZ010000019.1:0-18611 GCA_031410335.1 Polaromonas sp. | reverse complement strand
AACACGTCAAACACGTGCCCCGCCTGAATGCGTGCCTGGTGGTGCTGCCAGAAAGCAGCATCGAGCAAGTCCGCGTGGTGGCGCATGAAAACGCCGCGCACCGCGTCGTTGCCGAGCAAGAACGGCCCAAAGGTTTCAGGGAACACATCTTTGGGCCCGACCGAATACCAGATCTCACCGCTCATTTCGTCTTCTTCGTTGCGCGGCGCGGGCACCTTGCGAAACTTGCAGTCGGTGATGTACTCAATCTCGTCGTAGTCGTAAAACACGACCTTGCCGTGGCGCGTGATGCCAAAGTTTTTCCACAACATGTCGCCGGGGAAGATGTTGGCCGCCACCAGGTCTTTGATGGCGTTGCCGTACTCGACCACGGCGCGTTCAATCTGCTCTTTGGCCACAGGCTCCTCAACACCCACATCAAAGGCTTCCTGCAAGTAAATATTCAGCGGAATCATGCGGCGCTCAATGTAGACGTGCTTGATGATGACTTCCACTTTTCCATCACCGTCGCGGTCAGATATTTCAAGCTGGCTGGGCGCAAACTTTTCAATCTCGGCAATCAGTTCGTCGTCAAAGCGGTCACGCGGAAAGGCGACCTCGCTGTACTCTTGCGTGTCGGCCATGCGGCCCACCCGGTCGTGCTGCTTGACGAGCAGATACTTGCCCTTGATCTGCTCGCGCGTCGTGTCTTTTTGCGGCGGGTAATAGTCTTTGATGACCTTGAACACATAGGGGAAACTGGGCAAGTCAAACACCAGCATGACCATGCCCTTGATGCCGGGGGCAATGCGAAACTTGTCGGTTGAATGACGCAAGTGGTACAAAAAGTCGCGGTAAAAAAGCGTTTTGCCCTGCTTGGCCAGGCCGAGCGCGTTGTAAATCTCGGCACGCGGCATGCGCGGCATCATGCTGCGCAAAAACTGCACATAGGCCGACGGTATGCCCATGTCGACCATGAAGTAGGCGCGCGCAAAGCTGAACAAAATCAGCAAGTCGTCCTCACCAAACAGCGCTGCGTCAATGACCAGTTTGCCATTTTTGTTGTGCAGCAGCGGCAAGGCCACGGCTACTTCGTTAAAGCCGTTGATGATTTTGCCAACGACGTAAGCACCCTTGTTGCGATAAAACAAACTCGACAGCACCTGGATCTGAAAATTGGCGCGCAGCTTGGCGTCGCCCAAACGCTTTTGCAGTGCCTCGACCACATACCCCGCATCACGCACCAGGTCTTCAAACTCCAGCCGCAGCTCAAAGTCTTGTACCAGCTTGATGACGTTAACTTCCAGATTGTCCAGGCTGGGGTAGTAGGCGCGGTAAGTCGGGTCGGCAGTGGGCTCTTCGTTTTCGATGTACTCGGTGCTGACGGCGGGCCGCACAAAGATGAAGTTATTCTGAAAATAACTGCGGTGCAGAATTTTGGTGGTCACCGAGTTGAAAAACGTCTCGGCCAGCTCGGGCTGCTGGTGATTCACCAAGAGGCCGATGTAATGCAGCTTGACCTGCTGCCACACGTCCATGGTTTGCTCACCGGCCTTGAATTCCCGCTCCAGCCGGGTAGATGCCTCGCGCACCCGCAGGTCGTAAAACTCAATCCGCTCGCGCTGGGCGCGCTGCTGCCCGTGCCAGTCGGCTGTTTCAAACCGGTGCTTGGCGCGTGATGATTCAGTACGAAAGAGCTGGTAGTGACGGTTGAAGCCGTCCATCATCGCCTTGGCAATGTCGTAGGCTACCGAGGAGTCAAGGCGCTGGGGAAACATGATGGACTACGCTACTGACTCTGTCGCTGCTGGCGCACGATTCGTCTGCCCGACCATCTGAACAGCCTTGCTGTAGGCAGCGCTCAAGTCATCATTACAGGACACGGTCATTTTCAGGTCGACCAACAGCCCGTTCTTCAAACCATAGACCCAGCCATGCAGTGTGAGGGGCTGTTTGCGCATCCACGCGTCTTGCACCACAGTTGTTTGCGCCACGTTCATCACCTGCTCGATGGCATTGAGCTCGCACAGCACGTCCCCGCGGGCGCTGATGGGGGTTGCTTCAATCAGCGCACGGTGACGGTCACGCACATCCTTGATGTGACGCAGCCAGTTGTCGGCCAGGCCAATGCGGATACCCTGCAAGGCGGCCAGCACGCCGCCGCAGCCGTAGTGGCCCACCACCATCAGGTCATTGACATGCAACTGGTCCACCGCGTACTGAATGGTGGACAGGCAGTTCAAATCTGTCGGCACCACCACATTGCCCACATTGCGGTGCACGAAAACCTCGCCAGGCTCCAGCCCGGTGATCTGGTTGGCAGGCACGCGGCTATCTGAGCAGCCAATCCACATGTACTTGGGGCTTTGCTGGGCTTCCAGGCCCGTAAAAAAACCAGGCCGCTCGGCTTTCATTTGCGCAGCCCAGGCGCGGTTATGGGCGAAAAGGTCTTGGGTAGAGGTGGTCATTGAAATTAGACTTTTGCAAACATTTCGCGAAGCACGTCAAGAGCGGGTTCTGCATCAACAACCGTGATTTTTTTCAGTAAACGTGTGTTGTCAATCATGCGAATCTGATCCAGTGCAACCGATGAATTCTGCCGCTGCAATTTGATCGTGATACGTGTTGGCCAATCGCGCAGGGTACTGGTGATGGGGGCGGCAATGACTGTTCCAAGATGGGCGTTCATGTCGTCAGGCGAAACCACCAGGCACGGTCGTTTTTTACTGATTTCTTTGCCTATGGTCGGGTCCAGGTTGACCCACCAGACTTCGCCCTGCTGAGGGTATTTTTTAACGGCCATCAGTCCCAGCTTTCAGCCAGCGGCATATCGCCCCAAAGATTGTCAGGCTCGCCTGCAGGGTCTGCCATGAAGGCTGCTTGCCAGGTGCTGCGCGGGCTTTGCAGAGGCGTCAGCACAATGCCGCCCGCTTTGGTTTGAATGCTCAAACGAGAGTCGCGTTCAAGACCCAGCGTTGACAAAACTGCTTTGGGTAGCCGCAGGCCAAGCGAGTTGCCGATTTGAACGATGTGGGTTTGCATAACGAATTGCCAGTGTGATTACAAAGTAATTATTCTAGCAAGTTTCAGCAAACAGCTCGCGCCCGATCAGCATGCGGCGGATCTCGCTCGTCCCCGCACCAATCTCATACAACTTCGCATCGCGCCACAGGCGGCCCAGTGGGTAGTCATTGATGTAGCCGTTGCCGCCAAAAATCTGCACGCCCTCGCCTGCCATCCAGGTCGCTTTTTCGGCGCACCACAAGATGACGGAGGCACAGTCTTTGCGCACCTGACGCACGTGCTCGGTGCCCAGCATGTCGAGGTTTTTACCCACGGTGTAGCAAAACGCCCGGCCTGCCTGCAGCACGGTGTACATGTCGGCGACCTTGCCTTGAATCAGCTGAAACTCGCCAATGCTTTGACCAAACTGCTTGCGGTCATGGATGTAGGGCACAACGTTGTCCATCACCGACTGCATGATGCCGATGGGCCCGGCGGCCAGCACGGCACGCTCGTAGTCCAGGCCGCTCATCAGTACTTTGGCGCCACCGTTCAAACCGCCCAATATCTGACTGCCGGGCACTTCCACATTGTTAAACACCAGCTCGCCAGTGTGGCTGCCGCGCATGCCCAGTTTGTCGAGCTTTTGCGCGCATGAAAAGCCTTTCATGCTTTTTTCAATCAAAAAGGCCGTCACGCCACGTGCACCCAGCTCGGGTTCTGTCTTGGCATACACCACCAGCGTGTCGGCATCGGGGCCGTTGGTGATCCACATCTTGGTGCCGTTGAGCAGGTAGTAGCCGCCCTTGTCCTCAGCTTTCAGCTTCATGCTGATGACGTCACTGCCCGCGCCCGGCTCGCTCATGGCCAGTGCGCCCACATGCTCGCCGCTGATCAATTTAGGCAGGTACTTTTGGCGTTGCTCAGGCGTACCGTTGCGCTTGATCTGGTTCACGCACAAGTTGCTGTGCGCGCCGTAGCTCAGGCCCACGGATGCGCTGGCGCGGCTGATTTCTTCCATCGCAATCATGTGGGCCAGGTAACCCATACCTGCGCCGCCGTATTCTTCGCTCACCGTGATGCCCAGCACGCCGAGGGCCCCCATTTTTTGCCACAGGTCGGCGGGAAACAGGTCGTTTTTGTCAATCTCGGCGGCGCGGGGGGCGATTTCGCTTTGGGCAAAGTCGCGCACCGCGTCGCGCAGCGCGTCGATGTCTTCGCCGAGTTGAAAGTTCAGGCCGGGCAAGTCAGTCATGGGGAGCTCTCAATTGAAGTGAATTAAAAATTTAGTAGGTTTTGTGAACCGGGACAATGGTTTGCTGCATCACGGCGCAGGCGGTCTGCTTGCCGCTGGCGTCAACATGCACCACTTCGGCCGTGGTGACGATGATGCGTTTGCCGGCTTTGACAACACGGCCAATGGCGCGCAGCTCGCCCCCGGTAAAGCTGGCCAGAAAGTTGATTTTGTATTCGACCGTGGTGACCTCCATGTCAGGCGGCGCAGCCGTCAGGGCTGCATAGCCGCCTGCAATATCAGCCAGCGTGCCCATGGCCCCGCCATGAAAGCTGCCTTGTTGCTGCGACACCCGCTCTGAATGCGGCAGTGACACTTCGCACAAACCGGGCTCAACCCGTAGCAGGCTGGCACCCAGGTTTTTCATCATGCCCTGGCGCAAAAAGCTGGTTTCTATGCGCTTGAAAAGCTCATGGTGGTGGGTCATCGTCATCGTTGTGTTGCCGTTTAAGGGGTTGGGGTAGCTGTTACGGATGGCCTATTTCGCTTTGACGGTTTTCTTTTCTGACTTTTCGAGCAATGCCTTGGCTTCCTTTTCATGCGTGCGAATCTCCGCCAGATTGGCCTGCAGGTCCACCAATTGCGCCTCCAGCTTGACGCGGTGGTCCGTCAACACCTTTAAAAACTTGCGCATTTGCGGTGCGGTGTCGCGCGGGCTGTCGTAGGAGTCGATGATCTCCTTGGCCTCGACCAGCGACAGACCCAGCCGCTTGGCGCGCAGCGTCAGCTTCAGGCGGGTGCGGTCACGTGCTGTGTACACCCGGTTGCGCCCGCCTGCGCCTTCGCGCTGGGGCTGCAGCAGGCCCATGTCCTCGTAAAACCGCATGGCGCGGGTGGTCAGGTCAAACTCTTTGGCCAGGTCGCTGATGGTGTAGGTGGTGGGCATGGCTAAACGGGTTGGCAATAGACGATAGGGTTAATATGACGTTTACGTAAACGTAAAGACAAACAGAGCGAATATTACATGAACCTTCTTGAACAACAACTTGATTACCCGCTGGGCGACGCCCTGCCTGACGAGGGCACAACGCTAGACGTTGCGCCGGGCATCAAGTGGATACGCATGGTGCTGCCGTTTGCACTGAACCATATCAACCTGTGGCTGCTGCGCGATGAAATCGTTGACCCGCACCATCCCGGCACTACCCTGGAAGGCTGGACGGTGGTGGACTGCTGCATCAGCCGGCCCGAGTCAAGGGCGCAGTGGAACACTCTTTTTGACACGCAGCTCGAAGGCCTGCCCATCTTGCGCGTCATTTGCACCCACATGCACCCGGACCACATTGGCCTGGCGCACTGGCTGTGTGAGCGGTGGACAACGCCCACCCATGTTTGCCGCCTGTGGGTCAGCGCAACCGACTACAACACGGCAAAGATTGCCTCGCAGTCCACCACGGGCTTTGGCGGTGAGGGCGCGGCGCTGTTTTTTGCATCACACGGGCTGACGGATCCCGACTCCATTGAAAAAATCAAGGCACGCACCGGCTACTACCCCGGCATGGTGCCCGATGTGCCCAAGAACTATGTTCGGCTGATGGATGGCAAGACCGTAGCCATTGGCTCGGGCAAAAACCGGCACCCATGGCGCTGCATCAGTGGCTACGGCCATGCGCCTGAACACATCGCCTTGTACTGTGAGCCTTTGAAAGTGCTCATCAGTGGCGACATGATTCTGCCGCGCATCTCCACCAATGTGAGCGTGTACGACATGGAGCCCGAAGCCGATGCGCTGACACTCTTTTTGGAATCGATCGACAAGTTTTTACCACTGCCGGCTGATACGCTGACCCTGCCATCGCACGGCAAACCCTTTCGCGGCCTGCACACCCGCATCACCCAGCTGCACGACCACCACCGCGACAGGCTGGCCGAGGTGATGGACGCATGCACCGCCAGCCCCTGCAGCGCGGCAGATATTTTGCCCATCATGTTCAAGCGTGAACTGGACTTGCACCAAACCACCTTCGCCATGGGCGAGGCGCTGGCGCATTTGCACATGCTGTGGTTTGAAGGAAAGCTTCAGCGCCAGCTGTGGCCCGATGCGGTGTACCGCTTCAGTGCGCCAGCGGGTTAGCGTGTACGCCCTGGGGTTGCGGCAAAGCCATGTAAAAGCTGGCGCCGGTCGGCGTGGACTCGGCCCATACCTTGCCGCCGTGCCTTTCGGCTACCCGTTTGACAGTCACCAGGCCCAGGCCGTTGCCAGGGTAATCGGCCGCGGAATGCAGGCGCTGAAACGCCATGAACAATTTGTCGCGGTAGGCGGGGTCAAAACCTTCGCCGTTGTCTGACACCTGCAGCACCAGTTCACCGGGCGCTTCACTGGCAAAGATCACCACGTTGATCCAGCCGACGGGCTTTTTGGAGGTGAACTTCCAGGCGTTCTTCAACAGACAGGTCAGCGCAATCCCCAGCAGGCGCTTGTTGGCCACGACAGCTACAGGGGCGTTGATTTCAAATGTGACGACGCGGTCAGGGTAGCGCGTGCGCAAGTCCTGCAAGATGGGATCACACAGCACGGATACATCAACTTTCTCGGGCTCGTCCGACAATTGCGGCACCTGCACCAGCGTACGCAAGTCGTCGACCAGGCCCGCCATTTTTCGGGTGCTGGCCTGAATGCGCTTGATGTAGTGGCGGCCTGCATCGTCCAGATGAAGGCCATACTTTTCGTCCAGCATGGACGCAAAACCGTTGGCGGCGTGCAGGGGCACCTGCAGGTCATTTGACAGCGCGAAGGTCATGGCGCTCACGTCGCTCAGGGCGTTTTTCAGGGCCTCGCCCTGGCTGGCCAGAGACTGTTGCAATTCCAAAATCTCCCGGCGAAGCGTGCGGTCAGAAATATGGCGTTCGGTCACGTCGGCCAGGCTCACCAGCATCGCCTCATGGTCATGCCATGTGATGCGGGCGCAGGCCAGTTCAACCAGCACCACAGAGCCATCACCCTTGACCTGCCTGCAAATCTGCAGGGCCAGGTGGGCGGTGCCCGCGCTGCGCACCGAGCTGAAAAGCGCTGCACCTGACCCGTCCGGGAAAAGCGCCCCCACCTTGAGGCTGAGGAAATTATTTTTTGAAATGCCGTAAAAGTCGGCAGCGGCCTGGTTGACGTCGATGACTTGCAGAGACGTCACGTCGAAAACCCACATGGCATTGGGGCTCGACCTGAACAGCAGTCGGTTGGTGAACTCGCTGTCAGCCAGCAAAAGCTGCAGGCTCTGGACTGGCGTGACATCCTTCAGGTTGACCACATAGCCTGCGGGACACGGCCTGAAGGTGTACTCAAGCCAGTCGCCTTCAAACTTGCTGTGCGCGACAAACGAATGCTCCTCTAGGCGCTGCATGGCCTGCGCGGTGGCAAGCTGGTGCGGCTCTGCAACGTCTGGCAGTACCGCGTCCCAAAAATCCAGGCCCGTCAAATCAGCCTCAACGCAGTTCAGCAGCCTTCTGGCTTCGGCATTCATCTCGGCAATTTGTCCGGCACTGTCGAGCAGCACAATGCCATCCCGGGCCAAGTCGAGCGCGCTCCAGGGCCTGGGCAGCAAAGCGCGCGTCGGCCCCTGCAAAACAGGCAAAACAGGCTTTGGGATGTCCAGCACAGCGCTTTGGCTTACTGAGCCAACTTTTGCGCCAGCCGGGCCGTGGCGCGGTCCCGCAATTCGACAGACCGTGCCGCCGCTTTATTGACGACGCGCGTCTTGACGCGTTCTGCTTGCTGCTGCTGTCTGCGCTTGGCGGCCACCATGGCGCTCATGAAGCCCTGCAGCCAGTCAAAGTTGATGGGTTTAGGCAGCATGAAAGCGTCTTCCGGAAATCCGCCACGCGAATCAAAAGACTGCCTGGGCAGGCCACTGATCACCACCACCTGCATGTCTGCCAGTTCCACGTTTCGTTTCAGCGCCTTGAGCATTTCAAAGCCGTCCACCCCCGGCATCGACAAGTCCGTGATGAGCAAATCCGGCCGCATGCTGGCAATGTCCATCAGGGCCTCCATGGCAGACGACATCCAGGTGCAGTCAATGGGCAGCTTCCAGGATTCAAATTCAATCTGGTACAGCTCCCGTGTCGGCTCGTCGTCTTCCACCAGCAGCACGCGCAGGCGATTTTCCGGGTCCGCAGGGACAGCAGCGCGTTGACGGCTGTTTTTTTCGAGGTAGTTCTGGATCGACTGCAAGGCAATCCGGCGATGGCCACCCATGGTTTTCCAGGCCTCAATCTCGCCTTTTTCTACCAATGACTGAACCGTGGCAACCGACAAGCCCAGCAGGCTGGCGGCGTAGCTCGTGCCGCAATAGTCGTCGCTCGAAAAGTCTGGTGCCGTGATGGCATCCTCAAAAGTTTTTTGCATTTACCAAGCGTCCTTGAGTTGCAAATATAAAGTTATCATTTTTTTCATTTTAATCAATTCGACCTTGAAAGTGAGTCAAAGTTACATCGTTTTTTGGCCAAATAGGGTGCCGGACCTATCTTGGCAATGTGAAGAAGAAGGTGGCACCCTTGCCGACCGCCGCTTCGGCCCACAGCTGTCCGTCGTGCCGGGCAATCGCGCGGCTGACGGTGGCCAAGCCAATGCCGGTGCCCGGAAATTCCGAGTTCGGGTGCAAACGCTGAAAAGCCACAAAAAGTTTGTCGGCATAGGTCATGTCAAAACCGGCGCCGTTGTCGCTGACAAAAAACACAGGCTCCCCGGCAGCGTCTGTTTTTTGGCCAACTCGAATGCTCGCCTGCGCCACCTGAGAGCTGAACTTCCAGGCGTTGCCGAGCAGGTTTTCAAGAGCAATGCGAATCAGGCCAGCGTCGCCATGGGCATGCAGGCCGTTTTCAATCTGCACATCCGCCTTGCGATCAGGCTGGCGCGTTTGCAAGTCATCAACGATGCCCTGGCAGATAGCCGTCAGGTCAACCGCTTCATGTTGCAGCTGCACACGTGACACCTGCGCCAGCGACAACAGGTCTTCAATCAGTTTGCCCATCTGGGCAGCTCCGGCCTGGATGCGCGACAGGTAATGCCGCTCCTTGTCACCGACGTTCTGACCCAGTTGCTTGGACAACAGGCGGCTGAAGCCGTCAATCGTGTTCAGCGGGGAGCGCAGGTCGTGTGACACTGAATACGAAAAAGCTTCCAGCTCCTGGTTGGACAGTCGCAAGGCACTTTCAATGGCTTTGATTTCGGTCACGTCCGCATCAATGCCGACCCAAAAGTCGACCTTGCCATCCGCGTCAAGCACAGGCTGTGCACGGTAGGACATGACATGGTAGCTTCCGTCTTTGGCCAGTAACCGGCGCACCCCTGAGAAGGGCGTTTGGTTCGCGACGGACCGTGCCCAGTTGGCCTTGACCTGGGGCAAGTCTTCAGCATGAATGGCAGTCATCCACTTCAGGCCGAGCCAGTCTTCAAGCCGTCCGCCCATCAGGTCGAACCAGGCGCGGTTACCGTAACTGATATGGCCCTTGTTGTCTGCGGTCCAGATGACCTGCGGGGCCTGTTCTGCCAGCGCCCTGAACAGTGCTTCTTGCCGGGCCAGATCGGCCGTACGGTCGGCCACCTTTTGCTCCAGCCCCGTGTTTAGCTGGTTGACTTCTTCCAGCAACAGGGCGTTTTCAATGGCGATGGCAGCCAACTGGGCGAGCTCCGTCGCCACGTATTGGTCTTGCAAAGTGAAGTCGCCTTTGAATTTGTCGGCCAGCTGGAGCAGACCCATTTTTTTACCGCTCCGGTCAATCAGGGGAATGGCCAGCCAGCCACACATGACGTGCTGCTCTTTGGAAAAGTCGCGCAAATAAAGCGTGCCATTTGATTCAAGCTCGGCCTGCGTCATGCGCATGCCATGGTCTTTTTCAGAAATGGTGGCGTAAATGTCACCGCCTATCATCGACAGCATCTTGTGCGGCTCTTGTGCCTCAAGTGAATCGTCGACCCATTGGCCCTTGTATTTGTCTGACATGGAATAGACGTGGGTGGCATTGGCCCAGGCATCGTCCACACACAGGCTGACTGCCGCATGATGGGCACCAATGACACAACGGGCCTGCATCGCCACTTCATCCATCAATCGATCTACCGACTGGTGCGCAACAATTTTCTGGTTAGCCAGCGCAGCCAGTTGCAAGGTCGCCAGGTAATCGCGCACGTCAGCTTCAGCCTGCACCTGGGCCGACACGTCCACAGCCAGCGCAAACCGCGCTGGTCGGCCCACGTACTGCACCGGTTGCGCCACCCCACGCACCGTAAACACCGATCCATCCTTGCGGCGATGCTCCCAGCGCTGGGACGAGTCCATCGATTGACGTTCATGGTAGTTCTGCAAGCGCTTTGCTTCAGCCTCACTGCGAATGTCGAAAATGGTCATGGACAAAAACTCCGCCACCGAATAACCATAGCTTGATACAGCGGCGTTGTTGACCGTCAAAAAGCGAAAGGTTTCTGCGTCGAAGACCCACATCGGGACGGGTGCCTCTTCAAACAGGGCGGCATAACGCTGTTCGCTTTCACGCATGGCCTGTTCTGCCAGTTTTCTTTTGGTGATGTCACGCTCCACGGCCACCCAGTGCGTAAATCCACCGTGAGCGTTAGCGATCGGAACAATGTCCAGCTCAATCCAGAATTCTTTGCCGGCTTTGGTGTAGTTGATCAGCTCTGCCCGTACCGGCTGCCACTTTTTAAGCGCCGCACCAATCCGGTCAAGCTCAGCCCGGTCAGTCTTGGGCCCCTGCAACAACCGGGGAGTCTTGCCCATCACTTCTTCACGGGTGTAGCCGGTCCGGCGCTCAAACGCGTCGTTGACAAAAACGATGCGCGGGCCGGCGTCATGAATCGGCTCGGCCTCGGTGATCAGCACAATGTCGTTCAAACGTGACACACAGTTCTCTAACAGGCGCAACTGCTCTAGCGCATGGTGCTGGCTGGTGACGTCCTGCAATGCGCCTGAAAGGCCGACGGGTCTGCCTCGCACATACGCCTGCTCGCCTTGCGTACGAACCCAGATGCGCCGTCCTTTGGCTGTTATCAACGGTAGCTCGAGATCCCAGGGCGTTCCATGCTCCATGGCAGCGCGCAGCGCTTTTCTCAACACGGGTTGTGCTTCCGGTGCAAAAAACCGAATCGCCCGGCGGGAACTCATCCCGTCGCCAGGGTCACACTCATGGATCCGGAAAATCTCGTCGCTCCAGTGTGTGGTCAGCGGGTCGAAGGTGATTTCCCAGCCGCCAATCAAAGCCATTTCACCTGTGCGTTGCAAAAGATCCGTGCTGCGGGCCAGCGCCAGCTCGGACTCTTTGCGGGTGGTGATTTCCTGCACCACGCCAGCGCGATAGGAAGCCTGACCGTCTTTACCCCAGTGCGTCTGGCCGATTTGATGCATCCAGCGTATTTGGCCTGCTGGCGTGACGATGCGGTATTCGATGTTCAGTTCTTTTTTGTCCTGCATGGCCTCGTCGCGCTGCGCTGCGTATCGGGCGCGGTCGGCGGGGTGAACCCATTGCAAAAACGTTTCCTGTCGGCCATCAAAAGTACCCAGCGGCAGACCAAAAAGTTCATATAACTCGTCTGACCAGGAAATAGCACGAGTGTCGGGGTTCATTTGCCAGTGACCCATTCGCCCCAGACGCTGGGCGTCAAGCAACTGGCGCTGCGACTCGCGCAGCGCGGCATCGTTTTTTGTTTGTTCCTGCTGAAGCTTGTCCAGCTCTGTGATGTCAGTAAACGCCATCAGCCCACCCATCCGGCCCTGGCTGTCCTTGACGGGTCTGTAGTTGACGCTGATCAGTTGGCCTTGCGAGACCAAATTGTTTTTAACCAGAATACGCTGCGCCTCGCCTGACTGACCGCGCAGCGCTTTGTACAAGGGCAAATCCTCCAGGTCATAAAGTGTTTCGGTTCCCGGAACAAAAAGCCCCATCGCCTCGGGCCATTGGTCTGACAAAAGCGTGATGTCTGGGACAAACGGAAAGATCTTGCTGGCCGGTTCGTTAGCCAGCACAATCCGCGCGTCAGAATCAACGGCCACCAAGCCGTCTTTCAGGCTGTTGATCACCGTATCCAGCGTTTCCCAGGCTTGCTCGGTCCGCTGCAGTTCCAGCATCAAGTCTGCCTCGCGCTGTTGCAGGGTCTCGGCCATCTGGTTAAAGCCGTAGGCGATCTGGGTAAGCTCGTTAGTGGCATCGCCTGAAGTCAGCGGTATCCGGGCATCCAGACGCCCGGCCTGAATGCCCTGGGTGGCCTCCAGCACCTGCAGCGCGGGCTTCATGATGGCGCGGCCACCCACCACCCACGCCAGCACGCAACCCAGGCTCGTGACGAGCAGCAGCACGACCAGGCTTAGCAACAGTTGCTGACGAACGGACACCATCACGGCATCACGGTCGAGACCCACGGCAACAAAAAAAGCCGAGTCGCTGGCTGGCGTTGTCTGGGTCAACACGTACATCTTTTGCTTGCCGTTCGCGTCGGGGCCTTCCAGCAAGCCCCTGGCGCCAGACTGGATCGCCTGCAGAAGCAGTGGGTTGGCGACCGGTTTGCCGATGGCGGTCGACGGTTCCATGTTTTCTGCCAGCACAATGCCCGCGCGGTCCATGATGAGCAGATGACGGTCGGGGAGCAGTTTGACGTCACTGACGGCTTTGCCCAGTTCGCGAATGTAAAGCGCGACAAAAGCCACGGCTGTGACCCGCCCCTGGGCGTCCTTCATCGGTAGCGCAAATGCGATCAGCGGGCTATTGGTGACGCGGCCCAGCAGGTAACCACTGGCCACAAAGCCGTCTCGCGCCAGCGCTGCCTGAAAATAATCGCGGTCACCCGCGTAACCGCCCACGGCTGCCAAGGTGGTGTGGCACACGATACGTCCGTTGACAGAGATCAGACCGACGTTAGAGTAAGCGGGCAGCACTGCGCCAAGCGTCTTGAAGTAGTCTGCACATTCACTGCCGTCACGGTCAAGCAGTTTGGGAACACTGGCTATGGACACCAGCAACTGGCGGGCAGCATCAGCAACTCGTTCCTGGGTTTGGGCGACAGCCGTCGCAGTGAACTCAAGATTTTGTCGTGCCGCGGCAAGGTCACGGTCAGAATTGGCGACCGATCTGACCAGGGAAAAGACAAGCAGTGGCGCAATGGCGGCCAGCACCAAATAGACAAGCAGGCTGCGCAGCGAGCTAATAGCCTTCATGCCGAACCACTTTCATCACGCAAGCCGGGCTAGCCGGGCGCTACAGTTTCATTGACACCCAGCCAAAAGGCCTGCACTGAGTTGAGTTTTTCAGAAAACGCTTCAAAGTCCACCGGTTTGCGAACAAAGCCATTGGCTCCATTTTGGTAACTGGCCGTCATGTCTGACACCTCGCTGGAGGACGTCAGCATGACCACGGGCACCATCGCCGTCAGCGGATTGGCGCGAATGCTGCGCAGCACATCGAGACCCGACAGCTTGGGCAGGCGCATATCGAGCAGCACCAGGTCCGGTTGCTTTTGCGTGTCGCGGCCTGAATAGGCACCCTTTCCGAACAGAAAGTCCAGCGCGCCCGCGCCATCCTGGGCGACCGCAATTTCGGCGTCCACACGGTGCTCTTCGAGCGTGAGCACCGTCAGCTCCAGGTGGTCCGGGTTGTCTTCTACGACCAGTATCAGTTTGTTTTTCATGATCTTGCCTTGTTTTATGATTTTATCGTTTTTAACGATTTAAAGAAATAATTATCAATTTCTACAAAATGTAATTGAATGTGTTTTTTTTGGCAAGTTTTTTTAAGATTTGAGTCTTCTAGGGGGACTCAGATTTGGCCAAGATGCGGCCCTGCCCCAGGCGGACGAGCTACCAGCGCGGAGCGCCTTCGTCTTTGAGCTGGGTGCGCAGCGCAGCGTAGTCGGGCACCACCGCGCGCACGGTGTCCCAAAAGCGGGGGCTGTGGTCCATCACGCGCAGATGGCTCAACTCGTGCACCACCACATAGTCAATCACGGACTGCTTGAAGTGAATGAGCCGCCAGTTCAGGCGAATCGAACCGTCAGCACTGGCGCTGCCCCAACGGGTGCCTGCGCTGCTCAGGCTGAGCTTTTTCCACTGCACGTTCAGCGTGGGCGCAAAGTGATTCAGGCGCCCGGTAAACAGCCGCTTGGCCTGGCGCATCAGCCAGGCCTGTACCGCGTCCTTGATCTGGTCGGGCGTGGCGGTGTGCGGCAGGCCAACGTGCAGCGTCAGGTGCGCAACGCCTGGCAGCGTCTCGGCGTTGCTTTTTAGCTCGGCCCCCACGCCGCCAAAGGCATGGCGAGGGTCGAGCACCACAATGACTTGTTCGCCCAAAAACGGCAGCGTGCATCCGTCTTTCCAATCGATGCGGGCCGACTCAAGCCGGTCGTGGCGGGTTCTGGTTTCTTGCAGCTTTTTAACGATCCAGCTCGACTTTTCAAGCACGGCCTTGTCAATCTCATACAGCGGCACCCACTTGGGCGCACTGACGGTCAGGCCATCTGCGCCGACTGAAAAGCCAATTGTGCGGCGTTTGCCGCGTTTGAATTCATAGGCCACCGCAATGCCGTCCAAAAGCGTTTCGCGGCTGGCGCGCGGGTGCGCAAAGGTGGCCGGGGCCAGTGCCTGCTGCAAGGTTTGCACTGGCAGCGCCATGTCGTCTGCTACGTTTTCAGGAGCTGCTTGCGCACGTATTTGTTGGCCTGGAGGCTGATTTGACACCCCAAAAGCAGCTTTTTCAGTGCCTTTGGGCAGTTTTTCGGGCAAAGGGGCAGGCGCAGGCTCAAACAAATCAATCGTGAACTGCAACAGCCTTTGCATCATGGCAGTTCAGGGCGCTGCCACCCGTGGGTAAGCTTCGGGGTCCAGCCTGCGCATCTCGGCTTCAATCCAGGCTTCGACTTCGCGCATCAGCTCGTCGGGCTGGCGGCCTGCGCTGGGGATGGGCTTGCCGATGGAAATGTCCACAATGCCCGGCTTTTTGATAAATGCCTTGCGCGGCCAGCATTTGGCAGACGTGACAGCCACCGGTATCACGGGCGCACCGGTTTCAATCGCCAGCCGCGTGCCGCCTGATTTATAAGCCCCTTTTTGGCCACGCGGGATGCGGGTGCCTTCAGGGAACATGATGACCCACACGCCCTGCGCCATCAGCCGTTTGCCCTGCTCGACCACCTTGTTAAAAGCCTGTGCGCGCTGGCTGCGGTCAATGTGAATCATGTCCATGCGGCTCATGGCCCAGCCGAAAAACGGCACGTACAACAGTTCACGCTTGAACACAAAAGCCAGCGGGTGTGGCATGAGTGTGACCATGGAAAACGTCTCCCAGGTGCTTTGGTGCTTGACCAGCAGCACACAGCTGCCCAGCTCGGTGCTGGGCAAATTCTCCATGCCTGTGACGCGATTTTTGATGCCCAAAATCACCGTGCCGCCGGTGACTGCCAGCCGCAGCCAGCCGGCGCACATCCAGTAAATCTGGTTGCTGGTGCCGACCAGCGAAAAGACCAGCACCGCTAGAGCCCAAGGAATGACGGTGATGGCCATCCACAGCATGTGAAGAATGGAGCGAAGCAGGCGCATGTCAGTTGGGCACAGTCTGGTGGGTTGGGTTGGGTTGACTCATTTGCGTGGAGCGATTGAGAATAAAGTCAACGAAGGCTGACAGGTCGGTATGAAAAAGTGTTCCCACCGGTAGCCCGTCAGGCTGACCACCGCTGCGGTATTGCAAGGACTTGCCTGTCAGCACCAAATGAGGCTCGCAGCCCGCCGCGCTGCCCGCCTGCAAGTCGCGCACTGTGTCGCCCGCCGTCGGCACGCCTTTGAGCGGCACACCAAAGCGGCTGCCAATTTGCTCAAACAAACCCGGCAGCGGCTTGCGGCAATTGCACTGCTCTTCAGGGCTGTGCGGGCAGTAAAACACCGCATCCACCCTGCCGCCCACAGCGGCCAGCATTTTGTGCATTTTGGCGTGCATGGCGTTGAGTGACGCGACATCAAACAGCCCACGCCCCAGCCCCGACTGGTTGGACGCAATCACCACATGCCAGCCCGCATGGTTCAGCCGCGCAATGGCCTCTAGTGCGCCTGGCAGTGGCTGCCATTCTTCGGGTGATTTGACGTAGTCGTCACTGTCAGAGTTGATGGTGCCGTCGCGGTCGAGGATGACGAGTTTCATGGGGTATAGCTCAGGCAGCGAGTTTGGAAAGATCGGCTACGCGGTTCATGGCGGCGTGCAAGGTGGCGAGCAAGCCCAGGCGGTTGGCGCGAACTTGCAAGTCGTCGGCATTGACCATCACGCCTTCAAAGAAAGCATCGACAGGTGCGCGCAAGGCAGCCAGCGCTTGTAGGGATGTGGTGTAGTCGCCTAATTCAAACTGAGTATTTGCCCTGGGGACGACATCGCTCATGGCTTTGTGCAGCGCGATTTCTGCGGGCTCAGTTAGCAGTGATTCGTTAACAGCTGCTTGTACGCCTTCGGCTTTTTTCAGGATGTTGCTGATGCGTTTGTTGGCGGCTGCTAAGGCTGGGGCTTCGGGCAGGGCTGCAAAAAGACCAACGGCATTAAGGCGTTTGGAAACGTCGGCAAGTCGCTCAGGGCGCAACGTTAAAACGGAATCAATTTCTAAGGTGCTGTAGCCGTCATCGCGCAGGAAACCTCTCATGCGCTCCAAGATGAACTCGATCAATTGTTCCGGTGCAGCTGGAAATGCATCTGGAAACTGCTCAAAGGCTAAACCGATCAAATCGTCGAGGCTAGTAAACAACTCGACGCCTTGGTCTGTCAATATTCGGATAACCCCCAAGGCATGGCGCCGAAGTGCAAATGGGTCTTTGTCACCTGTCGGCAATTGCCCGATGCCGAACAATCCGGCTAGAGTTTCTAGCTTGTCCGCTAACGCTACAACGATGCTGACGTCTCCCCGCGGCAATTCATCACCAGCAAAGCGCGGCTTGTAGTGGTCTTCAATCGCGTCGGCCACATCAGCACTCAAACCATCGTTGAGTGCGTAGTAGCGGCCCATGATGCCTTGCAGCTCGGGGAATTCGCCCACCATATCCGTGACCAGATCGGTCTTGGCCAATTGCGCGGCCTGGTCAGCTTTTGCAGCCAGTGAATCACCGCGCAATTGCTGGCCAATCGCCTTTGCAATCGCACGCACACGCAGCACTCGCTCACCCTGCGTGCCAAGTTTGTTGTGATAAACAACTTTATTCAGCCCCTCAACCCGGGACTGCAATGTCTTCTTGCGGTCCTGATCAAAAAAGAACTTGGCATCGGCCAGGCGCGGGCGCACCACGCGCTCGTTGCCGCCGATGACAAAACTCGCGTCTTTGGGGCTGATGTTGCTGACCACCAAAAACTTGTTCGTCAGCTTGCTGCTGGCGTCTAACAGCGGAAAGTATTTTTGATTCGCCTTCATGGTCAGAATCAGACATTCTTGCGGCACGTCGAGGAATTCTTTTTCAAACTCGCACACCAGCACGTTGGGCCGCTCGACCAAAGCAGTGACTTCTTCCAAGAGAACATCATCAATATCTCCGCTTGGATCGATCAAAGGGAAATAGCCATGTGGTGAGCGCTCCACCAACTGCTGACGAATCATTTGCTTGCGCTCAGCAAAGCTAGCAATCACTGCACCGTCTTTTGCCAGCGTGGCGGCATAGCTGTCAGCATGCTGCAAAACCACAGGGTCCATCAGCGCTTCAAAGCGATGGCCGTGCGTGGTGTTGCCCGCCTTCAAGCCCAACGCCTCAATCACCACCACGTCCGAACCATGCAAAGCCACCAGGCCATGCGCAGGCCGCACAAACTTCACGTCGCTCCAGCCGTCGGCCAGCTGATAGGTCATGACCTTGGGAATCGGTAATTTGGCAATCGCCTCAAGCAATGCTTTTTGCAGTCCTTCAGCCAGCGTGGCGCCTTTGACCAGACTGTCATAAAACAGCGCTTCGGCCTTGCCATCAGGCGCGCGCTTCAAACCCGCAACGCTTGATGCATCAGCCCCAAGTGCAGCGAGCTTTTTCAACAAGGCAGGCGTGGCGTTGCCAGAAGCATCCAGCCCCACAGCTACGGGCATCAGCTTTTGCGACACCGCTTTGTCTTCGGCTTGCGCTGCAACATAAGTCACATGCGCAGCCAGGCGGCGCGGGGATGCGAAAGAGGTCAGAGCAGATTCAGCAGTCGTCAGCCCCTGCGCCTTGAGCTGTTCAAACAGCACGCCAGCAAACGCATCACCGAGTTTTTTTAAAGCCTTGGGCGGCAGCTCTTCTACAAACAGTTCGACCAACAGGTTCTTCGTTGTCATTCTTATGCGGCCTTCTTCGTCATCTGTTCCACCCACTCGCGCGGCGCCATGGGAAAGCCCAGGCGTTCACGGCTCTCG
>JANNYZ010000018.1:0-70046 GCA_031410335.1 Polaromonas sp. | reverse complement strand
CCAGCAGAACGGCGCCAATCATTTTCAGGTACGGCAAGGTCAGCAACTGAATCGCGACGATGGTCAGCACGATACGCATGACGATGGCCGCTGCGCTGCCCCAGAAGATGGCCTTGCCGCGCTGTTCGGGCTTCAGAGTGCGCGCCGCCATGGCAATCACCACGGCATTGTCGCCAGACAGAACGATGTTGGCCAAAATGATGGAGCCGAAGGCGCTCCAGAACAAGGGGGATGAAAGGTCAAGTCCAAAAATCATGTTGGCTCCAATGTTATGAATTAAAAAAGCGCTGGACGGCGCTTTTTTGTTTTTGTGGATTTTAGCGGGAGGCCGCTTTCAGCAAGTCCGTAATACTGCTTACAAGCAGCTTAGAGCAGCGCCTTGAGCAATTTGGCCATTTCTGAGGGATTACGTGTCACGGTGAAGCCGCAGGCTTCCATGATTTCCAGCTTGGCGTCGGCTGTGTCGGCACCGCCAGAGATCAGAGCGCCCGCGTGGCCCATGCGCTTACCGGCTGGAGCGGTCACGCCAGCGATGAAGCCGACGATGGGCTTTTTCATGTGCAGTTTGCACCACTCAGCGGCTTCAGCTTCGTCCGGGCCGCCAATTTCGCCAATCATGATGACGGCATCGGTGTCCGGGTCGTCATTGAAGGCGCGCATCACGTCGATGTGCTTCAGACCGTTGATCGGGTCGCCGCCAATGCCGACAGCGCTGGACTGTCCCAGGCCGATTTCGGTCAATTGCGCCACGGCCTCATACGTCAGCGTGCCAGAGCGGCTGACCACGCCGATGCGGCCCTTGCGGTGAATATGGCCGGGCATGATGCCAATTTTGATTTCTTCAGGCGTGATCAAACCTGGGCAGTTGGGGCCCAGCAGCAGCGTTTTTTTGCCGCCAGCGGCTTCTTTGGCTTTCATGCGGTTGCGCACCATCAGCATGTCGCGCACAGGGATGCCTTCGGTGATGCAAATCGCCAAATCCAGATCGGCCTCAACCGCTTCCCAAATCGCTGCTGCAGCGCCTGCTGGCGGCACGTAAATCACCGACACGGTCGCGCCCGTGGCTTTGGCAGCCTCGGTCACATTGGCAAAAATCGGGATGCCTTCAAAGTCTTCGCCTGCTTTTTTCGGGTTCACGCCAGCCACAAAGGCTTCTTTGCCGTTAGCGTAGTCGCGGCACATGCGGGTGTGGAACTGGCCGGTTTTACCGGTGATGCCCTGGGTGATGACTTTTGTGTTTTTGTTGATGTAGATAGACATGTTTGCTTTCCTGTTCAGGCAACGGCTTTAACGATTTTTGTCGCCGCATCGGCCATGGTGTCCGCAGCAATGATGGGCAGGCCTGAGTCGGCCAGCATCTTTTTGCCCAGGTCTTCGTTGGTGCCCTTCATGCGCACCACCAGCGGAACGGACAGGTTGGTAGCTTTGCAGGCCGTGATGACGCCTTCAGCAATGGTGTCGCACTTCATGATGCCACCAAAAATGTTGACCAGAATGCCTTTGACTTCCGGGTTTTTCAGCATGATCTTGAAGGCTTCCGTCACCTTTTCAGCCGTTGCGCCGCCGCCTACGTCCAAAAAGTTGGCAGGCTCGCCGCCAAACAGCTTGATGGTGTCCATGGTCGCCATGGCGAGACCTGCGCCATTGACCAGGCAGCCAATATTGCCGTCCAGGCTGATGTAGGCCAGGTCAAACTTGCTGGCCTCCACTTCAGCCGCGTCTTCTTCGTCGAGGTCGCGGTAAGCCACGATGTCTGCATGACGGAACAGCGCGTTCGGGTCAAAGTTGAATTTGGCATCAAGTGCCATCACTTCGCCCTTGCTGCTCCGGTTCAGCGGGTTGATCTCGACCAATGATGCGTCGGTTTCCATGTAGCACTTGTAGAGCTTTTTCAGAATGTCGACGGTTTGCGCAACGGAGTCAGCCGGCATGCCGATACCAGCAGCCAGCTCTTTCCCCTGCGCGTCTGTCAGGCCCACCAGCGGGTCCACAAACAGCTTGATGATTTTCTCGGGCTGGCTGTGGGCTACTTCTTCAATGTCCATGCCGCCTTCAGACGAGGCAATAAAGGCCACTTTTTGCGTGGCGCGGTCTGTGACGCACGACACGTAGTATTCTTTTTGGATGTCAGCACCGTCTTCAATATAGAGGCGGCGTACCTTTTGGCCTGCAGGGCCGGTCTGGTGGGTGACGAGCTGCATGCCCAAAATCTCGCCAGCAATGCGTTTGACGTCTTCAATCGTTTTGGCAACCTTCACGCCGCCGCCTTTACCACGGCCACCCGCATGGATCTGCGCCTTCACCACCCACACCGGGCCGCCCAGTTTTTGGGCTGCTTCTACCGCCTCTTGCACCGTGAATGCGGCAATGCCACGCGGCACTGGCACACCAAATTGACGCAAGATTTCCTTGCCTTGGTACTCGTGAATTTTCATGAAAAAACTTTCAAACGACTGTTGTAGGACGGTAACGCTTATGCGGTAGATACGGGTTTCTGCGGTTTGCAGAAAGCCCTAAACTGTATCATGTTGCATTGCACCAACCTGATGCGACTCTTACGTAGAGACTGACCTGGGACTGACGGAGAAGACAGATGCCTAAAATTTTTATCGACGGAGAAGCGGGCACCACAGGTCTGCAAATCCTGGGGCGTTTGCAGGCCATGCCCGCCATCGAACTGGTCAGCATTGCGCCCGAGCTGCGTAAAGACGCTTCCGCCAAGCGCGCGCTGATGGCGACGGTTGACATGGTGATCTTGTGCCTGCACGACGATGCCGCGCGCGAATCCGTCGCCATGGTCGACAGCCTGCCCGGCAAAAAACCAAAAATCATTGACGCATCGACTGCTCACCGCACCGTACCCGGCTGGGTCTACGGCTTTCCTGAACTGACCCAAGGCCAGCGCGCGCTGGTAGCCGCCGCTGACCGCGTGGGCAACCCCGGCTGCTACGCCACCGGTGCGATTGCGCTGATTCGCCCACTGGTGGATGCTGGTTTTATTACGCCTGACCTGGCACTCAGCCTGCCTGCAGTGAGTGGTTACTCTGGCGGCGGGCGGCAAATGATTGAGGCTTACCAAGCCGGACAAGCGCCGCTGTTCGAGCTGTACGGCCTGGGCCTGGCGCACAAGCACCTGCCAGAAATCATGAAATACACCGGCATGACACGCCGCCCGGTGTTCATCCCGTCCGTGAGCAATTTTGAACAAGGCATGCTGGTGCAACTGCCGCTGCACCTCGACTTGCTGACCGGCAAGCCCACTGCTGCACAGTTGCACGACGCACTGGCCAAGCACTATGCAGGCAGCGAATGGGTGACAGTGGAAGACGCGCCTGAATCGGGCAAGCTGGACGCGCTGGCCCTGAACGGCACCAACAAGATGGAGTTGCGCGTCTTCGGCAACGAAACCTATCGCCACGCCGTGCTGGTAGCCCGGCTCGACAACCTGGGCAAGGGTGCGTCGGGCGCGGCGGTGCAGAACCTGAAGTTGATGCTGGGGTTATAAGCGAGCCTAGCAGCTATTATTTTAATAGCGGATTGCGCATGTATTCATTGGGCTAAAGCCACTTTTGGCACCCTAAAACAGCCGTTTTGAGCCCGTAAAAGCGCTGGCCGCCTGCTTTTACGCGGTCACAGGGTATCCAGCGAGCGGTTTTTGGCCGTTTTCAGGTATCAAATCAGCCCCCAAGCCAATAGATATGTGCGCCAGCAGCTCCTAACTTAATAGCGCCCACAATCCCAATCCCAAGAAAATCACCGCACTGACCAGGTGCACGACGCGCAGAGGCACCAGGCGCGTCATGCGTTCGCCCAGCCACACCACTGGCGCGTTGGCCAGCATCATGCCTAGCGTTGTGCCCGCCACCACGGCGATGTACGCGTCAAAGCGCGCGGCCAGCATGACGGTGGCGATTTGGGTTTTGTCGCCCATCTCGGCCAGAAAGAACAGCACAACCGTGGTGCCAAACACGCCAAAGCGGGGGCCTTTGCTGTCAGTGTCGTCCTCCAGCTTGTCAGGCACCAGCATCCACACCGCCATGGCGATGAACGATGCGCCGAGGATGTAACGCAGGGTTTGCGGGCTGATTTGTGTGGTGACCCAGGCGCCCAGCGCGCCGGCCATGGCGTGGTTGAGTACTGTGGCCACAAAAATACCCAGCACGATGGGCCACGGCTTTTTGAAGCGCGCGGCCAGGACGAGGGCCAGCAACTGCGTTTTGTCGCCCATCTCGGCCAGGGCCACGATGCCGGTGGATATCAGGAAAGCTTGCATAAGTGACTCTAGTGTACTTGCACTGCATTCTTATGCTATTAATTTAGTAGCTGCTTGCGCATGTATTTATTGGTCTGGAGGCCTAAAACACACCTGAAAACGGCTCAAAAACAGCTTTTCAGGCGGTTTTTGCCTTGGTTGCATTCATCCAGCGCCACAGGGGCTCTGCCAGCAGCAGCACCGCGGCCAGCCGCGTCACGTGGAATGCCGTGACCAGCGGCACGCCGAGTTGCAGCACCTTGGCGGTGATCGCCATTTCAGCAATGCCGCCGGGGGAGGTGCCCAGCAGCACCGTGGCCCAGTGCAGGTGAGTGGCATGCGCGATGGCCCAGGCAAAGCCTGCGCACAGAACAATCATGGCCAGCGTGCCCAGCGCGACCGACGCCAGCCAGCGCGGCGCCAGGTGCACAAAGCTGCGGGTAAAGCGCACACCCAAACTGATGCCGATCACCAGTTGCGCAGCGTTGGTCAGGGCTGTCGGGATGGCGGACCAGGTGTGGCCGCTGGCCGTCAAAGCCAAGCTGGCCGCCATGGCGCCCAAAAACCACGGGTTGGTGAGCTTGAGCCTGACCATCACCCAGCAGCCGATGCCCGTCAGCAGCCCCAGCGCCGCCAGGCCGGGCCACTGCACAACGCGCGGGCCGGGCAGCGCGCTGTCCAGCCCGTGCAGACCGGCAAACTGAAAGCCGAAGGGAATGATCAACGTGACCATCAGCACCCGCAGGCTGTGGGCGGATGCCACCAGCTCGGTTTGCGCACCGCGGCGTTCGGCCATCAGCGTCATTTCTGATGCGCCGCCGATAGGTGACGCAAAGTAAGTCGTGCTTTGCGACAGCCCGGCAATGTGAAAAACGCCAGGCCCATGATGCACCCGGTGCAGCCAGGCGCCAAAAGCCACGCCCAGCCCCAGCGCCCAGACGAGGTTCAGCGCCATGGCCCACCACAAGCCAAGTATGAGCGCCACCACTTGCGGCGTGAAGTACAGCCCCAGCGCCGCGCCAATCACCCACTGCCCCGCATTGCGCAGCGGCGTGTAACTGTCAGTGGGCGCACCCAGGGTTGACAAAACCGCCGTCACCAGCAGCGGGCCGATCATCCACGGCAGAGGCGTGTGCAGCTGCACGCAAAGCGCGGCAGCGGCCAAAGCCATGAGCAGGGTAAAAGCGGTGCGAAGAAAGTTCAAAGGCATTGGCGGCCGGGCAAGACAACATTCAGGGACTCGTATTAGTATCCCCTGATGTTTAAATTATTTTGCAGTCTGGCCTTGTTGAGCTGTTTAAGCGGCTGCGCCAGCCCACCCGAAGCCCCCGTTCTGAACAAGCTGACGGGAAGCGCGCTGGCCATCACCACCAGCCGGCTTGACGCGCTGCTGCCAGCCGACGTTGTGCTGCTAGGTGAGCAGCACGACGCCAAAGAGCACCAGCAGATTCACAGCCAGGTGATTGCCCTGCTGGCCGAGCGCGGATTGCTGGCTGCGGTGGCGCTGGAAATGGCAGACGTGGGCGTGACCACCGCCGGGCTGCACCCCAGCTCGACCGAGCAGCAAACCAAAAGCGCCTTGAAGTGGAACGACAAGGGCTGGCCGTGGGAAGCCTATGGCCCCGCCGTGATGACAGCTGTGCGGGCGGGCGTGCCGGTGCTGGGCGGCAACTTGCCGCGTGAGGAGATGCGCCCCAAGATGCAAGACGGCGCACTGGACGGCCAGTTGCCCGGCCCGGCGCTCAAGGCACAGCAGCAGCTGATTCGTATTGGCCACTGCAACCTGCTGCCTGAAAGCCAGATCACGCCGATGACGCGCATCCAGATTGCCAAAGACATCAGCATGGCCAACACGCTGGTCAAAGCCGCGCTACCCGGCAAGGTGGTGGTGCTGTTGTCGGGCAGCGGCCATACAGATCGCTTGCTGGGCGTGCCGCAGCACTTGCCTGCGAACCTGAAAGTCAAGGCGGTTCGCTTGCGCGCGGGCGATGCAGCGATTGATGAGAAAGCCGAGGCCTTTGATGCGGTGTGGCAAACACCTGCGTTGCCCGAGAAAGACTACTGCGCGGAGTTCAAGGCGCAGATGAGGAAGTGATGTGGTGACTAAAAAACGCCATTAAACGACCCGCCATCCAGCAGCAGATTTTGCCCATTGATATAGCCCGCATGCGCGCTGCATAAAAAGGCACACGCCGCACCGAATTCTTCAGGCTGGCCCAGCCGCTTGGCCGGGTGTTTGGCAATGCGGTCTGCACGCACCTGGGCGGCGTCCAGCCCACCGCGTTTGGCGGCTGCCGCAAAGTTGCCTGCCAGCCGTGCCGTGTCAAACGTACCCGGCAAGATGTTGTTGATGGTCACGCCTTGGGCAACTGTGGTGCGCGCCAGTCCGGCGACAAAACCCGTCAGGCCGCATCTAGCACCGGTGCTCAGGCCCAGGCCATCAACGGGTGATTTGACGGCGCTTGAGGTGATGTTGATGATGCGGCCAAAGCCGCGCTGCATCATGCCGTCGACCACCTGCTTGATGATGGCAATCGGACTGAGCATGTTGGCGTCCAGCGCGCGCAGCCAGGCGTCCCGGTCCCAGTCGCGGAAGTCACCGGGCGGCGGGCCGCCTGCGTTGGTGATGACGATGTCAAAGCTCGGGTGCTGGCTGAAAATGCGCGCACGGCCTTCATCAGTGGTCACGTCGGCGGCCACATAGGCCACACTTGCTGTTGCAATGGCTTCTAATTTAATAGCTGCTTGCACAAGTGTTTCTTGCGTTCTGGCAGCAATCACCACGTCGACACCCTCGCGCGCCAAAGCTTCGGCACACGCAAAGCCCAGGCCCGCACTGGCGCCGCAGATCAGGGCTTTTTTACCGGCAATTTTCAAGTCCATGACAAATCCATTGATCAGCCTGCAGCCAACTGTTTCTGCGCCAGGTTTTGCATCACCTTGCGCAAGCGCGACAGGCCAATGTCGTGCTCATACAAATGCTCGCGCTGATTCGCATCCGGCTCCATGGTTTCCAGCATCACGCGGTCTTGCTCCAGCACCACCCAGTGGCGCGCCTCAAGACGGTTGCGGTACAAAAAGCGCCACACATCGCGCTGCCAGCCACTGACCTTGCGGCAACGCCAGAAGAAGACGATAGACAGTTGCGGGCTGACCGGCGTGTAGCTGCCAATGATGGTGAAGCTGCCGCCAGGGCCGCCGGTTTTGGGGTAAGGGATGGCCAGGCGCATCCAGTGCGTGCCGGTGTCGCCCCATTCAGTCCAGTCAAAGTTCACGTCACGCTGGCCGTCTTTTTCAAACATGAAGCCGCGCTCGGTTTTGCGCAGCTTGAACTTGGCGCTGATGTCGCCTTCGCTCATCGAATGCGACTGCTTGTGCACAAAGCTGCCGTGCATCGGGTCCATCACGTTGTCGGCCACATAGCGGTAGTCACCGCGCCATTCCACATAGCACTGAAAGCTGCTCCACTCCGGGTTGCTCAGCTCTTCAGGCAAGTCCAGCTTGGGCGGTACATCGACATGGTGGCGACTGTTGTACAACCATATCGCACCATTCGCGTCCTGCACATGAAAGGAGCGTGCCGCGCGTGAGCCTTCGAGCGTACAGCCGGGGCTGGCCGGTACCTTGGTCACCATGCCGTCGCAACGCACCTCAATGCCGTGGTACGGGCAGGCCAGGCGGTCGCCCAGATTCACGCCCATCGACAGCGGCGCGCCCCGGTGCGGGCAATGGTCTTCAAGTGCGTGAATAGTGCCAGCGTCATCGCGCCACAGCGCAATTTTGTAGCCCAGGCGGCGCATCGACACGGGGCGCTCCTTGACAAAATCAGACGGGCATATCGGATACCACAGGTCGTACAGGCCGCGCTCCAGCAGCTTGTCGATATCTTGTGGGGTCACAACTTTCGGCACATTGATGTCAGTACTGATGGTCATGTCACGCTCCTAAAGTTTTCATCACCGCCTGAAAAGACTCGGCTGTCCAGGGCTGGCTGTTGGGCGCAAGGGGGCCACTTTTGTTCAGGTGCGCCAGCAGCGCGTCCAGCTCCCAGTGGCCTGCGCCAAAGCCGCGCTCAATCGCGTCGCCCAGCAGATCTTCAAACGTGGTGGGCGGGCGGGTGCGTGCCTGGTGCGGGTCCAGGTAGCGCTCTTGCAGCGCATGAATGGGGATGGCGTTCATCGTGTTCAGGGTACTCATGCTTGCTCTCCAGAAAATCAGCGTTTTTCACTCAGAAATGCACCCGACGCCGCCACCTTGGGCTGCCTGCGGGTAAAGCCGTCTATGCCGCCGTCAATCGCCCACTCAGCAAACGCGGTGGGGCTGGGTTCAAAGTCGCGCGCGGCCCAGTTGTCGGTCAGGTGGTCTTCGTCGGCGTTGTACTCAATCAGCCCGCCGCAGGGGTTTTCAAAGTACCAGAAGAAGGCCGATGAAATTGGGTGCTTGCCCGGGCCGAGCTGGGTTTTCCAGCCCTTGCGGCTCATGTTCAGGCCGCCGCCAAACACCTCGTGAATGTCTCGCACGGTAAAGGCCACATGGTTCAGGCCACTGGGTTTGCCGGGCAGTTGCAACAAGAAAATATCGTGGTGCCCACCATCGACCGAGCAGCGCATGAAAATACCGCGCCCGGGGTAACGGTCTGATGTCGTAAAGCCCAAGCTGGCGTAAAACGCCTCGGCTGCGTCGAGCTTGTCGGTGAACAGCACCACATGACCAATTTCAATCGGCTGGGCGCTGTCGTAAATGGGTGAGGGCTTGTCAATGCGGCGCACATCGTCCCAGGTGTTGGTGGCCACGCCTTTCACGTCAATGCTGCGCTTGGCGCTTTTCTGAAACACGATTTGCAGGCCGTGTGGGTCCAGTGCTTGTACCGTACCGTGCGTTGATCGCTGGTCTTTAAAACCGGGCACGGTTGCCAATGCTGTTGCCAGTGCATCCAGCTGGGCATCACTGCGCACACCCCACACCACCTCGCGCAATGTGGGGCCGGCTTCGATCGGCGGCGGCAATGTGGCATCGCCTGTGCGCCGCACACTCACGCGTGCGCCATTGAGCGTTTCCCACTCTTGCAACGTGTCTGAGTGGCTTACTTTCTTCAGCCCCCAGTCGGCAAAGAATTTGGCAGACTCGTCCCACGCCTCGGTGGAATAGGTGATGGCATCAATTCCTTCTATGCCTTCAGTTTGTTGGTTCATGTTTTGCTTCATGACATGCTCCAGGGCATAGGGGCTTCATTCATGCCCCAGTAATAACTCTTCTGGCTGGTGTATTCCAGAATGCCCAGACGGCCTTTTTCGCGGCCGGTGCCGCTCATCTTCACGCCGCCAAACGGTGTGCTGGTAGAAAACACTTTGTAGGTATTGACCCAGACCGTGCCCGTTTGCAGCGCGCGGCCCAGCCGCCAGACGGTTTTGTAATCTTTCGTCCAGATGCCTGCGGCCAGGCCGTACACGTTGTCATTGCACTGGGCAATCAGGTCAGCCTCGTCATGCCACGGCAGCAGCGCCAGCACGGGGCCGAAAATTTCTTCCTGGCACATGCGGGCCGTATTGGGCAGGCCTTCCATGATGGTCGGCAGGTAGTAGCTGCCCTTCTCAAACAGCGGGCCATGAGGTCGCGCGCCGCCAAACAAAACCTTGGCCCCTTCGTCAATGCCCAGTTGCACATATTTTTCAACCGAAGCGCGGTGGCTTTGGCTGACCAGCGGGCCCATGTGGGTGGCCTCACTTAGTGGGTCGCCCACACGCAGGTTTTTCACCCCGGCCAGCAAGCGTGCCTTGAACTCGTCATACAAACTGGCATGCACAAAGGCGCGTGAGCCTGCAATGCACGACTCGCCCGACGAGCTGAAAATGCCGTACAGCACGCCCGCCACCGCGTGGTCCAGGTCTGCGTCTTTGCAAACAATGGTCGGCGACTTGCCGCCTAACTCCAGCGAGGTGGGCATGAGCTTGTCTGCCCCGATGCGGGCAATGCCCATACCAACATTGGTGCCGCCGGTAAACGCCAGGCGTTTGATGAGAGGGTGCCGCACCAGCGCCTCACCGACGATGGAGCCCTTGCCCGGTAGCACGCTGATGATGCCGTCGGGCACGCCCGCAGCCTGCGCGATACGAGCCAGCTCAATGGCCATGCGCGGCGTGATTTCAGCCGGTTTGAACACCACGGCGCAGCCTGCCGCCAGGGCCGGAGCCAGCTTTTGTGCTTCGCTGGCAATCGGTGAGTTCCACGGCGTGATGGCGCCCACCACACCCAGCGGCTCGTGCACGCTCATGGTGATGCTGTCGCCGCGCTGCGGTGTGATCGTGTCTTCCAGTGTTTCGCACGCGGCGGCAAAGAACTGGAACGTGCCTGCGGCACTGGCCACCAGGGCGCGCGTTTCCTTGATCGGTTTGCCGTTGTCCAACCGCTGCAACTGGGCCAGCTCTTCACCGCGACCCCTGATGCCTCCGGCGATTTTGTGCAGGAGTGTGGCCCGCTCGTGTGGCTTCAGGTTAGCCCACGCGGGTTGCTGGCGCGCGCGTTCGGCAAACTGCACGGCCTCGTCTACGTCCTGCGCTGTGGCGGCATTCAAGGTGGCAACCTGACTGCCGTCATGCGGGTAGTCGGTGGCGTAAACCGGGCCTGAGGCATCGCGCCACTGGCCTGCTAAAAAGGTTTGCAGATGCGCAGTTTGCAAATGGGGTGTGGTCATATCAACCTAAATAGTGAGCCCGCTGGCGCGGTTCTGCAAAAAACGCAGTGCTGACAGCACGGTGAGTGCCGATGTTTTGGGGTTCTCGGTCAGGGGCTTGCCGCGCATCGTCACATGCATCTCGCCAAACTCGCCGCGCGCCTGAATTTCGTGAATGTTCTCCGTCACAGCCGGGTCGGCAATGAGCCGCACACGCGTTGCATCCAGCCCCAGCCCGGCCAATGACACGGTAGCGGCCACGTTGGCGTTTTTGGGGTAAGTTTGCGCCGCCTCGCGCGCGCTGCCTTCAAAAATAACTTTGGCGTCGGTGAGTGCTGCCAGATCGACCACGCTTTCAGCGGCAGAGCCTTTCCAGCCATTGGGAGGCTTGCGTCCGGTGTAGGTCACAGCACTCAGCCCCGCCTGCCGAGCGGCCGCCAGCGCATCAATGCCGCCAATCGCGCCTGACAGCAAATGCACCTGCGCGCCGCTGGTTTGCGCTGCCTCGGCCAGCCGCTCGGGCAGGCCGCGCTCAGACAAGGCGCCGACCGACATCACCGCGCATTCGCAACCTGCTTTGAGGGCGCCCAAAACATGGGCCGTCAGTGCTTCGTGGCCTGCGCATTCGAGCACCAGCTTGGCACCCTTCGGTACAGCGGCTACAGCCTGCGTGCTGCTGCCCGCTGCAAGCAATGCGGCCTGTACCTCAGCCACGCGCTGCTCACGCACCACCACATGACTGATGGCGACCATGCCGTTACCTTGCAACCTGCGGCAAATCGCCTGGCCAATCGCGCCATAACCAATGAGCACTACGTTCAGCACATCAATCTTTCTTCAATATGGGACCTGCAAACTTGGCCGCAAACGGCCCCCAGCTTTGCATATCCACTTCGACCACCACCGGGCCGCTGGCGGCAAAAGCTTTGGCCAGCACGTCTGCGGTTTGCGCAGGTTGGCTCAGCTTGAAATGCGTGACAGATAAGCTGGCACAAAACGCCGCAAAGTCTGGCGTGTGCAGTTCGACATAGCAATGGCGACTGCCGTAAATATCGTCCTGAATATTCTTGATGACACCGTACCTGGAGTCGTTCATCAGCAGTAGCACAAAGTTGGCGCGCTCCTGCACGGCGCAGGCCAGCTCGCCCACATTCAGCATGAAGCCGCCGTCACCAGCGAGCGCCACCGTCTTGCGTTTGAGACCGTGTTCGGCATCGGCAATCGACGTGCCAATCGCCATGGCCAAACCCTGACCAATGCCGCCGCCCAGCGCGTGCACCCCGGCGCGCGGGTGGTTCAGCATCGGTGCGCGGTTACCCCACATGCTGTTCGACAGCGTGATGTCGCGCACCCACCAGATGTCTGGCCCGACTTGCTTTTCAACCGCGTTTTTCAGCCTCAGGTAGGCGCCCAGCGTGTCGTCAACATGGGCGGCGGCTTTGGTACGTGCCGCTTGCACGTCGGCCTGCAAAGCCTTGTCAACCTGCATCTGCCCTTCAAGCACGTCAGCCAGCGCATCCAGCGTAGCCGCCGCATCGCCCTGCACAAAATAGTCACTGGTGTAGCCACGGTTATGCGCCAGCGCATTCGCATCAATTCGGTAAAGCGCCTTGGGCAGCTTGAGCTTGTAGCGCAGCGTCTCGTTGCTGCGCAGACGCGTGCCCACGGCCAGCATGGCGTCGCAACTTTGGTACAGATCTTCCGCAGGTTTTTGCAGGTTGTACGAGCCCAGGCTGGCCGGGCTGTCTTCAGAAATAATGCCGCGCCCCTGGACTGACGTGACCACACCCCAGCCCATTTTTACAAATCGTTCAGCGGCAGCACGCGCGCCGCGAGCACCACCGCCCAGCCACAACAGCGGGCGCTTGGCCGTCTTCAGTCGCTTGGCCAAGGCTTCAATCTCCAGCGCATCAGGTTGCACAGCCCGCAGTGCCAGCGGTGTCAGGTCAGCCGGCAAGTCCATCAGGCTGGCTTGAATGTCAATCGGTATCTCAATGCTAACGGGCCCGCAAGGGGCGGTGAACGCCAAGCGATGCGCTTCGCGCAGCGTGGCCAAAGCGGTGTCGGTGTTGCGAATGCGAAAAGCGGCCTTGCCCACCGATTGCAGCATGGCCAGCTGTTGAGGTGCTTCATGGATGTAACCCAGATCGCGGTCCAGGTAGGCAGACTCGATTTGCCCCGTCAGATGCATCATGGGCGTGCCTGCGGTGAGCGCCTCAATCAAGGCACCCGCCGCATTGCCAGCGCCGGTACCGGTGCTGGTGACACACACACCCAGGTTGCCCGTGACGCGGGCATAGGCATCGGCCATGTTGCAGGCACCCGCCTCGCCGCGTGCCGAGACAAAGCGTATTTTTTGCCTTGTGTTGAAGGCATCAAGAATCGGCATGTTGTGAATCGAGATCACGCCGAAAGCGGCTCGGGTGCCGCAAAGCTCTAAAAAGCGTGCCACCAGTTCGCCGACAGTGATTTTGGCTGTGTCGGTCATGTCAGGCGGCAATCTTGTGTTGGATTTTGGGCAAGGCGTGCAGCATGTGGCCCGGCTGCGGCATGTGACTCAGGCGGTCGGTCAAGGCCTTGGCAGCGTCTTGCACCAGCGGCACCAGGGCGTTCGTGAGCCTGGTGTCCAGCATCTGGGCAGGCACGGTGATGCTGACGGCGGCAATCACTTCCAGCCGGTCGTTCATCACGGGCGAGGCGATCGTGCAAATACCGGTTTCAAAACCACCCTGGCTGATGCCGTAGCCATTGCGTCTGTCGATGTCCAGTTGAGCCTTGAGCTCGGCCACGGTTTTGGGCGTTTTTGGCGTGTAGCTTTGCAAGGTCTCTTCGGGGTAGAGGGCGCTTAGTTCGGCCATCGTCATGCAGCACAGCAACTGGCGACCCAGCACGGTGGCGTGCGCAGGCAGCCGCGCTCCGACCTGAATCGCATGAAACTGCGTGCTTTTGCCCGTGGCTTTGGCCACAAACACGACCTCGCGCTGGTCACGCACCACGATGTGGGCGGAATAGCCAGACGCGTCGCGCAGCGCTTCAATGATGGGACGGCCGTGCTCGGTCAGCTCCATCGAGGCCAGGTATTCAAAGCCCAGCCGCAACACGCCCAGGCTGAGCTTGTACTGCGTGCCCTCGCCCACGCGCTCTACAAACCCTGATTTTTCAAGCGTGTGCAGCATGCGAAAAACTGACGCACGCGGCAGCCCCAACTGGCGCGACAACTCTGCGCCGCTGAGCTGTGGCGTGTGGCGGCTGAACTTGCCGAGCAGCTCCAGCCCGCGCTGAAGGGCTGGGACGAGGTAGCGATCGTCTGTCGGGGTGTCGTTCATGGTGTGGATTGTTTCAGTGGGTTAATGTCAGGAGTTCGTTGACCTGGCCAGAGGCCTCCAGCGCGCAGGTGTGGCCGACGGGGCCCAGGTCAACCCAGGCGGTGTTGGCCGCCAAAGCCACCGCCCGGCAAGCTGGCATGGGAGTAGCGTTGTCGAGCTGGCCGCTGGCAACACTAATGGGGCACTTCACCTCTTCAATGTCCGTCAGCAAGTCGCCCCCTGCCAGCAGATGCGCGGCTTGCGTGTAACCGCTCACATGAATTTGAGACATCATGCGCTGGACGTACGCCTTCATCTCAAGCGGCGCAGCGGGCGACACCATACCTGCGCCGCGCTGCTGGCCCAAGCCCTCGGGGCCGAGCTCTGTCAACTGGTTCAGTCGGTCATTGAGCTTTTTATCGCGCTCTTCGGCGCTGGCTCGCGCGTAGCCTTGGGCGGGCGCCAGCAGCACCAGCCGAGCCACCCGGGCGGGGCGCTGCACAGCGGCGCGTGCGGCCATCAGCGCGCCCAGCGAATGACCGACCAGCGTGATGGGGTGGCTGATGCCCAATGCGTCCAGCCAGTCCCATAGTTTGTCGGCGTAGTCACCTGCATCAGGCCGGCTGGGCACAACCGGGCTGCTGCCGGCGTAACCTGGTGCATCCCAGGCCAGCAGGCCGCTGGCTTTGCCTTGCGCCGCCTCGAGCTGCATCAGCCAGCTGCCCGATGCCGAGCCAATGCCGTGCAGCAACACATGGCTGACATGCTGCGCTCCAGAGCGCCGGTACGCAACTTGCCCCCCGGGCACAGCCGCGACGTGCGGCGCGAAATGCTGCAAACGGTCAATCAGCAAACTTGGTGCGGTGGTCAGGGACATTTTTGGTCGGTGTTTCGATATCGGACTGTTTTCATGCCACTTTAGAGCGTGAAATCGAGGTTTTAACGAATGAATACGTGCGCTGGCAGCTCCTGATTTGATAGCGTTTATTTTCCGGCTGCAGCCAGCATGTCCCGTTTGATCTTGGCCAGCGGGCTGTCAGGCGGGTAGGTCGGCGTGATGGGCTTGGGGGTGCCCAGCATCACGCACATCAATGCGTCCTCATCACCAATGTTGGTCTCTTCCCGGTAAACACCGGGCGGCACTGATATCAAGTCGCGTTCATTCAGTACTGCTTCCCAGCGTTCGCCGTCCTTTTCGCAGACTATTTTCATTTTTCCGCGCATCACAAAAAACACTTCTTCCACGTCGTAGTGGATGTGTGACGGCCCGACATTTCCGGCCGGAATCACCATGGTCGAAAACGTGAAGTGCCCCGATGGCACCGTGTTCATGTCGGTGGCCACACCGGTGCCGCCGGTACCCACGTAGCGCATTTGTGCGCGGCGGTAGGTGGGGTCATAGTCGGCCTGAAATTTCAGGGCGTCCCAGTCGTATTGGCGGGTGGCATAGCGCGCCACGCGGCTGTCCAGCCACTCTGCCAGGCTTTGCCCGGCGGCGGGCATCATGCCGCGTTGAATGTCAGCTTCAGGCGGGATGTTGGCGTCCATCAGGCCGCGTTCGTTGAAGACAGGTTGGTTGGCTGCTTGCATGGTTCTCCTTCAGGGCATGACAAATCCGCCATTGACTGGCAGTACTTGTCCGGTGATAAAACCGCTGCCGCGCGACAGCAAAAACAGCACGGCGGTGGTCACGTCTCCGGGTACTTGGGCACGTTCTATGGCGCGGCCATTGCGGTAGTGGTCGTGGCGCGCCTGGGGGACGTATTCGGTGGCCTCCACCAGCGTCAGACCTGGTGCAATCGCGTTAACGGTGATGCCCTGCGGTCCCAGCTCTCGCGCCATCGAACGTGTCATGGCCATCACGGCGCCTTTGCTGGCCACATAGGCCATCAGGTTGGGCGCGCCCCACAGCGCGGTGTCGGATGCCAGATTGACCACGCGCCCATTGCCGCTAGAAGCCAGATGCGGCTGGGCCGCGACCGTGGCCAGCCAGGTGCCGCGCACGTTGACGCTCATCACGCGGTCCCACATGTCGGTGGCAATGTCGGCCATGACTTTGCCGCCGGAATTGGTGATCGCGCCGTTATTGACGAGACCGTCCAGGCCACCCATGTGCACAGCGGCGGCATCGACACCCGCTTTAATGGCCGCGGGGTCACTTAAATCCATCGGGACGTAATGCGCTTGGGACCCCAGTTGTTGAGCCAGAGCCAGACCCCTCTCATGCAGCACATCGCTGATGACCACTTGCGCGCCTGCACCCAGCAGGGCACGTGCAAACGCTTCGCCCAAGCCGCGCGCGCCACCTGTCACCAGTACCTTGCGGCCTGCAAGCGATATGTCGCTATGGACGGCGGTCATGTGTCTGCTGTCACGATCGGAATCTGCACCAGCACCCGGCCGTCGGCTACCCGGACCGGGAATCGCTGTAAATCGCGCTGGCCCACGTCGACCAGGCATTTGCCGGTGGCAATGTCAAAACGTGCTGCATGCAGCGGGCATTCAATCACGCCGTCCTCCTGAAAGCCTTGCGACAGCAGGGCATAGGCATGTGGGCAAACATCCTCAAGAGCATGCACCTCGTCATTCAGCAAAAACAGCCCCAGCTTGTGCCCCTCGATGTCCACGCCGACCGGAAAGTCTGGGTCAAGCTGATCACGCGCGGCAGCGTCATGCCAGGGAAGGCCTTCGGCGGGGGTCGCAGGGCTGGAATCGCTCATAAATGCACCTTCAAATTGGATTATTGATTCATTAATAAAACAGTGATTCTCTAATGATTTATTATTTGGCCAGTGACTTTGGCTGTCAATCAATAGTTGAGTGGTCGAAGGGGGCATTGACCGACGTCCGAGCCTGCTGCCCCGGCGGTCGCAGGAGGCGGCAGTGCGCCAGGGGTCAGGTTTTGGTGCCGGTCAGTCGGGCGCGCATTTTGGGGCTGATGTCCTGCACGCGCACAAACACAAGACCGTCCAGGGTGCCGTTGAACGAGTCGTCCACACTGAAGCCCGCGAATCGGCCTTTCAGGTCGATGTAGTGCTTGATCAACATGGGCAGCTTGAGCCCCCGTTCCAGTCGCTGAAGAAATCTGGACAGGCGGCCCGCATCTGACAAACCGGCGCTGATGTCAGTCAGCCGCTGCTCCGACCGTGGGTTCAAGCGGTGCCAGGCCTTGCGCGGTCGCACCAGCGGTTTCAGGTCGGCATCCATGTGATGCAACTGAAGCGCCGTCATGATGAGAAACCGGCCGATGTCGCTGAACTGGGGGCTGATACTGACCGGGCCAAACAGGTGGCGAATGTCTGGATGGCGGTCCAGCAACAGCGATATGCCCGCCCACAGCAGGCGCAAGACCCGCGTGTTGCCCTGCCACTGTGGGTGCACAAATGAGCGCCCCATTTCCATGCAGGGGCCCAGGCGGTCAAACAGCGCGGTGTCAAACTCGAACAGGCTGTGGGTGTACAGCGCGGTGACGCCCTGCTGTTCAATCAGCTCCCGGGTAAACGCAATGCGATAAGCACCCAGCACCTCCCGCTGGCTATGGCTCCAGACAAAAAGATGCTGGTAGTGCGCGTCGTGATGGTCGAGGTCAAGCGCCCTGCCGGAGCCCTCACCCACGCCGCGAAAGGCGATTTCCCGCAACCGGCCAATCTCGCGCAGCACAGCAGGCAGCTTGTGCGCGGGCGCAGCAAAAACGGCGTAGTCGCCAAGTGTCATCAGGCGTTGCGATGCGTCGAGCGCGCGCACGTCGCTTTCCAGCGCGTGTTTGGGTAAAGCCTGAATGATGGGCTGTTGCCCGGTGCCGCAAGCCAGCAAAGTCACTGGCGCAGTCATGACGTGCTCCATGACACATGCTCTGTGACTTCGCCCATCAAGCCGTCGGCGTCAAAGCTTCGTTCGGTGAAAGTAGCCTGGCTGGTACCGATGGTGACCACGCTGGATACCCGGGTGCCGTAGTCAGGCGTGCGAATAAAAGCCGCGGACAGGGCGCGCTCTCTTGGCAGCGCAAGTCCTGTTTGGGGCAGATCCGCATCGGGTGCCACCAGGTCATGCGCCAGCAGCTTGAAGAGGTCTTTTTCAAGCTGCGCACTGTCGGGTTGCCGTTGCAGAGTTTGTTTAAAGTCTTGCTGCAGCCGTGCGAGCTTGGGCCACGGCGTGTTGAAGTCTGCATTCGATACCGAGCTGATACCAGGTGGCAGCACGAATGCGCGTGAATGGCGGCTTTCAAAGCCCATCAATTCCAGACCATCAAACAAAATGAGATTGAAGGGGTTGTAGCCCTGCACCATGGTTGACAGCACGTCAAGGTAAGCGCGAGCGCTCATTGATCCTTTCAAAAAGGAAGTGGTGATGTGCCCGCGTGAAGGTGCACTCGGGTTGTGATGCGCTGGGTCCCGGTAGTTGGTCAAGGCGGCAAACCGCGCCTGCCCAGTGCCAGCGGTGTGGGCAAGACCGAGCCAGGTCCCGCCAGCCAGTGCATCTTTGCCCGCAAGAATGGGGTGTTCGGGCCAATGATGCAGGCGCCGCGCCGGGCGGGCATAGTACTCATCGCGATTGGCGGCGATGACCAAACGCGTATCAGCTAGCGGTTGCCAGTTCAGGGTGATGAGGCACATGGCATGTTCTTGATGGCGTCAACAATGATTTGCGGCTTTTCCCACAGCACAAAATGGGACTCGGCTGGCAGGCGCAAGACCTTCAGCCAGGATGTGGGTGCAAGCTTTTCAACATCATCAGCTGTCAATGGGTCCACCAGGCTGTCCTTGCCGCCCTGGATCAACAGTACAGGGGTGCGCAACTGGCTCATGGCGGCTTCCAGTTTGCGCAACTCGCCCGACAGCGGCATCATCTCCTGATTAGACCATTTCATTTCCTGGGGCACCGCCCATTGCAGCAGCGCCGAGTCGGCCAACAAGTTGTACCAGCGTGGCTCCTCCAGGCGAGACGACAAAGACCCGGCAATCGAGATGGCGCCGCAAACTTTTCCCGGAGCGTCAATGGCCATCCATGCGGCCAGCGGCCCGCCCAGGGAATGGCCAACAACAAGTGCCTTTTGGCCGGCAGGAATTAACGCTGCCAACAAAGCAGCTTGCTGGCGCAGGTCAGTCACCACGCGTCCGGCGTTTGAAGCGCCAAAGCCGGGACGATCAACGGCTACACGGCTTGCAAAGCCAGCCAGCTCAGGTGTCTTGAGATAGTAAGACCAGGCCTTCCAGTCGCCTGGCGAGCCGTGAACAAACAGCAGCATGGTGCCGCTGCCCGCGGCTAACAATGCCGGCGCTGCCTGCACGCGGGCTGTACTGATGACATGACCCTGCACGACTTGCTGGTCAATGGTGGGGGCTGTGCTTCCCGCAAACAGCTGGTCTATCGAGCCTCTGGGATAAGGAGGGTTACCACACGCAACAAGGCCACCCAAGGCAGCCATGCAAGCGCTTCGCATCATGATGCGCCGCCCGGTGGCGCCCACCGCCCATGTCATCTTGCCAACAGCTTTTTGATGAGCGCCAGCCACACGTCGCGCCTGATCCACAAGAGCAGGACACACGACACCCAGACGCCGCATGCCAGCATGAACAGCTCACCGCCATCGCTGCTGCCATCGGTGTTGACGACTGCAATGCCCAGTGGTGTGAAGAGATGAAAAAAGATAGCGCCGCTGATGACCGCCAGACCCAGCGCCGCGCCCGCCACCTGAACCAGCCGCTGCCGGGTCATCAAGGCGCCCATCAACACAAGAATAGAGGCCACCAGTTCAGCAGACCCCACCACCTTTGCCGAGAAGATGCCGCCGGGCGCAAACACGCCTTTGAAGCCCAGGCTTGCCGCCCAGGGGTCGAGCTTTCCTTCAAATATATAAACCGTCTCTGGCGAACCTGTAAATTTGAAAAACAGGGACTGAATAAAGACGAACGCAACGAACAGGGTCAGAATCCAATGGCCGTGCTTTTTGAGGAAGTTCATGGTGTGCTTTCCTGGGTTGATGGATTATTTGGCCAACAGCGACTGAAATTTCATGTCTGCCTGGCGGATATAGCCCGCCTTGTCCTTGAGCCAGTCCTTTTGCACAGATGCATCGTAGTTCAGGTACAGCTTGCCCTCATGCACCGTGAACTGGTCAGGGTCCACCTTGACCAGACTGTCGGTGGCCACGCCGTAGGCGCAATAGCCGCCGTACTGTGGCGCATACTTTTCAGGATTGCCTTTGAAGAGTTCAAGGTTGGCATCGCTGGAGAATTTCCATTTGGCGCCTTTCCACTCATAGGTGTGCGCGTCCAGGCCTTTGACCGCTGCGTTTTTGGTGAAGTAGGCCACACTGTCATAGCCGTTGATGGCGGTGTCCGTCTGGCTTGAAAAAAACGAATTTTTCAGCGTATTGACCGGCTTGGCCGCCAAAGCATGAAAGCTTAATGCGACCATCGCGAGCAACGCAAGGCGGCGTAAAAAATGGGTGACTTGCATGATGAGACTCCTGTCAAGGTTGGGTTGTAAAAGGTGCTGGTCGTCAAAAGTCAAAACCAGGCTTCGCTGCGTCGCAAGTCCTGCGCGAACTGGCGCAGCAACTGCGCAGCCGAAGTGGTTGCCACACCCGTGCGGGCATAGGCACTGCCAATGTCGAAGGCCACAGACCACTGCCGGAACATGGCCCTGTAACCTTCAAGCAGCGGCGTACCGGGGTGGTATATGTGAGCACTCTCGGCAGATACGCCGTTCAGTTCCAGCACCTTGATGCCGCAACCTTGACGCAAATCATGCGTGCTGGGCACCCGGATATCCATGCGGCCAAACGCATAACCCGGTACGGCGTCAAGCAGGCGACTCAAGGTAGCTCCCAGTTCAGGGGTAGCGTGCTCGCGTGCATCCAGAAACAGGCTGCCCCGGCAATGCGCGCCGATCTCCACCAGCTTGACGACTTCGCCGCTGCGCGGCGCGCGACTCAATTCAGCCGCCCATCGCCTGAACAGCAAAGCCGAAATAAGGCTGGCCCGCTCATCACCCAAGATCAGCTGCTGCAGTGTTTGCACACCGTCGCCTGTCACGCGGGGAAATGTCTTGTGAACAATGGACAGGATTTGCGGCGTTGACTGACCCGGCATACGGGCCACAAAAATGCCGAATTCTTCGCCCTCGATATGTTTTTGCACAATCACAGCGCCGGCAAAGCGAGACAGGTATTGACGGATGTGCTCTGCCGTTCGGGCAACAAAAACGCCGCGTCCACGCTGGCCAACATCGGGCTTGAGCACCACCGGCAGGCCATGCACGTCGACAAATGTCGAAGCCTCGGCGACGCGCTGGGCTGCATCGACAGCCGTGACCAGCACGAAGTTGGCCACCAGATCAGGGGCGTTGTCTTGCAGGGGCTGCAAGGCCTGGTGTTTTTTTTCTCCCACCATGCCGCCTGCATCCAGTCCAGGGTTTGCCGCCGTGAAAGCCATGGGCCGGCGGTGCTTCAGGCCAAGCCACACAATCCACAATACGATAGGAGCGTAGTACAGCCATGATGGCCAGAACTCCCAACGCCAGGCGCGCGCCCACGAAATCCGCAGCCGATGCGTGCCCGTGAGGGCTGTTTCTCCAGACGCCGCCGGCTCCTGCCACGGCAAAACCGCCGGCTGCAAATCGCTGGTTGTAGCGCTCATGCCGCCACCTGCTGCTTGTTCAACTGCTGCTCGTAAGCCACCGTCGCAGGCGCTTTGCCAAAACCAGCACCCAGCGTCTGGCCACGCTCCCGTGCATAGCCCTGCAAAATAGCAAAGTGATGGGTTGCATGGCTGTTTAAAAACATGAGTTCCCGCGCCACACTGGACAGCGTGCAAAAGTCGAGCTCGCCGTTCAGTCCGCCGCGCACGTGCACCTGGACACCCTGCTCCATGGCCGGCGACGTCATGCCAGAGCTGGCACCAAAGGCGTCTGCCACAACACGTATGCGCCTGATAGCCTCCAGCGGGTTCGTCTCGACCTCAAGATTGCGTTCGCGGGCATCGTAGTCGGCGACGCAAATCGGCGTACCTGCTGTGTGCGACATGGCGACAGCCATAACCAGCGTGTCGTAGTGTTCAATGATGTGCCTCATGTGCGCACCTACATGAGCGGCGTAGTCAGCCGACTTGATGCCCACGTAGGGCTCAATCACGCCGGTCATCTGAGCCAGGATGGCGCTGGTGTAATCACACAACTGCGCCGCTGTGCCAAGCATAGGGGTCTGGTTGGTGGTCATGGGGTCGCCTCGGTCTGGGTGCGTTTGAGCAGCAGCGCATAGCTTGAACAAAACAGGATATTGGGGACGATGCCGGGGGCGAGGGTCAGCAGCAACTGCTGCGTCCCGAGCAATCCATGAACAGCGAACAGACTCAGGTAGGTCAGCGTCAACCCCCCGCCAAAGGCGTACAGGCTTCCTGACAGCCCCCGGCCAATGCCGTAAAACCGACGCATGGCCATGGTGCCGAAAAATGTCAGCAAAGCGCTGGTAAGCCAGTGCGCAGCGCCTATCCCCAACGCGGTATCCGCGCCTTGTGCCCAGTTGGCCCAAACAGCCCATGCACCATACACGCCGCCGCCCAGCGCTGCGCCGAGCGAGGAGTCCATCAGGTAACGCAAGAAGCGGAATCCGCTGACTTGGGGAGTCAGCACGCTTTTGGTGCGCAACATCCAAGCGTTGACTCTTTTCAAGCCGCCAACAGGGGGCTGACGACTCTGCAAGCTCATGGTTGGCGCAATCGTATTGAACATAGCTGTCAGTCGGCCGGCACCAAAAAATCTTACAAATCTTTTGAGATTTATGGTGATGTCATTTTTAGCGTCTACATTCGTGGCGATGCGCAGCTACAAAAGACTTCTCCTTGTGATCGCTTTTCTGGCATTGCTGTTGGCTGTTTTTCAATTCAGCGGACTGCGAGACAATTTCAATCTTTCTTTTTTGCACCAGCAGTTCATCAACAATGCCTTCACAGGGCTGCTGATATTTATTGTTCTTTTTGCACTCGGCAACCTCATTCAAATCCCAGGCTGGATTTTTCTGGCTGCAGCGGTGCTGAGCCTGGACAGATTCTGGGGCGGCCTGGCCACTTATCTGGCGGCCGTCGTGTCCTGCATGTTCACGTTCTGGGTCATCCGCTCTGTGGGCGGTGATGCCTTGCGGCAAATCAACTACCCCTACACGGTGCGCGTTTTGAACAACCTGGACAAGCGTCCCGTATTGAGCACTTTCTTGCTCAGGTTGCTGCTACAAACCGCACCCGCCCTGAACTATGCACTGGCCATGTCCGGCATCCGATTTAAAAGTTACCTGATAGGTACCTTGCTGGGGCTACCTCTGCCGATTGCACTGTATTGCCTGTTTTTTGACTATGTAGCGACGGTGCTGCATATTGGTGGACATTGAAATTTTTTTTAATGCATCGTAAGAAAAGCATGGCTGCGATGACTAACCATCAGGTGATGAAAACATCGCCGCAGTGTAGAAAGGATCAACTTTTCAACCTGCTTTTTAACTTTGTACTTTTAGGAAACTCATCATGAAATCAACTCTCATCGCTACCGCTGTCCTGGCTTTTGCTGCTTTGGGCTCTGTCAATACTTTTGCCGCCACACAACAAAATGGTGAAGCCGCAGCTGCCATCAGCTTTAACCCAAGCACCAGCCTGGTGACCCGAGCTGAAGTTCAGGCCGACTTCCTGAACGCTCGCAAGGCCGGCGCGCTGTCCATTAGCAACGAAGGCGCTTTTGCTCCTGTCATTCAGGCCGGCTCTACCGTGTCGCGCGATCAAATCCGCATTGAAGCGGTGATGGCTGCACACAACGTGATGCCCAGCGCTCTGTAATGCGGCGTGCTCACCTCAGGGCGCGGGGGTAACTCCCTTGCGCCTTGGACTGGGGCTTGCAATTGGAAAGGCATTTATGGCAAAGATGGCTCTCCAATTGACAAAGCCGAACAGCATTATTTCGGTATCGCATGCTTTGTCCCTGATGGGCATCGCTGCAGATCACATATATGTTGTGTCTATTCGCACGCGATAGCCAATTCTTTGCCAATCGCTTCACCAAGGGATGGGCATGGCCGAACAAACTTATCTTGGGTACCGTTTTTTTCAACTGCTGACGGTGATTGCCGCTGTGGCTTTGACCGGGTGCGCGACTTCGTTGCCCAAGGTCGATCGCAAGGCCATCGAATCATTTGTCATCCCTGGCAATGCCCGCACGCCCCTGGGTCGTATTGTTGCAGCAAGCACGCCAGAGCATCAGCACTCCGGCTTCAGGCTGTTGCCACTCGGGCCTTTTTCGTATGACGCACGCTTGCAGTTGGCCCAGCTGGCAACTGTGTCACTTGATCTGTAGTATTACCATTTTGAGGGAGACGAGACTGGCCGTATGCTGCTACGCGCGTTACGCGATGCAGGGCTGCGTGGGGTGCGGGTGCGCCTGCTGATCGATGACCTCTATACCGGTGGTCTCGATGAATTATTTTTAAGCTTCAAGGCTCACCCCAATATTGAGGTGAGGCTGTTCAATCCCTTTTGCTGCGCCAGGGACAGCGGACCTGCAGGCCGATTTATAGCGGCCGCGGGAGACTGGAGGCGTCTTAACCACCGCATGCACAACAAGCTGTTTATTGCTGATGGCGTGACAGCCGTTATTGGGGGGCGCAACATTGCCAATCCGTATTTTCTTCGCAACGGGACAGACAACTTCATTGATCTGGATGCATTCACGGTAGGCAAACTGGTGGATCCGCTAGCCGCGCTGTTTGATCGTTACTGGAACAGTGGTCCGGTCTACCCACTTCAGGATATTGCCCGCTCATCGCGAACAACAGACCAAGCGAAAGCCTATTTTGAGCAAACCACCGACCCCGAGCAGACAAAAAACCTGATGTCGATGCCTGCAAAAGATATTCTTGGTTATGGCCCGCTGGGCGATGAACTGCGCGACGGACGTCTGCATTTGCTATGGGGCGAAGCTTATACATTTGCCGACTACCCTGACAAACCTTTTGAAGGAGAAGTTGGTGGTGACTGGCTTGAGACCAGTGCGGCATACAACATCATTGAACCCATGATGAAAGCACACAGCGAAGTCGTGATCAGTTCACCCTACTTCGTTCCTGGTGCCAAGGGCTTGGCATTGTTGCGGCAGTTGCGCGAGCGCGGCGTGAAGGTCACCGTTTTGACAAATTCTTTGGGCGCTACTGACGAACCTCTGGTGCATATTGGCTATAGCCGCTACCGCGAGGAAATGCTACGCATGGGCATCGAACTCTATGAGGTCAGCAATAGCCGCGTCAAACGCAATCAGAAGATGTTTCATTTTGGCGAAAGTCTGGGACGACTTCATTCCAAGCTGTTGGTGATTGATCAGCAAACGGTGTTCATTGGATCCATGAATTTCGACCCGCGCTCGGCCACCATCAATACAGAACTTGGCTCCATCATTGACAGCAAGCCGTTAGCGCTTGAGCTATTGCAGGTGATTGACTTGGACCGCATCAACAGTGCATGGCAGGTGCGACTGGCCGCATCGGGGCGGGGACTGGAATGGACAGAGATTGACGCGAGCGGGAAACAGCAAACTCAAACCAGCGAACCCGACCTGACACTGGGCACGCAACTCAAGCTGTGGTTGCTGGGGCGATTTGTGTCGGACGATCAGCTCTGAATGATGATCACACAGGACGATGTTCCAGTTTGCTTAACCATTTTTCTGGCGAGTTAAATTCTGACAAAGACACTTTCAAATTGGTAGCGTTTGATTGTTCAATATTTTTTTAATCGCGTAAGAACGCTCCTCTGGTTTCGACTAATACATGAGCGGTGCGTAAGGCACTGTTCAGGCGTTACCGGTCCAGGCGATGGGTTGCAGATCGGTGATTTTTATCTCCAAACGAAAGTTAACTATGAGTAAATTTAATCGCAGACTCGCTATGCTTTGTACGTCCATCGTTCTGGCTGCACCCTTCGCAGTTCAGGCGCAGACAGACGGCTACCCTTTGACAAAGTTCAACAAGGAAGCCTACATGAAGATGGCCGACAAAAATGGCATGCTGTCCAAAGCAGATGTCATGAAGATGATCAATGAGAAGTTCGACAAGATGCAAAAGGGCGGCATGATCTCTGTAGACCAATTCGCTCAAATGCTCAGGGATACCTACTCGGCTGGCGCGTTTTAATTGATGCGCCTTAGACTTCTTTAAAGGCGCGTTGTCGCTGGGACTGAACGGTTCACGGTTGTGGTGTGAATCGTTCAGTTTTTTTGGTTTGTATGGGTAATTGGAAAAATGAAGAGTTGTTTGGAACTGCAAAGTCCAAAATAAACTATGCAGCATCAAGGCTAATTAACCAATACCGCCGCGACTTGAGCCTTCAGTTTGGGAACCAGTTTTTCTTCAAACCACGGATTGCGTTTGAGCCACAAATTGTTTCGTGGACTCGGGTGGGGCAGCGGTACTGTGTCGGGCCAACTACTCTCCCACGACTGTACCGCCTCGGTGACCGAAACCGCTTCGCCGGGCAGATGGTAGCTCTGCGCATACTGTCCAATGACCAGTGTGAGCTTGATATTTTTTAAATGCGCCAGCAAAGCCGAACGCCAGGCGGGGGCGCATTCTGGCCGAGGCGGCAAATCGCCCGATTTGCCGGTACCCGGAAAACAAAAACCCATCGGCAAAATGGCCACCTGTTTGGGGTCATAAAAAACTTCGCGTGACATGCCCAACCAGGCGCGAAGCCGGTCACCGCTGGCGTCGTTGAAGGGAATTCCTGTGTCGTGCACCTTGCGGCCAGGCGCCTGCCCTGCTACCAGAATGCGTGCCGCAGAATGCACCCTAACCACGGGGCGCGGGCCGCAAGGCAGGTGCGCTTCGCAAAGCGTGCAACTGCGGACTTCAGTCAATAAGGTGGCCAGCGATGTCATCCGTTTACGGCGCCTCGCTGAACCTGCGCCGCAAGGCTCGCAGTGATTTCAAGATCAGGCCGCCTACCGACTCGTCTGCGTGTTGCTGAACTGTTGTTTTGCTGACCGACTTTTGAGTGGTCTTTTGTTGCCGGAGCAGTGCTGGCTGCGCCTGTTGCCGGGCAAACAGAGCCATGGCCGCATCCACATGCCCCAGCAAGGTGGGCAGCTTGAGCGGCTTGTTCAAAAAGCGAAAAATGCGAGCTTGGTTGATCAGCTCAATGACCAGTTCAGAGTCTGAAGAGGCTGTCATGGCAATCGTCACGATCTCAGGATGCTCTTGCTTAAGCAGTTTGAAAAAGGTCTGGTGGCTGCGCTGGTTGTCTTCAATGTCAGCGACCAGCACACCAATGTTATCGTCTTGCAAGGCCTGCAGCGCACTGCCCAGGTCGCTGGCGTACAGGACGCGGTAGGTGCGGCCAAACAGGTCGCGCGCGGCCAGATACACCTCGCGGTCCGAATCAAGAAAGAGCACGGCCTCGTCAGGCTTGACGACACTGCTGCTTGCCACGGGCGCGCTTTCAAGTGCCTGTCCTATCGATGCCGCTTCTGCCAGGGTGGCGCGAATGTCTTGGGTGTTCCACGGTTTGCTGGCAAAGCGGTAAACCTCGCCTTCGTTGACGGACCCCACAATCGCCGCCAGATCCGAATAGCCCGTCAGTAAAATGCGCACGGTGTTGGGCGACGCCAGCCGCGCCTTTGACAGCAACTCCGTGCCGGTCATGTTGGGCATGCGCTGGTCACTGACAATGACGTGAAAGTGGTGTTTACGCAGCAACTCCAGTGCTCGCTCACCCCCAGTGGCCAAATGCACTTCGTAAAGCTGGTTGAACAGCAGCTTGAGGCCTGACAGGATGCGCTCTTCATCGTCGACAAACAGCACGCGCGGTCTGTCGGCCGCCATAGCTGTCAGTTGCGGCTTACTGACATCAACACCGATTTTCTTTTGTACCGACGTCAAGTCAATCTTGCGCAACCTGGGCAAACCTGTCGGGGTTTGTTTGACCGTGACATCGTCGTTGTCAGAAGCTTGCCAGACCACACCGTCAAAGGCCATGCTCAATGCTTTTGAAAAATCAGCCGCGCTGTGAAAACGGTCCATCGGCTGTACGGCCAAAGCGCGCGACAGGACAGCGTCCAGTGCGCTGTCCAGGCCAGGATTGACTTCAGTTGCTGGCAAAAATTGGCCGCTCAACACGCGATGCATCAGTGACGTGATGGTGTCCCCGACAAAGGGGCGCTGCCCGGTGAGTAGCTGGTAGATCACCACGCCGGCCGAGAACAGGTCTGAGCGCGCGCTGGTGGCCAGCCCCTGTATCTGCTCCGGCGACATGTAGCTGGGCGTGCCCAGTGTGGTGCCAGCCTGCGTGAGTTGCGACGACTCCAACTGCGCAATGCCAAAGTCGCACACCTTGATCCGGCCATCGCTGGTGATGATCAGGTTGGCGGGCTTGATGTCGCGGTGCACGACACCCAGCGTGTGGGCAAATTGAAGGGCGTCGAGCAGCTGGGTGGCGATGCCGTGGGCTTGCGAAGAGGGCAATGCCTTGCCGCTGCGCATGACCTCATCGAGTCCCTGGCCCGCTACGTGCTCCATCGCAATATAGGCGATGTCATCGGTCTCGCCATAGTCGTACACGGCAACGATGTTGGGATGTGTCAGGCGTCCCGCCGCCTGCGCCTCGCGCTTGAAGCGCTGCATCATGGCTTCGGCATCCTGGGTGCCTTGCGTTGCCAGCAGATGTTTGGAAACGGTTTTGATAGCCACGCGGCGCTCAATTAACGGGTCAAGTGCCTGATACACAACGCCCATGCCGCCCCGGCCCAGCTCGCCTTGAACGACATATTTGCCAATTCTCAAAGGGCTTCCAAGCGGGGCCGGGTTCAGCTGGTCAGGCAGCATGATGAACGGCCTCGGTGGTGTGTTGGGCGGTGCCGTCCGTCGGTAGTGTGATGGTGAACCGCGTGCCCTTGCCAGGCGTTGACGCCACCTCAATCCTGCCGCCATGCTCGGCGATGATTTTGTAGGCAATGGACAAGCCCAGACCTGTACCTTCGCCAATCTTTTTGGTAGTGAAAAACGGATCAAAGATTTTGGGCAACACGTCCGCAGGAATTCCGCTGCCGTTGTCTGCCACCTCCACCACCACCTGGTCACCCACCTGGCGGGTTGACAAGCTGATCACACCATCGGCGCCCGTGGCCTGCGCGGCATTGGAGATCAGGTTCAAAAACACCTGGTTCATTTGCGATGGCGATCCAGTCACGAAAGCCCGGTCGCTGAAGTGTTTGTCGATGTGCTTGTCCTTGACAAGATTACGGGCGATCACTAGCGTGCTTTCCAGCCCTTCGTTGACACTAAAGTGCGCCACCTTGCTGCGATCCAGCCGGCTGAAGTTTTTCAGGTTAGTGACAATCTCCGAGATTTGCTCAATGCCGTAGATGCCGTCACGAATCACTCCCGCCAGCTCATCTGGGCCGTGACCGCTTTCGGCCAGAACGCACAAGTCGTGCACCTTGGCATATTGACGGGCCACGTCTTCCTCGTCGGCAGCGCCCAGTGCCAGCAAATCGAGCAGCTTGCGGGTTTCTTCAGGCAAGCTGGCGGTTTGCGGCAGCTGTTCGTCCAGCACTTGCAGGCCGTTACGGACATAAGCCAACGGCGTATTGATTTCGTGCGCGACGCCGGCAATCATCTGACCCAGTGAGGACATTTTTTCTGACTGGATCAACGCGGCTTCAGACTCTTTGAGATGGTCCAGCGCGTCGCGCAGTTCGGTGGTGCGCGCTGTCACCCGGTGCTCCAGGTTCTCGTTGGCATCCTGCAACTGCGCATTGGTGGCCTGCACCAGCCTGTAGCTGCCCACCAGTCGCCAGGCAAACCAGGCGATCAGCGCCAACAGGGCGGCAGAATAGGCAATCAACAAGGTGCGGTAAAAGTCCGTGCTGGCTTGCAGCAGCTGGCGGTTGGCCACCAGGGTTTTCTCGGTATCAGCGATGCGCTGCTGTGTGGGCAGCGTGGCAATCTCATTGAGCAGGCTGTCTTCCACCGCTTTTTGCCGCTGCACGCCATTGAATTTGATGATCAGCGCGTCCACTGGCATGGCCAGGTAAGCGGGGTATGTGGGCAGCAACGCAGTCACGTCGGCCAGGTTGGACTCAATGCGTTTGAGCGCCGAGGGGTCAGACAACAGGTTGTATTTAAGCGTTTCTGTCAGCAGCTCATTGACGCGCACACCCAGCTCCGACAAATCAGCCACGGTTTGCAGGCCTTTGCCGCCTTTTTCCTGCAAGGCATCGCGTTGCTGGACGCGCAGCAGCGCCAGCAGGTCGGCGCTTTCATCCGTGACAAACAGCAGGGACTCGCGCAGGATGCGGTTCTGCACGGCAAAGCGTTTGGTAATGGCATTTTTTTGAGCAATGACCGTGTTGACTTCAGCAAAGCTGGCTTGCGCGTCGGTCAGACTCGCCCCGCGAATGGCGCTGGCGACGCGCTCGGATGTTTTAGCGACCCGCTCAGACGGCGTTTGTCCGGCCGCATATTGGCGATTGATGCCGGTTTTGGCACGCAGCGAGTCGGTGGTCCATTCCGCATCCAGTGCCTCCAGCTCTCGCAGGTCGGCAATGATCAGGTTCTCCCTGGCAAAGTCCGCGCTTTGGGTTTTTGAATATAAAAACCAAAGTGCGCCAACCAATGCAACAGCAACAAGCCCATAGCCTGCGGTGCGAAACGATGCGGTACTGGACTTCATGGTGACTACTCCTCTGATGGAGTAGTCGCGCCGATGCGCCGGTTCTTACAGAGGCCTGACCATTATCGCTTTTTTGCTATTTAATTAATAGCTGCTTGCGCATGTATCTATTGACTTGCAGCATCAAAACATGACTGAAAAGAGCGGGCTTGTACTCTTTTCAGCGTTTTATCCACCTGTCAACTGACCAGGGGCCTAAACCATAGATGGCCAGGCCAGCCAGCAGTGAGCCCCAGAACACATGCTGCTGCAAAGCGGCGGGGGCGATTTCGCTAAGCGATATGACGGCGACGGCATTGACCACAAACAAACCCAGCGCGGAAAAGCGCCCCCCCAATCCGAGAACCAGCAACACCGGCAGCACCAATTCGCCTGCCGTGCCCATGGCAGCGGCAACGGCAGGTGACAGCATGGGCACCTTGTATTCGTCTGTGAAGAGCGCCACCGTGGTGCCCCAGTCGCGGATTTTGGTCAGGCCTGACAAAAAGAAGACCTGCGCAATGTACAGACGGGCCAGCAGCGCAGCCAGCGGCTGCAGCATGTCAAGCAGCCGTGTCAGCAGGGCCCAAGCGTCCAGGCCTTTGCTGATCAGTCCTGGTGTGTGGGTGGTGTTTGATGAGCTGGTTTCCATGTTTTTCCTCGGTGGTTTTTTATTCAGTCGAATCAAGGTACTGCTGTGTGCTGGCAGCAATGACCAGACCCGTTTGTACGGATTGGGTCAGCCAGGTATTGAAGTCAAATGCCTCAGGCGCTGGTGCGTTCAAAGTGGCACCGAGTGCTTTTTCAAGCGTCAACCCCGATTGCAGCGCCTGCACCAGGGCGTACTCTGCCGCGCTGCTGTTGCGCACGTGCGGCTTGAAGCCTTGCCGCCAGACCAGTGCGTGTTCAGCCGCGCCGCTTTGCAGCAGCGCCGCAGCGTCGGCCAGACTGGGCAAGCCGGTGATGTGGGCATTGACAATGCTCACCACAGGGTAGTTGCTTTGAAATACAGCCACACCAGCGCTGAGCACCAGCGTTGCGCTGCCGGACTCAGAAAGCAGTGCGAATGAGGACCAGTCAGGTACGGCGTCACGCGCCGTGCCCGCGCGATGCAGTGCCCACTCAATGCGTGCCACATCGCCCAGGAAGGGCTCGTCGGCCAGCTGCGGTGTGGCTTCAAGAAAATCAGCCAGCTCACTGCCCCATTGACCCATGTCGCCACGCTGTGGCGGGTGTTGCCGCCAGAAATGATGGGCCATCGAGGCAAAGCTGGCGCCACCAATCAGCTGGGCGACAGACGGATAGGCAGCCGCCAGGGCGCGTTCGGCCAGGGCCAGGCCGTTGGCCTGGTAGGCCTGCAAGCCGCGCTGGGCTTGGTGCGGCTGCAGGCAAGCGTGCAGGTCATCGAGTTGGAGGCCACCAAACAGCGCTTGCAGCAGCAAGGATTGCTCCTGTTGCAGTGCCGTGTTCATGAAACCTCCATTGCCAGCGTCGTGGGCACCAGATGACGTGCGCGGTCAGACTCGCCCAGAAGCACGTCTAAAGTCGGGATGTCGGTGTCCCATTCCACCAGCGCAGGCACATTTCCAAAGCGCTGTTGGGCATGCCGGTAAATTTGCCAGACGTCGCTCGACACCCGGCTGCCGTGGTCGTCGATCACGATGTCGCCACAGTCTGTATGGCCCGCCAGATGCAATTCGCGCACAGCGCTTGGGGCGATCTGATCCAGCCATGCGATGCAGGCCGCGACAGGGTCCAGCGCGCCGTTTTTCAGTTTTTCATTGCGCGCGTTGACGTAAATGTTGTTCACATCTACCAGCAAGCCGCAGCCGGTGCGGCTTACCAGGGCGTTTAAAAACTCTGTCTCTGGCTGGTCTGAGCTTTGAAAAGCGATGTAGGCCGATAGGTTTTCAACCAGCAAAGGGCGTTGCAGACGGTCTTGAACCCGCTGCACGTTGGCACACATCACGTCAAGCGCGGTGAGGTTAAAAGGAACAGGAAGCAAGTCAGCCGCATGAATGGTCTTGCCTGCCACAGGGCCGCGCGCAAAACAGGCGTGATCAGACACCCGCACTGGCTCAATCTGCTGCACCAGCTGGGCCAACCGGTCCAGATGCCAGTCGTCAACGCCTGCAGCAGAACCCAATCCCAGGCCGACCCCGTGCAGACTGACAGCATAGTGGGCGCGCGCCTGTTTGAGAAGCGACAGCGCAGCGCCGCCCTGGGCAAAGAAGTTTTCGGAATGCACCTCGATGAAGTCGAGGGGCGGGAGGGACTCAAGCAGCTCGCCGTAATGCGGGTGCCGCCAGCCTATGCCCGTGCCTGGTGTGGGAATGATTGAGGCTGTCATGTTGCGTCAAGCGATGGCGCTGGGGATGTGCATCGCCTGACGCAAGTCATGCATCCGGATTTAAAAGGCTGATCAGCCCTTCTTGTCCGTCATCATCTTGGCTTTGGCTTTGGCAGCATCGGCAGTCAGGCCTTTCAGGCTGGCGCAGGTGCCTTTGGCAACGTATTTCCATTCGTTGACGTCGGCGCCCACCTTGGCCTGGCCAGCGCATGAATGCGTGCCGCTCAGGTTGGCGCAATCGTTTTGGCCTGCCACTGAAATGCCGTAGCATTTTTCTTTTTCCTGCGCTGCAGCGGGTGCAGAAATCAGCATGGTGGACAACAAAGAGGCGGCAGCAGCAGCAATAAGGGCACGTTGGTTCATGGTCATTCTCCAGTTAAAAATAAAGATGTTGAAGTAAAAATCTCAACCTGGACAGGCCTGGCAAAAGCGTGCGATACCTGTCTGGTTACTGTTTAGTCTGGGTCGACGGTAGTTTCTTACAGACTATTTTCACTAGGGGAAACCCGCATGACTCGACACAAATCAAAGCAAATCGGCAATCTTGTCCCAAGCCTCGGCGGGAATACGGCCCGTGTAACGTTCGACAACCTTGCCTGTTTTATCGACCAGATAAGCCGAAGGCAACTGGGCGTGTTTTCCCAGATTGTCTTTGTAGTCATTCTCACCACTCCACAGCTGTATGAAGCGCTGTTTGATGGGCACAGTGCGAGAAATGATGCGCTCATAGTCCAGCAGATCCTGCACGCGGCTGTCGGTGCTGATGGCAACCAGCTCAAAAGGCTTGCCCATCCAGCCTTCGTAGTTGCTTCTGAGCTCGGGCATTTTGTCGCGGCACACGGCGCACCCGGTTGACCAATACATCACCAGCACCACCTTACCCTTGAGCGAGGACAGCTTGAAGGGGTTGCCATCGATGGTCTTGCCTTCAATTTGTGGAACCATGACGGTTGCAGAAGCCGCACTGGCAGGTCGGGCAGGTGTAGCCGCTTGCGCCATGGCAGAGGGGCTAGCCAATGCAATGCAAGCTGACACAGCTGCAGACAAAATCATGGATCGCTTCAAACAGGCGGGTGCTGACAAGTCAAACATGGGGAAAATTCCTTTCATAAAGCTCATAGGCAGAGTATCAACCGACTTGCCAGGTTCCAGCAACCAGGATTTGCGCATGTCATGTCCTTGCCACGACCTGGAGATAAACTCGGCCTCACCGCAACTTTGGACAAACCTCCATGGCCAGCTTTGAAGAACAACTTGTTGAGCACCGTGTGTACCTGATGCGCTTTGCACGCCTGCAGTTGCGAAACGACGCTTGGGCGGAGGACGCCGTGTCCGAAACTGTGCTGGCGGCATTGTCCAAGCCGCAAACCTTCAGTAACCGTTCGCAGCTTAAAACCTGGCTGGTGGGCATTCTCAAGCACAAGGTCATCGACATGATTCGCCTGAACAGCCGGGAGATGGCCATCCCCGATTCAGAGACCGGCAACGACAGCGATGAGCTGGACAAATTGGCTTTTCAGGCTGATGGTCATTTTGTGGAGACACCCAACGACTGGGGCGACCCGCACAAGACCTTGCAGCAAAACCAGTTCTTTCAGGTGCTGGATATATGCATGGAAAAGCTGCCCCCTGCACTCGGCCGGGTTTTTTTGATGCGCGAGTGGCTGGAGCTCTCGTGCGATGAAGTCTGCAAAGAACTTTCAGTGACACCCACCAATTTGTATGTGCAGTTGCACCGCGCACGCCTGCGTTTGCAGGAATGCCTGAACATCAACTGGTTTGGCAAGCTGGCCGCGTGATCCGATGCTGTTAAAACGAACCTGCAAGGAAATCGCCAAGCTGCTGATTGCCCGGGAAGATCAATCGATCAACCTGTCTGATCAAGCCGCACTGAGACTGCACATGCTGGCGTGCAAAGCTTGCCCCATGTTTGAAAACCAGATTTTTACCATGCGCGGGGCCATGAACCGCTGGCGCAACTACACGGGCGATGACGACGGCGTGCCCTGACGGGGTTGACTTGGTTATTTTCAGGCGACGCGTAAGAATTTGCAGGCTGGTCCGACTGACAGAAATGTTCTATGTCGTCATTACCCCCGTCAGCCTGCCATCATGACCAAATTTACCCTGCTCAGGCGCACCTGCCAGGAAGCCGCCGCCCTGGTCATCGCCCGCGAAGACCGCGATCTCAAGCTCAATGACGCTGTGGCGTTGAAACTGCACATGCTGGCGTGCAAAGCCTGCCCGCAGTTTGAAAATCAGGTGCTGACCATGCGTGCGGCCATGGGTAAATGGCGCAGAAACGAGGCTGAAAGTGATACAGAAAGTTACGAAAAACCCTGAAATTGCCGAGTCTTATCGCTTTTATAAGTAGTAACGCTAGTTGCGCGCGCTCAGGTCAACTGGCGCATAATATAGGGGTATAAATTTTCGTGACTCATTTGCCTGGTTTTGAAAATTTACACGGGTCAGGTGATCGGTCAGTTTCGCGCGCTACAGCGGTATGCTTAAAGATTTGTTGTGCTAACGGGGCTCCATCGCTTTTGTTAATCGCTTTTGATATGTGTTTTAGAGGAGTCCCTTGATGGGCAACAAACTTTACGTCGGCAACCTGCCGTACTCGGTCCGCGACGAAGACCTGCAACAGTCTTTTGGCCAATTTGGCGCTGTGACCAGCGCCAAAGTCATGATGGAACGTGACACTGGTCGCTCAAAAGGCTTCGGCTTTGTGGAAATGGGTAGCGACGCAGAAGCGCAAGCTGCGATTGCTGGCATGAATGGTCAGCCACTGGGCGGCCGCAGTGTTGTCGTCAACGAGGCTCGCCCCATGGAAGCACGTCCCCCACGTTCAGGTGGCGGCGGCTTTGGCGGCGGTGGCGGCTACGGTGGTGGTGGCGGCGACCGTTCAGGCGGTGGCGGCTACGGCGGTGGCGGTGGCCGTTCTGGCGGCGGTGGCGACGGTGGTTTCCGTAGCCCGTACGGCGGCGGCGGTGCAGGCGGCGGCCGTTCAGGTGGCGGCGGCGGCGGTGGACGCGGCGGCTACTAAGCCCTTGCAAAGCTCATCAACCTGAACAAGTTCAGGTTGGCAAAAGGCTTCAAAACTTCGGTGTAACCGGATTTTGAGGCTTTTTTAACGCCTAAAACGAGCCCCCAGCCAATGAATACGTGCGCAAGCAGCTCCTGATTTAATAGCAACCCACTTTCAGTCTGTGCTGCTTTGTCGCGGTTTGCGAGCCCGTCCCGCCAGAGCTTTGTCAAACAAGGCATTGGGCAGCAAGCGCAAAAGCTTGGCGACAACGCCCATCTGCCACGGAATCACCCTGTAGCTGGCGCCCGCCACGACGGCGGCAAAGGCTTGGTCTGCAAATGCCTCGGGGCGCATCAAAAACGGCATGCTGTAGCTGTTTTTTTGCGTCAGGGGTGTGTCGATATAGCCAGGACAAATCGTCACCACTTTCAAGCCCAGCGGCTTGAGTTCGCCGCGAAGGCTCTCGCAGTAAGCAATCACCGCAGCCTTGCTGGCGCAATACGCACCATGCCCCGGCAGCCCGCGTATGCCGGCGACGCTGCCAATCCCCACCAGCGTGCCAGAACCGCGCTGCGTCATGGCGTCAATGAAGGGATGAAAAGTCGCCGCCACGCCGATGTTATTGGTGGCAAATGTTTTGGCCATCACGCCCAGGTCTTGCCGTATGGTGCTGTCCATGCCGATGCTGATGCCGGCATTGGCAATGACCACGTCGGGCACGCCCTGCCGGGCCAGGCAGTCCTGGCCTGCGGCCACGATGCTGTCGATGTCGGAAACATCAGCGCTGTAAATCTCGAAGCTGCCTGCGCTGATGCGGTTGGACTGAGCCCAGGCTTGAACCTCCTGCACGCGGCGCGCCATCAAGCCCAAGCGATAACCAGACTGGTAAAACCGTAGAGCCAGTGCCTGACCGATACCGCTGGACGCGCCCGTGATAACGACCAGTGGCGCCTGCGTGGTCATGGCCTGGCAGCGCTGGCTCGGGGGATCAGCAGGCCTTTGACCCGGCCTTTGAGTTCGGCGATGCCAGTCACGTTGTTGTAGGCAAACGTGTCACCCGAAAACTGGTCGGTGCCGCGCGTCAGCACCACCGGCAAATGCGATTTGACCCGTTCCTCGTTGACATACGCGTGCAGAAACTCTCCGCTGAACTCCATGCGCGGCATGATCTGGCCGTCAACGCCCACCACCGGGTCCCGTACCACACGGGCATCACCAAAAAGCTGCACTTCCGAGCCGTCTCCGTTGCTGAGCGCCCGTATGCTGGTAGAGGTGACATGCCGCCCGAGGTCGCTGATGCTGCGGATACGCGGCTGGTCAATCTCCAGCGTATCGGTGTCCGCATAATGACGACCCTCCAGGCCTTTGACTTCGCTTCTCAGGATGCCCGCTTCGTCAAACGACTTGATGGTGAACTTGCGCATGAAGTAGTCCACATCATGCCGGGCGGCTTTGGCGGCCTCGGGTGCGGCAAAAACAGGGGAATTGCGCACCAGCCAGTAGGTGCTCAGAGCCAGTGCGCCCATCAACACGATGGGCAGATAAATCGACACCCGGTCCCAGACGCGCAAGGCGCTGCGCCAGGATTCGTGAAGCATGGCGAGTGCGGCGTTCATGCGGCGTAGCGTTCCAGCAAGCCAGCGTAACGCCCGCTGGCGATCAGCAGCACATCACAGAACTCGCGCGCCGCACCATGACCGCCATCCAGCGCCGTGACGTGATGCGCCATCGCCCGCACTTCTGCGTGCGCATTGGCGGGCGCGCAACTGAAGGCGGCACGGCGCATGACCGGCAAATCAGGCCAGTCGTCGCCCATGGCGGCAGCTTGCTGCCAGTTCAAGCCCAGCGCTTCCAGGGTCGTTTCAGCGGCAGGCCTTTTGTCTTCAGTGCCGTAATGGGCATGGGTGATGCCCAGCGCAGCGAGCCGGGTGCGCAGCGCGGGACTGTCGCGGCCGGTGATCACCGCAGGCGTGATGCCCGCCTTTTGCAACAGTTTCAGGCCGTGACCATCGAGCGTATTGAAACGCTTGAGGGTTTCGCCTTGCTCAGACATATACAGCCCGCCATCGGTCAGCACGCCGTCAACATCAAAAAACGCGACCTTGATGTCCTGCGCCTTGAGCAGCAATTCAGGTAAAAAATTTAACTGGGCCACTAGATGACTTTCGCCCGCAGCAAATCATTGCTGTTTAACGCGCCGCACAGCTTGCCAGCCCCGTCCACCACCAGCACGCTGGTGATGCTGTGCTGCTCCATCAGCGCCACAGCCTCTACAGCCAGAGCATCGGCCAGCACGGTGCGCGGCCTGGCGTGCATCACATCGCGAGCCTGCAAACTGCGCAGGTCAACCCCTGTTTCGACCAGACGGCGCAGGTCACCATCGGTGAAGATACCCAGTACCTGGCCTTGCGAATCCACCACTGCCGAGGCACCCAGGCCTTTGACGCTCATTTCGCGCATCAAATCGCTGAAGGTGGCATCCAGCGCCACCGACGGAACATCGGCGCCATTTCTCATCACGTCACGCACCAGCGTGAGCAGCTTGCGGCCCAGTGCCCCGCCGGGGTGAGAGCGTGCAAAATCTTCCTGTTTGAAGCCGCGCGCATCGAGCAATGCCACCGCCAGCGCATCCCCCATGGCGAGTTGCGCGGTGGTGCTGGCTGTAGGGGCCAAATTAAGCGGACAGGCCTCTTGCGCCACGCTGCTGTCCAGCGTGACCTGCGCATGACGGGCCAGCGTCGACTGTGCGCCGCCTGTGATCGCCACCAGCGGCACACCCTGGCGGCTGAGCACCGGCAATATCACGGAAAACTCGGCACTCTCGCCACTGTTGGAGACCGCCAGAACCACGTCTGAGCCGGTGATCATGCCCAGGTCACCATGGCTGGCTTCGCCCGGGTGCACAAACATGGCGGCGGTGCCGGTAGAAGCGAGCGTGGCGGCAATCTTGCGGCCAATATGGCCACTCTTGCCCATGCCCATCACCACCACCCGGCCCTGACAGGCCAGCATGATGCGCACGGCTTGCGCGAACTCAGGCCCGACACGACCCGCCAAAGTGGTGACTGCTGCTGCTTCAATTTCAAAGGTTTTACGCGCCAGTAATTGCGCCTGGGCAGCATCAAAGAGGTTCATATCAAAGCTCATCACCGCATTCTATAGAGGCTATCCAGACCAGCCACTGGCTTGCAACGGCCAGCGATTAACATCAAACCATGAGCGCCCTTGAACTGACACTGCTGTACCTGCTGGCCGCGGTGATGGGGGTCACGCTTTTTCGCTGGCTCAAGTTGCCGCCCATGCTGGGCTACCTGGCGGTCGGCGTAGCCATTGGCCCGCATGCACTGGCACTGTCCAAAAACGCCGACGGTGTCCGCCATCTGGGCGAGTTTGGCGTGGTTTTTTTGATGTTCGTGATCGGACTGGAATTCAACCTGCCCAAGCTGCGGTCCATGCGCCGCCATGTGTTTGGGCTGGGGCTGCTTCAGGTGGTGATGACCATCACGCTGGCGACGCTGGCCTCGCTGTTTTTGACCACCTTGGCGCCCACGCTGTGGAAAATGCAATGGCAAACCGCCTTGGCGTTGTCGGGCGCGATGGCCATGAGCAGCACCGCGATTGTGGTCAAGCTGCTGGCTGACAGAATCGAGATGGAGTCCGAGCATGGCAAGCGCATCATGGGTGTGCTGCTGTTTCAGGACCTGGCCGTGGTGCCGCTGCTGGTGCTGATACCCGCCCTCGGCTCGTCGCCCGACAAGTTGTTGACCGAACTGGCTGTGGCGGCCTTAAAAGCTGCCGTGCTGGTGGGCCTGCTGCTGAGCGGCGGGCAGCGCGTGATGCGCTGGTGGCTCACGATCGTGGCCCGGCGCAAAAGCGAAGAGTTGTTTGTTTTGAACCTTCTGCTAGTGACGCTGGCCCTGGCCTGGCTGACCGAACTGGCGGGCCTGAGCCTGGCGCTCGGCGCTTTTATCGCGGGCATGCTGATTTCTGAAACCGAGTTCAAGCACCAGGTGGAGACCGACATCCGGCCTTTTCACGATGTGCTGCTGGGCCTGTTTTTCATCAGCATCGGCATGATGCTGGACTGGCACATCGTGCTGGAGCGCTGGCCGCTGGTGCTGATGCTGGCCACACTGCCGGTGTTGTTCAAGCTGCTGCTGGTCACGGGTCTGGCGCGGCTGCTGGGTGCCACCACGGGCGTGTCGCTGCGCACCGGGCTGTACCTGGCGCAGGCCGGTGAGTTTGGCTTTGTGCTGCTCACGCTGAGCACCGAAAACCGCCTGGTGCCGCCCGATTTGCTCAACCCCATTCTGGCCAGCATGGTGCTGTCGATGTTGGCCACGCCATTCATCATTTTGTACAGCAACCGCATCGTGATGAAGCTGGTCGCCAGCGAATGGCTGCAGCAGTCCCTGCAAATGACCAGCATTGCCCGTAAGTCGATCAACACCAGCAAGCACGTGATCATTTGTGGCTACGGCCGCTGCGGGCAAAACCTGGGCCACATGCTGGAGCAGGAGGGCATTCAGTACATGGCGCTTGACCTGGACCCCGACCGGGTGCGCCAAGCCGCGGCTGCCGGTGACTCGGTGGTGTTTGGCGATGCGGTTCGCCTGCAGGCGTTGATGGCCGCCGGCCTGGCGCGTGCCAGCGCTGTGGTGGTGACTTACCTGGACACCGCCAGCGCACTGAAGGTGCTGGCCAACGTGCGTGCGCACGCCCCGACCGTGCCCGTGATCGTGCGCACGGTCGATGACCACGACCTGGAAAAACTGCAGGCCGCAGGCGCCACCGAAGTCGTGCCCGAAGCCATCGAGGGCAGCCTGATGCTGGCCAGTCACGCGCTGGCACTTGTCGGCGTGCCGATGCGCCGCGTGATACGGGTGGTACAAGACCAGCGGGACAAGCGTTACAACCTGCTGCGCGGCTACTTTCGCGGGGCCGACGACGACACCGCAGATGAACAGGACGAGGAGCGCCTGTCGACAGTCACGCTGCCTCTGGCCAGCAAATCAGCGGGCATGCCTTTAGCGTCACTGGTTCTGCAGGGCAGCGGCGTGCGCATGGTCAGCCTGCGCCGCAGCGACGGCAAGACGCTGGAGCCTGACGGCAACACGGTGCTTGAAGGCGGCGACACCCTGGTGTTGTCTGGCAAGCCCGAGGCATTGGCCCTAATCGAAGAAAGGTTATTGAGCGCACGCAGTAACAAGGCCAGCAAAATTTGAAAAAATTTTGCGCGTGATCAACCGACGACGTACGCTGCAAATGATGGCCATGGTCAGTGGCCACTACGCCCTTCCCCTGCTGGCGGCCACGCCTGCCCTGGCCGCCTTACTGCGTGCAGGTGACTGCGCCCTGGTGATGCGCCATGCGCAAACCACACCCGGAGTGGGCGACCCGCCCAACTTCAAACTGGACCAGTGCAGTACCCAGCGCAACTTGAGCGACGAAGGCCGCGCCCAGGCTGTGCGCATCGGCGAGTGGTTCAAGGCCAACAATCTGCAACCGCGCAGCGTACAAACCAGTTCCTGGTGCCGCTGCAAGGAAACCGCAGAGCTGGCATTTGGTAAATACACCGAACTCGACGAACTCGATTCCACATTTGACAGCAACCGGGTCAATCAGGACGCCCAGACCAAAGCCCTTCGCACCCGGCTGGACTACATCCCTGCAGGCCAGTTTGAAGTCTGGGTCACGCATCAGGTCAATATCAGCGCCTTGACGGGCGAGTCCACAAGCATGGGCGAAGCCCTGATCGTCAACAGCAAGGCTCGGGTACTCGGACGAATGAGGTTCGCAGCCTGATCAGGTGGCAAACAGATGCTACTTATTTCGTAGCTAATCGCGCATGAATCTATTGACCTGAAGTTACTTTTGACAGATAAAAAATGGCTTTTTCAGCCTTCTGACACTGAAAATCAGGCATGTTGGCGAATCGCGTCGCCCAACACATTCATAATCCGGTCAATGTGCTCTTTTTCGACAATGTAGGGGGGGCAAACCACCAGGTTTTCACCGGCGGGCCGCACCAGCACGCCGTGGTGGTAGCAGGTCATGAAGATGTCAAAGGCGCGCTTGCCGGGTGTGCCTGCTATCGATGTCAGCTCCACCGCACCGGCCAGGCCCAGTGTGCGAATACCAATGACGTTCGGCAGGCCTTTCAGACCGCTGTGCATGGCGTCGCCCAGCACCTTGCCCATTTGCCCGGCGCGTTGAAACAGATTGTCTTGCTTGAACAAATTAAGCGTCGCAATCGCCGCTGCGCAGGCCACCGGGTGGCCGGAGTAGGTGTAGCCGTGGAAAAATTCAATCGCATGTTCGGGCGCGTTGGCGTTGGCGCCCATCATGGTGTTGTAGATGCGGTCAGAGCAAATCACGCCGCCCAGCGGAATCACGCCGTTGGTCACGCACTTGGCAAAGTTCAGCATGTCGGGCACCACGCCGTAAAAGTCAGCTCCAAAGTTGCAGCCCAGGCGGCCAAAGCCGGTGATGACTTCGTCAAAAATCAGCAAAATGCCGTGCTTATCGCAGATCTCCCGCAACCGCTTGACATAGCCTTGCGGCGGCAGGTACCAGCCTGCGCTGCCGCTGATGGGTTCAATGATGATGGCGGCGATGTTGCTCGGGTCGTGCAGCGGCAGGATGCGGTTTTCCAGCTCCAGAAGCAGGTCTTCCGTCCACACCGGTTCTTGGCCGTGGATGTACGCATGGTTAACGGGGTCATGAATAAACCGCATGTGGTCAACGCGTGGCAGCAGCGCCGTGCCGTAGGCCTTGCGGTTGGCCGGAATGCCGCCCACGCTCATGCCGCCAAAACCCACGCCGTGGTAGCCACGCTCGCGGCCAATAAATACGTTGCGGTGGCCTTCACCGCGCGCGCGGTGGTAGGCCAGCGCGACTTTGAGCGATGTGTCGGCCGCCTCGCTGCCGGAATTGCAAAACAGCACCTTGTTCAAGTCGCCCGGAGCCATGGCGGCAATCATCTCGGCGGCGACAAAGGCCTGGTCGTTGCTGGCCTGAAAGGCGGTGGCGTAGTCGAGGGTGTCGAGCTGCTTCTTGATAGCTTCATTGATCGGCTTGCGGTTGTGTCCTGCGGCGACGCACCAGAGGCTGGAAATACCGTCAATCACCTGCTTGCCGTCATGGGTGGTAAACATCATGCCGTCGGCAGCGACAAACACGCGCGGGTCTTTGGCAAAGCTGCGGTTGGGGGTGAACGGCAACCACTGATGGTCCATGTTGAAGTTTTGGTAACCCATGCGAATCTCCTGTGGAATAAGGCTATTTTGGCACCGCGCGACGCGCGCTTTGACCTGCGACAATTCCAGCCTATGAATCACGCTTACATCCTTACCCTGTCTTGCCCCGACCGCATGGGCATCGTTCACGCTGTTTCAGGCTTTTTGATGGAACGCAACGGCAACATTGAAGAAGCCGCCCAGTACAACGACCCGGCCACGGGCCTGTTTTTCATGCGGGTACAGTTTGCTTGCGACAAGTTGACCCACGACGAACTCAAAACGCAGCTCGGGATATTTGCTGCACCGTTTGCGATGGACTGGAAGCTGCATTCAACCCAGGCCGCGATGCGCACGGTCATCATGGTCAGCCGCGACGGGCATTGTCTGAACGACATCCTGTTTCGCTGGAAGTCTGGCCTGCTGCCCATTGATGTGCGCGCCATCATCAGCAACCACCGCGACTTCTACCAGCTGGCCGCCAGCTACAACGTGCCTTTTCACCATATCACCGTCACGGCCGATACCAAGGCGCAAGCCGAGGCAAAGCAGTTGGAGATCATTGAAAGCGAAGGCGCAGAACTCGTCGTGCTGGCGCGCTACATGCAGGTGCTGAGCAACGACCTGTGCAAAAAACTCTCGGGCAGGGCCATCAACATTCACCACAGCATGTTGCCCAGCTTCAAGGGCGCCAAGCCCTACTACCAGGCGCATGAACGCGGCGTCAAAGTGATTGGTGCGACAGCCCATTACGTGACGGCTGACCTGGACGAAGGCCCGATCATTGAACAGGACGTGACGCGGGTAGACCACAAAGACACGGTTGAAAACCTCACCGCGCGCGGCAAGGACACCGAAAGCCGCGTGCTGGCACGGGCGGTGAAGTGGCACAGCGAGCATCGCGTGCTTCTCAATGGCCACAAAACGGTGATCTTCAAATAGGCCAGCCATGAGCGCAGCAGGCACACAACGCATTCCCCCCATCCAGTGCCTGCTGACATTTGAAACCCTGGCACGCCTGCGCAGCGTCACACAGGCGGCTGAGGAACTGTGCGTTACACCCAGTGCCGTCAGCCACCGCGTCAAGCAGCTGGAGCAGATCATTGGCACCAAGCTGTTTGGCCGGGCTGATTTTTCGTTGACGACGGAGGGCAGCGAATACCTGGCGCATGTGCGCGATGGCCTGGCCACGCTACAAAAGTTTCCGGGACCCGCCGGGCAAAGCGCCAATCCTGGCAAGCGCAAGCTGCGGCTGGCCGTCACGCCCACGTTTGCCAGGTCGATTTTGATACCGCGCCTGCGCCAGTTCACTGAGGCCTATCCCGAGATTGACCTGACACTGCAGGTGTCCATTCCCCTGCTGGATGTGGTGGCGGAAGACGCGGACCTGACGATCCGTTTCGGCACCGGGCGCTATGCCGATGTCGAGCATATTTGCCTGATGAAAGACGAGGTGACGCTGCTCGCATCGCCTGCGTTTGTGCGAGACCACGGCCCGTTCGAAACACCGCAGGACATTGAAGGCGAAAACCTGTTGCGCTCGCCGCTGGAACCGTGGCGCACCTGGTTTGCCGCCCAGCACCTGGACTGGCCGGAGCCGCTGGAGGGCTCGCAGTTCAATGACATTGGCCTGATGTGCGATGCCGCCGCCGCAGGGATGGGTATTGCACTGATTCGTCTGAAGCTGGGCGCGCCGTGGTTAGAGAACGGCTCGCTGGTGCGCCTGGGCAACAACGGGGTGTACTCGGGCAACGTTCCCAGCCCGCATGCCCACTATCTGTGCTGGCGGACCGGCGCCATGGATCGATGGGAGTGCGCCGCGTTTGTGGAATGGCTGAAGAAGTCGATAGCTTGAGGGCGTGCCCCAGACAAGTTGCGCGTTGCAACACGGCTATCGGCCAGGGCGGCTTACTCGGGTTTCCCCGCGCATGGCTTTGCCCATGTCGACACTAGTATCCGTACAGTCTGTAGCATATTGTTACGACATGCCCGTTGCAGGTGAATTGACGGCAGCAGTTCAAGTCGCAACACACTCAAAAGAACAGCGTATGAAAAAAATAGCGTTAGTCTGTGCCCTCATGTCTGGCCTGGTAAGTCCCCTTGCCGCTGAAGCGGCAGACGCCCCTACCGCGCAAAAAACCGTCAAGCCCGGTACGTTTTGCGACATTCAGGAGGCCAAAGCCTGCCAGAACGCGGTCACCCCCGACATGATCATGAAGCGCTTTCAGTCGGGCAATGTGCGCTTTGTGTCCGGCAAGCCAAAAAATCAAAATGCGCTGCAAAAAGTCAAGGCCACTGCCGCGGGCCAGTACCCGCTGGCCAGCGTGGTGTCCTGCATTGACTCACGTGCCCCGGCCGAGATGGTATTTGACCAGGGTATTGGTGACCTGTTCAATGCCAGAGTCGCGGGAAATATCGTCAATGAAGACATTTTGGGCAGCCTGGAATTTGCCCACAAGGTCGCGGGCGCCAAACTGCTGGTGGTGATGGGTCACACCAGTTGCGGCGCCATTAAAGGGGCTTGCGATGATGCCAAGTTGGGCAATTTGACGGGGCTGCTTAGCAAAATCAAACCCGCAGCCACGGCGGTGACGGCAGACATCAAGGACCGTAGCTCGAAAAACTACGCCTTTGTTGAAATGGTCGCTGAAAACAACGTCAAGATGACGGTGGAAACCATTCGTGAAAAGAGCCCCATTCTGCGCGAGATGGAGCAAAAAGGCGAGATCAAGATCGTTGGCGCGATGTATGACGTGAAGACTGGCAAAGTGACCTGGTATGACACACCCGCCATGAGCAAAGCAGCCGACAAGCCAACAAAATCCTGAAGGATGACAACACCGGGTTTCATGCCCGGCGTTAAATTTCTTCAACTCAAAAAGTCAGCGATGCACTAAAGTCAGGGTTCACAAGGATTCTGACCATGAATGCACCCCTGACAGCAGAGCAGCAGTTTTCAATTGAGCGCGCCGAGCGCCAGGCACTGGTTGTGCGCCAGCTTCAAGCCATCGTGCCAGCCCACGCACTGCTCTGGAATAACGAAGACACCACCCCTTACGAATGCGATGGCCTGACGGCTTACCGTCAGCGCCCTTTGGTGGTGGTGTTGCCTGAGACTTACGCACAAGTGCAAGCTGTACTTAAAACCTGCCACGCGCTGGATGTGCCTGTAGTGGCGCGCGGTGCGGGCACGGGCCTGAGCGGTGGTGCCATGCCGCACAAGCTGGGCGTGACGCTTTCACTCGCCAAGTTCAACAAAATTTTGAAGCTCGACCCGTTAAGCCGTACCGCTGTGGTGCAAGGCGGCGTACGCAACCTGGCCATATCTGAAGCCGCCGCGCCATATGGCTTGTACTATGCCCCCGACCCGTCGAGCCAGATTGCCTGCACCATAGGTGGCAACGTGGCCGAAAACTCGGGCGGCGTGCATTGCCTGAAGTATGGTTTGACAGTGCACAACGTCATCAAGGTCAAAGGCTTCACGATTGAAGGCGAGGAGGTCGAGTTTGGCAGCGATGCACTTGACGCCGCGGGTTATGACTTGCTCAGCGTCATCGTTGGCAGCGAAGGTATGCTGGCCGTGACCACTGAAGTCACTGTCAAGCTGATTCCCAAGCCGCAACTGGCGCGCTGCATCATGGCCAGTTTTGACGATTTGCGCAAAGCCGGTGACGCGGTGGCGGCGGTGATTGCGGCGGGCATCATTCCAGCTGGTCTGGAGATGATGGACAAACCCATGACCGCAGCGGTTGAAGACTTTGTACACGCGGGATACGACCTTACCGCTGAGGCGATTTTGTTGTGCGAAAGCGATGGCACGGTGGAGGAAGTTGAAGAGGAAATTGGCCGCATGAGCGACGTGCTCACGCGTTGCGGCGCCACCGCGATTGCCGTCAGCCAAAATGAAGCCGAACGCCTGAAGTTTTGGTCAGGCCGCAAAAATGCTTTTCCGGCCAGCGGGCGCATGAGCCCGGACTACATGTGCATGGACTCGACCATCCCGCGCAAGCGCCTGGCCGATATTTTGCTGGCCATTGCCGACATGGAAAAAAAGTATCAACTGCGCTGCGCCAATGTCTTCCATGCGGGTGATGGCAACCTGCACCCGCTGATCTTGTTTGATGCCAATGACCCGGACCAGTTGCACCGCTGTGAGCTGTTTGGCGCTGAAATTCTGGAAACCAGCGTGGCTATGGGTGGCACGGTGACGGGCGAGCACGGTGTCGGCGTGGAAAAGCTCAACTCCATGTGCGTGCAGTTCTCGCCGCAAGAAAACGAGCAGATGTTCGGCGTGAAACGTGCGTTTGATAGTCGCGGCCTGCTGAACCCCGGCAAGGTGATCCCAACCCTCAACCGCTGCGCTGAATACGGAAAAATGCTGGTGCGCGGCGGCAAAATCTCTCACCCCGACTTACCACGGTTCTAGTCGTGCAAGCCCTTCGCGGCTTGGCCTGGTTGCTGGTCTTGCAGTCGGTAGGTGAGCTGCTGGCGCGCGGCCTGAAATTGCCTTTTCCCGGGCCCGTGATGGGCATGCTTTTGTTGCTGTTTGCACTGCGCTGGTCGGCCATTCGTGAGCCCGTCAGCGTGTGCGCAGACTTTTTGCTTTCACACCTTTCCTTACTCTTTGTACCGGTTGGCGTGGGTGTGATGACCCATTTATCCCTCGTCAATCAGTATGGTTTTCGCATGCTGATGGTGATTGTGTTGTCGACACTGGCTGGTTTGGCCGTCACGGTGCTGAGTTTGTATGGACTCCATAGGGTCAAAGACAACAAAAAAGGGCCGAAAGATGCCTAGATTTGTCGAGCTTTGGGTCTACCTGTCCGCCACGCCCCTGTTCGGCTTGACGGCGACCCTGATCGTTTATGTTCTGGCACAAGCGGCTTATGCGCACCTTCGTCAGGCGCCCTGGGCCAACCCGGTACTGTGGACCGTGCTGGTGCTGGCAGCAGGCTTGTTGCTATCGGGCGTGTCCTATCCCACCTACTTTGCGGGGGCGCAGTTCATTCACTTTTTGCTCGGCCCTGCCGTGGTGGCACTGGCCTGGCCGCTATGGCAACGCCGTGCTGAATTGCGTCAGCGCTGGCCTGGCTTGCTCACAGCCGCCATTGCAGGTGGCTTGGCAGCAAGTGGTTCTGCATTACTGCTGGCCTGGGCTTTTGGTTTGCCACTAGAGGTGATGCTGTCTCTTGTCCCCAAGTCCGTGACAGCGCCGGTGGCCATGGGTATTGCAGAAAAAATAGGCGGCATTCCCGCGCTGGCGGCGGTGTTTGCTGTCATCACCGGCTTGGTGGGTGCGCTGGCAGGCAAGTATCTGTTTGATGCCCTGCGCATCCCCACTACCCCCGCCGGCTGGGCTGCGCGTGGCTTTGCACTAGGCACTGCGGCCCACGGCATCGGTGCTGCCCGTGCCTTGCAGGTCAACGCCGATGCGGGTGCTTACGCAGCGCTGGCGCTTGGCCTGCAGGTGGTGCTGGCATCGCTGTTGATGCCATTTTTGGTGCCGCTTCTGTTCAGACTGTTTTAAGGGCTGGGGAAAGCATGCCCGTTTTGCCCAAGGCAGCCGTAGTACCAAACAGAATTTCACCTGCCAACTGGCCACCCTCTTCAATTACCAGCTTGCCATAACGTATGGTGCCTGTGACTTTGCCGGTAGAGTAAATCACCAGTTTCTGCCGTACGGTGAGATTGCCATTGAATTCGCCACGGATCTCCGCCACATCAATTTCAGCCGAACCTTTGAAGGCCCCCTGCTCGGCAATCTGCATGACCCGCGAGTCCATCGTGGCCTCAACCAGGCCTTCAACCACCAGCGTGTCGCAATCCGTGATCTCAACCCCCTTAAGTTTGATGTTGGGCCCCACGGTCAACTTGCTGCCGCCTTCCGACACTACCGTCGGGGCAGGCTCGGACTTCTGGGCGGGTGCGACGCCCGTGGTTTGCACGGCTCCGCTGGGAGTGGTGTAGCCACTGTTCGGAGCTGACCTCAAATGGGACGGGGTGGTAGGTGAGGTAGAACTGTCGATCTCGCGTTTGCCAAAAAACGGTGTTGCCATGTGACTTCCTTAAAAAAGGATGCATCGTAGGCGCGTCAAAAATAAAAAGCACCCGCACGATGCAAAAGGCGTAACGAAATTAATTTTTACAGCTTGGCTATTGGAAGGAAAATGCACGTCTGTGAACTCAATAGCAATATGGAATACGTTCTGAAGATTTTTTCTGCGGATGATGTGACCGAGGCCGAACGTGATGTTGCCATCCAGCGGTTTCGCGCGGCGCTTGAGGCGGCGCTCGGTGATGCGTCTTTGGTACTGCCCTGCTACCACGCGTATCAAAAACTTTTTCAGCAGTATGCCGACCAAGCACGGCCCTGGCCCGTGACGCCCGCAGAGCAACTACTGGCAAAGCAGTGGGAGGCCGCCGAACTCGCAGCGACGCATGCTGCCTTTGGCGTGAATCGCTACCTGGGAGATGCAGACTTTGAAATTCAGCCAGCACCTTGAAGCCTGAAAGCATATGCCGCGGCCGCATAAGGTTTCATTTTCTGCAGATAATTGGGAGAAATAACGAGGAGTGAGGAGTGGATTTTTGGGTTTGGAGCATTGTTATCTTGGCCTTGGTTGGCTTGTCTGGGTTTGCGGTGTACCGCATGAACCAGCGCAACCGCCGCGCTGCGCCCGCGCCGCCAGAGCCCTCAGAAAAACTCCCCTACAAAATCAGTTATGCCCCCTCCGACATGGAATGGAGTGGCAGCAGCACCGGCACCTTGCCCCTCAAAACCTTGACCTACAAACAGTACGAATGCCTGGAAGATGCGCGCTACGGTTTCACCATTGTGGGTGTCACCCCCAGCGCTCGCAAAGATGTGCAACCCCACAAAACCCGCGCTCACGGCCGAAAAACAGTCGAGTCACTCGTCAGACATGGCTTTCTTGAACTGAACAGCAGCAACAGCTACGTCATTACCGATCACGGCCTGAACGCGCTGGAAGTTTGTGATGTGCGCTACTGAGCCAACAACACCGCCTTAAGTTGTTGCGTTAGCCGGCGCAGTGCTTGCCGCCCATGAGTACAGCGCCACAAAAACTAGCGCATCAAAAACCGCACCAAAACAGATATACATGACGGGCATGAACAACACCGACAGGTGCTGCATGATGAAAGCCTGGGCCAAGACCTGGTGCGGAATCATGATCGTGAAAAATCCCAAGATCAAAGCGGTGTGAAACAGTTTGATGATCAGGCTCTGATTCAGGATGTAGTAACCCATCGCCAGCATGACGGGTGTGCCGAGCATCACCACATATCCAATCGTCATCAGCTCTTCACTGTGGCGCGCCACGCTGTACGGAAACCCGAGCGGCGACCACCAAAAATACAAAACCGCCACCAGTTGCACGACACAAACGATGCGCAGCGGGTACTTCAGCGGTAACGTCGCGCCCTTCATGTTAAGCGACAGCGCAAGACCTGCAAGCGTGACAAGGGCAGTGATGCCCAGTGTCAGCCCACTGGGCAGGGGGGTGCTGACACCGCCGGTAGAAAGGCGCGAGGCGTAAAGACCCGCCTCATTGAGCTCAGTCGCCCGGCCAAAGGGAAGGCCCAGACCACTCGACCAAAAAACAATACAGTCGCGCCAGAAGTCCAGCAAAAACGGCTTGCCCCAGTACAAGAAAGCGCACAAGATCAACGGCAACACAAGTGCCTGCGCCAACAAATAAGGCGTGACCTTCAAGGGCGTGATGGCCCTGTGCGGCCGGACTTTAACGTGCAGGCGCCTGGCCTGTTTCACAGCGAGAAACGCGGCGTGAAAGCTGCGGTCGTGCTCTTTGGCTTCGGCCGAGACCGATATTTTTTTAGTCAGCATGGGGTTCTCAAAAATCGTGAAAAATGCCGATATTCAAACCAGACCGGTTGTACGACGGATTGGAATACTGATTGGCTCCTATCAAGAAGCCAGTACGCGGAGCGAACCAGTGGCGCCAGGAAATACTGGCTTCACGGCTTTTGAAATTCACCAGTTGGGCATTGGTTGCAATGGTTTGATAGCCCTCACCGCCCGACGCATAGCGCACGGTGACGAGATCTTGCTTGACGCGGCCGTATGTCAGTGCCACAAATTGCTGCTGCGTTCTGATACTGCCTGGGTTGCTGGTGTTAAAGCGTACACCGCCTTCAGCAATCCAGGGCGATGCAAAATAGTACACAAGGCCCAACGAGACAGCGGTGTCGGTATGACCATCTGGTGCCTTGTAGTAACCCAAGCCCACCGAACTCACCAAACTACGGTCCGACAACAATTTTCTGTACAGCGTGGCATCAAAACGGTAACGGGGCAGGTAAAAAGCGCCATCACCAAAGCCCACTGCGAGATTTGAATACCAGTCTTCGTTAAAGGTATAGGTGTCACTCAGGCCAAGGAACGAACCGTCTTTGTTGAATCTACGGGTCGCTGACACCTCTGCCTGCAAAAGGTGCGACGGCAAACCGTAAGCGCCGCGCAGCGTCACGTCACGCCAGCTTCCGAATCCGCCGCTGAGATTCTGAAAGCCTGTGCTGAGCTCAAGACTGCGCTGCATGTCGGCCTCGGAAAGGGCAGGAGGAGCCTGAGGCATCGCTGTTGGGGTTGCCTGAATTAACCCTTGGTTGGACGTTTGCGCCAGGGCCGTGCCGCAGCAGACCAAGGTAACCATGCTGGTGAAAAATACTACGCGATTGGAAAGTGTACGTTTAGACATGTGATGTCCCTCCTGGTCTTTGAGTTGAAAAAATGATCACTTGCAGTTGCTGTTTTTATCTGCCGCTTGAATACGTCTGCTTTTCAATATCAGAAACGAAGCTTCATCGGTGACTGCCCATCGGCTGGATCGCCGCATCGAAGATGTTTCGCGCAGCCAGCACCGTGCACTTGACTCGTCACCCTGTCTTAATGCAAGCACCGCCAGAACACCCCAGGGGTAGTCGGTTTCTCCGTGGGCGAGCCACTCCGCGCGGTGCATGCGCATCCAGTCTTTGTAGTAAACCTTGGCGGTCTGGGGCACCAGCGGAAAATCGACCAGCAGGGGAAATATCTGGGCAACATGATCGGGATAAAACTGGGGCTTCTGGGTTTGCTGCTCCAGCTGCGTGGACACCAGAAACCGTTTGTTGGCGGCTTGCCAGAAAGTGGCGTAAATGTCTTTTGCCAGCTTGTCCAGCTCGGCGGGTTTGGGGTCCTTTGCATGCGCCTTGAGCGACCAGACCTCCAGGTTGTCCATGAACAAACCATGCAGATAGACTGGCGACACCATGTAAACGCCGCGGGAGGGCTGATACAGGTGGTCCAGAGATTTTTTACTGATGATGTAGCTCTTCATCCACACTGGGTTTGCGCTGAGCTGTTTGGGCATGGTTTCAAGCAAGCGCATCCACAGGGCCAGCAAAGAGTCATCGGCGTCGGCCGTCTTGCAGGACACCCAGGTTTTGCTCGCACTTTGGCAGAAACGGTCAAAGGTGCCGTCCGGCTTTTGGCGGCTTACCAGCCAATTGGCAAATTTCTCAGCGGGCACAGATATATCCAGGCCGTTGTCGTGCGCCAGCAGCAACGCCTGCATGGCGAAGTAGGGGTCGCTGGTGTCGCCCTTGTGCAAAATCGTGATCGCACCGCCGTCACTCATGAAGCCCTCCAGCTCAAACGCCGGTCGGGCCGCCGCCAAAGCGCCTTGCCACATCAGGCCAACCATCAGCAGGCTGCGCAGAAAATGTTTAAGGCTCATTCTGACTTCACCATGCCAATGTCGTGTGCCCAGACTTCACCGTGCACCGTCGCGCCTTCTTCAACAATAATGTTGAGCGCGGTGACGGTGGTCAACGCATCGGGCAGACCAATCACGGCACGGGCGCCCAGCAAAATGTCGCTTTCGGAAACCACCGGGCCAAAAGCGCTGGCGTCCTTGAAAACATAAATTCGCTTTTCACAGGTGATGGCTCCCTCAACATGGCCACGCCGGCTGATGCTGACGCCTTCACGCGCCTTGATATCGCCGACAACCGTGGTGTCTTTGCCAATGATCAGAAACCCGGTCACGACCAACGAACCCACATAGCGACGGCCTTCCGGCAAGATGCAGTCACCGCGAATCAGGAAAAGCAATGGCGTTTGTTCAATCGCGTGAGGCAGATCAGCGTAACTGGAGGCGGTTTGAGCGACCTGAATGGGCGCACTCACACGGTCCGCGTTCAGGCCAAAACTCAGTGTCGGAGCCTGCAGGCGTTCAAACCAGGCTTCGTTGCCCAGCTCGATCGCCATGCCGGCCGAGACGCGCCGCAAGGCAACCCCGTTTTCGCGCAGGCGGAGCATGCCGTCTGCATGAGCCCAGTCGTGAATCTGGCTGCTGCTGCCCAGATCAATGTTGCCGCTGGCATACAGCGAAGAAAAGGATGAATCGGGCCCAGTGCGGATATCGCCTTGAACATAGAGCTGGCGTTTAGTCTGGATGCCCGTTTCGGCATCGATGGAGCGCCTGGCAATCAGCCGGGTGGTAGCGTCGTCCCAGCGCATTGTCTCGACGGGCATGGCAACATGGTCAAACTGCTCAAAGCCTGTTGACGGGCCGAGTCCAAGACTGGCCATGGCATCTGCGTGCAGACGCTTGGCAAAGTGGTCAATGTCGCTTGTGTAGTTGGCAGAAACTGGCAGAGAAGCAATATCGCTGGGATACCGCCACTCCCTGTAGGCCGGCAAGAAGGGAAGGGTCAGCAGCAGCAGGCAAACAAACACAAAAAGAGCGAGGGTCAGTGCGGTATCAGCCATTACTCGCCCGCCTTTTGTGTTATGGCGGGGGATGCCGGTGCACGATAGCGAATGGTTTTGTCCCACACCATTTCACGTTTGAAAACGCGGTCCAGCATCAGGCTCCAGACCGCGCCGGAAATGGCAAACAGGCTGACCAGAAAACCGAGCATATTGAATGGCAGCAAGCGCAGACGCTTTCGATTGCCGTCGATCAGCACCGCCACCACAATTTCAAAAAATGCAGCAAAATTGCCGAGCGTGCCGTACACCATCAGGGCAAAGACCGGAATCAGCTGGGACAGCAAAGAGCCAGCATTAAGAAAATACAAGCCCAGAGCCAGCCCCCAGCCCAGCAGCATGATGAGCGGGATGACAAACACAAACAATAGCAGCAGCCCATCCACGCGCTGGCCTGTGGTCAGGTAAGAGCTTGTCGCAAACTGCCACCAGTAGCGCGCCATCACCTGGTTGTGCCCCTTGGCCCAGCGGCTGACCTGCTTGATGCGCACCTTCCAGTCCTCGGGTACTTCTTCATAGCACTCTGACCGGTTGGTATAGACGGTCTTCCAGCCATTGAACATAAGCCGGAAGGTGATGTCGGTGTCTTCAGCCAGCGTGTCGTCATGCCAGCCGCCCACAGCCTGCACGGCAGACAGACGCACACCGCCCACCGTTCCGCCATACTGGGGCAACAGGTTCATGTTCATTCGGGCCTGCTGGTCCACCTGATAGCCTGCAGAACGCTCCAGGTCGAGCAGTCGAGTCAACAGGTTGGCGCCACTGTTCATGGGGACCACACGGCCCATCACAGCGCCCACCTCTGGGTCAAAAAACGGTGCCACGAGCTGTTTGAGCAGGCCACGGCCGGGCACGTAGTCTGCATCGAAAATAATGGCAATGTCGCCTATCGCAAATTGCAAGGCGTCCTTCAGTGCGGCCGACTTGCCTGCTTTGCCATCAATGCGGTGAAACGGGCAGATTCGGGTGGGATAACGCAGTGCAAAATCATCAATGATGGACTGGGTAGCGTCACTTGAACGGTCATTTACGGGGATGATCTTCAGGCGGTCTGCGGGGTAGTCGGTGTTGAGCAGTGCCGCCATGCAGCCGGCAACGACTTTTTCTTCGTTGTGGGCAGCAATAAACACCGTAATCATCGGCCATCGCGCCACTGAAATATCAATATAAGGATGGCGCTGCACGCCGGTCAGGCGGTTCATGGTGAACAGAAAATGTCTCACTCCGTAAAGCATCATGATCACGACAATCAAGAACAGCAGCGATGCCATGACCGAAGCTACGGGATAGGCACTGAATGAGGCGGGCATGGTTGTATTTCTTGTCTTGTGAGTGAAAAATCAGGCGGCTTCAGCCAGCATGGCGGGCTGGGTCTTGAAGTGGCTCGCCAAGATCGCAACTGTCTGGGCCGATGCCGTGCCGTCGCCGAAAGGGTTACCCGCTTGCGACATGCGTGCGTAAGCCACTTCGTCGCTGGACAGGCGCATGACCTGTTTGACGATGGTGTTTCGCTCGGCACCTATCAGCATCGCGCAACCCGCCTCCACGGCTTCCGGGCGTTCGGTTTCTTCCCGCAGCACCAGCACGGGCACGCCGAAAGTAGGTGCTTCTTCCTGCAGGCCACCAGAATCGGTCAGCACCAGCCAGGCGTCGGCCAGTGCCTGTTGCATTTGGGTGTAGTCCAGCGGCTGCGTTAACTTGACGTTGGCGATGCCCTTCAGGATGCTGTTTACAGGTCCCTGGACGGTGGGATTCAAGTGCACGGGAAACAGTATTTGCAAATCTGGTTGCAGGGCAGCAATGCCCGCAATGGCGTGGCAAATTTCAGCCAGGTCGTGCCCCCAGTTTTCGCGGCGATGCACCGTCACTAACAGATGACCCCTGCCGCTGGTGCTGCGTTTGACACCACGGTGTGCACATGTCCATTGCTGCGCGTCGATGACCGTGTTGCCTGTCATGTGAATGAATTCGTCTGCGATCCCCTCGTTTTGCAGAGCAGTGCGTGCGCGCTCGGTGGGTGCAAAGTGAAAGCGTGTCAGTCTGCTGATCATTTGCCGCAAGCCCTCTTCAGGAAATGGTCGGTTCAGGTTGTAGGTTCTCAGTCCAGCTTCAATGTGAACCAGCGGAACGCGGTTGTAAAACGCGGCAAGCGCGCCCTGAAAAGCGCTCTCGGTATCGCCTTGCACCACCACTAGCGCCCATTGCTTTTGGGTCATCTGCTGTTCAAGCTGCTGCCTGCAACCGGTGCTGAATTCCAGCAGACTGCTGCCGGCGCGTGTCAGCGTGATGTCGGGCACCACATCAAAGCAGGCCAGGATGCTGGTTGCCATGTCGGCATGCTGGCCTGTGTGCAGCCACTGCACATTCGCCCAAGGGGCATCTCGCAGGGCGTGATACAGCGGAGCGAGTTTGATAATTTCTGGACGGGTGCCAGAAACAAAAAGAATGTTGTGCATGTTGGGTGGTGTGAGGTTGATTAGCAAGGAAACCGATTTAAAACCGACGCGAACGCCGTGCTCATCAGCGATTCGCTTTGTACGCCGTAGGACGTAACCTTCAGTAACTTGCGTCAATACCTTTATCTCAAGGATTTGGACTGGCCCTAAGCTTGGTGTCATGCTCAACCGCCTGTTTGGTAAACATTGCCGCCCCCCCAAGCCTCTAACGTCAGAAGGCGATATTGCAGAACTGGTGCTTCTGAAAAGCAGCCTCGCCAAGCTCCATGACATTGTGGTGATCACTGAAGTTACTCCGCTAGACACACCGACCAACAGGATCGTTTACGTCAATGAAGCTTTCGAAAAACATACCGGTTACAGCCGAAGCGAGGTGATGGGGCGCTCGCCTGGCTTGTTGCAGGGGCAAGGCAGTCAGCACGCTGAATTAAGCCGTATCCGTCTGGCGCTGCGCCAGTCTCTGCCCGTTCATGCCGAGTTGATCAACTACAAGAAGGACGGCACGCTCTTCTGGATTGAACTGGACATCGTGCCGGTCAAAGACGCCCACGACATCACCACGCACTGGGTTTCGACGGCACGTGACATCACCCAGCGCAAGGTTGACGAACAAGAGATTGAGTACATGGCGTTTTATGACCCCTTGACCCAATTGCCAAACCGACAAATGCTGATGGACCGGCTGGAGCGGGCACTCGAACAGACCGACCCGGCCAGCATCAACGGTGCATTGATGTTCATTGACCTGGACAACTTCAAGGTGCTCAACGATACGCTTGGCCACGCAACGGGCGATTTGCTGCTTCGCAAGGTTGCCACACGCCTGGGGGCTTGTGTCAGATTGAGCGACACCGTAGCCCGTCTAGGAGGCGATGAATTCGTTGTGATGCTGGAAAGATTGCCCGACCATCCCAAGGCAGCAATCCGCTACAGCCGCACTGTCGCCAAAAGGATTTTGCAGGCGCTGAGCGAGCCTTACGACCTGGTGGGCCATCAGCACGACAGCACCTGCAGCATCGGTGTGACGCTGTTCAGCAAGCATCAACAAGGCATGAGTGACCTGCTCAAACAAGCCGATCTGGCCATGTATCAGGCCAAAGCGTCAGGCCGCAACGCCGTGTGCTTTTTTGATCCTGCCATGCAGGCGGTCGTCACGGCCAATGCCGCCTTGAACGTGGAGTTGCGACAGAGCCTGCGTCGGGGTGATTTTGTGCTGTACTACCAGCCGCAGGTCGGGCGCGAAGGCCACATGTTTGGTGTTGAAGCCCTGATACGGTGGCAGCACCCCACGCGAGGGCTGGTGTATCCCGACGAATTCATCACGCAGGCAGAAGAAAGTGGCCTGATTTTGCAGCTGGGGCAGTGGGTGATTGAAACCGCCTGCGTTCAGCTGTCTAAATGGGCCAAACGAGATGCAACCAGCCACCTGCGCATTTCGGTCAACGTCAGCGTGCGGCAATTTCGCCATCCTGAATTTGTAGACCTGCTACTGGCCATCATCAAACGCGTGGGTATCAACGCCAACCAGCTGAAGCTGGAGCTGACCGAAAGCCTGCTGGCGACCGGAATGGACATCACGATTGCGAAGATGGGCCGGCTCAAGGATGCTGGAGTCACCCTGTCGATTGACGACTTTGGCATTGGCTACTCGGCTTTGTCGTACCTCAAACACCTGCCACTCGACCAGCTGAAAATTGACCGGTCTTTTGTCAAGGACATCTTGACCGACCCCAACGACGCAGCCATTGCCCGCACCATCATCGGCCTGGCGCAAAGCCTCGGTCTGGGTGTGGTGGCTGAAGGCGTAGAAACCATTGCCCAGCGCGACATGCTCAGGCGCTTTGGCTGCGATTGCTACCAGGGTCATCTGTTTTGTCAGGCACTGCCGATCGACGAGCTCGAAGTCTTCATGAAACAACTTCCGCCGAATTCCCCCGCAGCCTGAGGCTAGTGTCGGCCTGGCTTTGGCGCGGTATCCTTGAGCTTTGACCTCACGGGTCAACCACTTTTAAAGGCTCTCATGACCCAGCTCCACCTGGTCCAGCAGCAATTGATGGCCCGAATCGGGCCGGTCTGGGGAACAGACATTCGTGGCCACAGCGAGATGGTCAAAGACGCCTATGCGCCGCTGCTGGCTGCTGCCAACAACAGCGGCATCAGCGTTACCCGCAACGTGGCTTACGGACCGCATGCACGGCAGGTGCTGGATATTTTCCGCCCAACTGCTGCGCAAAATGCAGGTGTTGTTGTGTTTGTGCATGGTGGCGCTTTTGTGCGTGGCGACAAGCAGGCCAGCGCCGAGATTTATGACAACCTGATGTACTGGTTTGCCAAGCAGGGCTATGTGGGCATCAATATCGAATACCGGCTGGCCCCTGAATCTGGCTACCCCGGCGGAGCCGACGACGTGGCGCTGGCCATGGACTGGCTGCATCTGAATGCGGCAGCGCACGGCGGCAACCCGACCAAGCTGTTTTTGATCGGCCACTCTGCAGGCGGGACCCACGTGGCCAGCTATGTGTTTGACCCGGCTTTGGGCTACTTTGGCAAACACACCGCAGGCGCGGTGCTGATGTCAGCCCGGCTGCGCGCTGATGTGTCGCCCGAGAACCCCAACGCCGAAGGTGTACGTGCCTACTTTGGCAACGACGCGGCGCTGTACGACCAGCGCTCGCCCGTCAGCCACACAACGTGCAGCAAGCTGCCCGTCTTCATCGTGACGGCCCAGTTTGAAAACCCGCTGCTCGATGTGTACGGGCTGGAGATGGCCTACCAGCTGAGCCTGGCCAGAAGGCAAGCCCCACGCTACCGCCAGATGCTCGGCCACAACCACATGTCAGTGGTGGCGCACTTCAACAGCGGCGAAGACGCGCTGGGCCGCGAGATTGTGGATTTTTTCGAAAACGACTGCTGAGGGGTTACAAAGCCTCAGCTGGCTTGCTATTTAATTTATAGCTGTTCGCGCACATATCCATTGGTCAAAGAGCTCTTTTTAGGGGTTAAAAGAGCCTGCAAAAGCCTTGAGAGCGGGGTTTGGGGCAAAACCACTCAACTCAGGTGCTTGCCGACAATCCCGGCCAGCTCAAACATCGTGACCTGCGCTTTGCCGAAGACCGGTAGCAGCTTGGCGTCGGCGTTGATGTTGCGTTTGTTGGCACTGTCTTGCAGGTTTTCAGCCTTGATGTAGTCCCACAGCTTTTTGATGACCTGGGTGCGGGCGACGGGCTCGCTGCCGATGACGGCGGCCAGTGCGTCGCTGGGTTTCAGGCCTGAGCCTGGCTTGGCGACTCGCGCTACTTTTGGTTTGGTCACTTTCACAGCTGGGGCTTTTTTAGCCGCTACTTTTTTGGCTGCTGGCTTGCCTGCGGACTTGACCGCGACGGTTTTGCCGAACGGTGTTTTGATGGTTGCCGTGCCCGTTTTGGATGCTGCTGGTTTGCGCGGCGGGAACTTGGACGGTGCGAATTCAAAGTTGACTTTGCCCGCCGTTGCGTCCCACGCCAGCATGGCTTTGAAGGCGCGGCGGGTGCGCATCGACACGAACTTGTCAAGCAAGTCGGTCTTGCCAGTTTCAAGCAATTTCACCATCTGCTCGCGCTCAATCGGCTGCTGCAAGATAACCTGGCCGGTCTTGAAGTCGCAGCTCGGGGTGGGTTGGGCCAGCGTGGGCACGGACTTGTCGCAGACATAGTTTTTGCCATGCTCGAAGATGCTGCCGCCACACTTGGGACACTTACCGAGCGAGGTTTGCGCGCTGAAGTCAACAATCTCGCCGGTCTCGGCATTCTTGTCGTCGCCAAAGTCAAATTCAAGCTTGTAGTTTTTGGTTTCTTCGTCAAACTTGATGACCATCTCTGCCGTGAAAGGCCAACCTGCTTTGGACCTGAAGCCGTCGAGTGGGCCGATCTTTTTGTCACGCAAAAATTGTTCGACCTCGGCGTTTTCAAACGTGCGCCCAGCTGGCGTTTTGCCGAACGAAAAGCCGCAACCATCTTCGCCCGTCTTGCCGGTGCAGGTGTAGCGGCGGTAGTTTTCTTTCACCACGCCGCCGCAGTTGGGGCAGGGCGTTTGCAGGGTGGCGTAGTCACCGGGGATGCTGTCTTTGTCGTAGCCCTTGGCCTTGGCCACCATGCGTTCGGTCATGGCGGCAATCTCGGCCATGAAGGTTTCACGGCTCAGTTTGCCGTGCTCCATTTGCGCGAGTTTGAATTCCCACTCACCTGTCAGCTCAGCCTTGGACAACTCCTGCACATCCAGCCCGCGCAGCAGCGTCATCAACTGAAACGCCTTGGCAGTCGGTATCAGTTCACGGCCTTCGCGCAGCATGTATTTTTCTGCGATCAAACCCTCAATCGTGGCGGCGCGGGTGGCCGGTGTGCCCAAACCTTTTTCCTGCATGGCTTCGCGCAGTTCGTCGTCGTCAATGGTTTTGCCTGCGCCTTCCATCGCGCCCAGCAGCGTGGCCTCGCTATAGCGGGCGGGTGGCCGGGTTTTCAGGCCCTTGGCCTCGACCACTTCGGCGCGCACCATTTCACCTGGTTTGACCGGCACCAGCGTTTTGCTGTCCTTGTCGTCGGTGTTTTCGTTTTCAGCTTCCTTGCCGTAAATGGCCAGCCAGCCCGGCTTGACGAGCACCTTGCCTTCGGTCTTGAAGCTATGGCCAACGGCCTGAGAAATGCGCGTGGTCACCAGGTATTCAGCGCTGGGGTAAAACACCGCCATGAAACGCTTGACCACCAGGTCATACAGTTTTTGCTCGGCCTCGCTCAAGCCGCCGGGGGCCTGCAATGTTGGGATGATAGCGAAGTGATCGCTGACTTTGGCATTGTCAAAAATGCGCTTGTTCGGCTTGATGTAGTTGCCGTTCAGCGCCACCAGCGCATGCGGTGCGAGGTGTTTCATGCCGCTGTCGGCCAGCATTTCAAAGGTCTTTTTAACGACCGGCAAATAGTCCTCGGGCAGCGCGCGTGAGTCAGTACGCGGATAGGTCAGTGCTTTGTGGCGCTCGTACAGGCTTTGCGCAATTTGCAGCGTGGTTTTGGCAGAAAAGCCAAACTTGCCATTGGCCTCGCGCTGGAGCGACGTCAGGTCAAACAACTGGCCAGCGGCTTGCGTGGTGGGTTTGCTTTCTTCCGTCACGGTGGCGGACTTGCCGCGCACCGCTTCGGCAATAGCCAGCGCCTCACGCTGCGACCAGACGCGGTCGGCTTTCAGCTCTAGATCAGGCTCGGCGTTTTCTGCGTTGGCCGCGCTTTTCTTCCACTTTGGGTCAAACCATTTGCCAGGGTATTCGCCTGCTTCAGCCAGAAATGATGCGTGGATTTCCCAGTAATCCCTGGACACGAACTTGCGGATTTTTTCTTCCCGCTCGACGACGACCGACAGCGTGGGCGTCTGCACGCGGCCCACCGTGGTTAAAAAGAAACCGCCGTCGCGTGAGTTGAAGGCTGTCATGGCGCGCGTGCCATTGATGCCGACCATCCAGTCGGCCTCAGACCTTGAGCGTGCCGCATCGGCCAGGCCCTGCATCTGCTTTTCAGTGCGCAGGCTTTCAAAGCCTTCGCGAATGGCGGCAGGTGTCATCGACTGCAGCCACAGGCGCTTGACCGGGTGCTTTGATTTGGCGTACTGCTGGATGAGCCTGAAAATCAGCTCCCCCTCGCGGCCCGCGTCGCAGGCGTTGACGATATTGCCCACATCCTTGCGCTTGGTCAGCTTGACGATGGCGTTCAGCCGGGTCTTGGTTTTGTCCATCGGCTTCAGGTCAAAGTAGGGCGGCAACACCGGCAGGTTGGCAAAGCTCCATTTGCCGCGCTTGACGTCAAACTCTTCAGGTGCCTGAATCTCGACCAGGTGGCCAACTGCAGATGTGACGAGCCACTCGTCACTTTCAAAGTACTCGTCGTGCTTTTCAAACTTGCCTGCCGTCGGCGTGATGGCGCGCACGATATCTTGCGCGACGGAGGGCTTTTCTGCGATGACGAGAGTTTTCATATTCATAAGTACTTCTTCAAACCTTCAATATCCTCGGGGAACATTTCCCCGCCTTCAGCAAAAACGACTTTGCCTTCCCGATTCTTTGCCTTATCAATCTTCAGTACCACCACCACGGGCAGGCCCTTGGGTTTTGGCAGCATCTTAGCCACATCGCCCACCAGCATGCCCGCCGGGAAGCTGTAGCCTTTGCTTTTCATATAGGTAGCGGCGGCGCTTTCCTGCTTGTCAATCGACAGCGCCAGCACACCCAGCCCGTTGGCTTTTTGAGCCCGCCACAGGGCTTCTATATGGGGCGACTGCACCGCACAAAAAGGGCACCAACTCGCCCACCAGTACACCACAAGCGTGTTGGCCGGGTTATTTTGCGGGGTCCAGACATCGCCATTGAGCAGCTTGACTTGCGGCAGGCTCAAGACGCTGCCCAGCTTTGGCAAGGGGCTTTCCTGGGTTGTCGCCAACGCAGGAGTCACCCATGCCAGGACACTGGTCTTGAGCAGGTTTCTGCGACTGGACACGGCAATGCTCATGAATGGCTCCTTAAAATCGCATCACTACAATACGGGCTTCTCGCGCACGCACACACGTACGGGCGCGGACAGGCGCACCCGCACGCACGCGCGCACCTGCATGAATTAACCATACCTCAAAAATTTCGGGAAGTGTTTTGCCGTGCTCAAAAGTCAAGTCTCCAGCGCCTCCACCACTTCAGACAACAGCTCTTTACCCGATGCCCGCCGCATTCAAACCCGGCGCTCCGGCGTGCATGGCAAGGGCGTGTTTGCCCTGACAGATCTGGCCGAAGGCGAAACCATCATTGAGTATGTGGGTGAGGTCATCACTTGGAAAGAGGCGCTGCGCCGCCACCCACACGACCCGAAAGACCCCAACCACACGTTTTACTTTCACATGGACGAAAAGCATGTGATTGATGCCAAACATGGCGGCAATTCGTCACGCTGGATCAACCATGCCTGCAAGCCCAACTGCGAAGCGGACGAACACGGTGGCCGGGTGTTCATCAAGGCACTGCGCAACATCAAGGCCGGTGAGGAGCTGTTTTATGACTACGGCCTGATCATTGACGCCAAGTACACCAAAAAACTGCTGGCGGAATACCCGTGCTGGTGCGGCGCCAAAAAGTGCCGGGGTACGCTGCTCGCGCCCAAAGAAAAAGCCAAAGACAAAGACGACAAAAAGAAGAAAAAGAAGAAAAAAGACTGAAGGCGCTGCCGTTGTTATCTGCAAACCCCATCCGCTGGCCGCTTGAAGCCATCTGGCAAGCCGTCGAGCCATCCCTGCCGGGCTTTACCTGCGAGGTTTTGCCAACGGTTGACTCCACCAACACCGAGCTGATGCGGCGCTTCAAAGCCGGGCAGCCTGAGCCCACGCTGCTGGTGGCCGAGCAGCAAAGCGCTGGCCGCGGCCGGCTTGGCCGCCAATGGCACAGCCAGCACGGTGACAGCCTGATGTTTTCTCTCGGCATGCCGCTGGCCCCGGCAGACTGGTCGGGTTTGTCGCTGTCAGTTGGCGTCAGTCTGGCCGACAGTCTGGACGCCGCCAACCTGCCAGACCACCGCATCGGCCTGAAGTGGCCCAACGACCTGTGGCTGGTGGCCAAACACCATCACGCCCTCGAGGAGCGCAAGCTGGGCGGCATTCTGGTGGAGACCGCCACCTTTGAAGGCCAGCGCTACGTGGTCATTGGCGTGGGCATCAATGTGCGTGCGTTTGAATTGACACTGCAGGAATCGACTGCCATCGCTCCCAACTGCCTGCAAAATTTGCAGCCCGATGCAGACGTAGCCAGCACCTTGCTGCGCGTGCTGCCGCCGCTGGTGCAAACCGTGCTGGCTTTCGAGCAGTTTGGCTTCGCGCCTTATCAAGCCCGCTTTGCCGCGCGCGACGTACTGGCAGGCCGTGATGTGCAGCTGTCTGACGGCACAAGCGGCCAGGCCCACGGCGTGACACAAAGCGGTGCGCTGCTGGTGCATACTTCTGCCGGTATGAAAGAAATCACAAGCTCTGAAGTCAGCGTTCGGCCCGCTGCTGGCCGTGCGCCCACCGGGGACGGGCGGCCATGTTGAGGCGGATTGTTTTGTCACTGGTGCTGGCCAACGCCGGCTACTACGCCTGGTCGCACGGTCTGCTGGCAGCCTACGGCTTTGCCCCCGCCAGCCAGACTGAGCCGCATCGCCTGACCCAGCAGATCAAGCCCGAGGCCATCCGCATCCTGAACCCCACAGAGGCGAGCCAGCTTGAAAACGCGCCGCCACCCGCATCAGTTGCCGTTGTGTCCAACGCCAGTGAATGCCTGCAGGTAGGCCTTTTCAACGAAGAACAAACCATGGTGCTGCGCGAGCGCCTGGTCAGCGCGCTACCCGATGGCAGCTGGGTGCTGGAAAGCGCGATAGACCCTGCCCGCTGGCTGGTTTACATGGGCAAGTACAGCTCGGCTGACGCCGTGGCCAAAAAGCGGACGGAGCTGCGCGGCATGGGCGTATCGTTTGATGCCCTGACCAATACCGCGCTGGAGCCTGGTCTGTCGCTGGGCAACTTCAAGACGCAGCCAGAGGCGGAAGCCGAGCTGGCCCGCATCGCCAAAAAAGGCGTGAAAACCGCCAAAGTGGTGCAGGACCGGGCTGAGCAGCGCGGCCAAAAGCTCAAACTGCCGACCGTCAATGCCGCCCTGCGCAGCCAGCTCGACGCCATCAAGCCGCAACTGGCCGGCAAGGCTTTTCAAACCTGTTCATAGGAAGCGCCCAAACCGCAAAACGCTATTAAATCAGGAGCTGCTTGCGCATGTATCCATTGGCCTGAAGCCCGATTTGACACCCTAAAACACCCCTTTTTGAGCCCCAAACCATGAAAATCGACAAAGACACCGCCGTCACCCTGCAATTCAAGGTCACCGACCTGCAAGGCAAACTGATTGAAGACGGCAAAGAGCCCAGCGTATACCTGCACGGCGGCTACGGCAACACGCTGCCCAAAATTGAAGAAGCCCTGAACGGCCAGGAACCCGGCTACCAGGTCACGCTCGACTTGCAGCCCCAGGACGCCTTTGGCGTGCGCGACGAAAGCCTGCTGCGCACGCTGCCCAAAAAACAGTTCCCGCCGGGCGTGAAGGTCGGCGGTCAGCTGGAAGGCCACGGCGATGATGGGCACGTGATGGTGTTCAATGTCATGAAGATCAAGGGCGACACCGTGCTGCTGGACGGAAACCACCCGCTGGCCGGCAAGGCGCTGCGCTTTGCCATCAAGGTGCTGGACGTGCGTGCTGCCAGCGAAGAAGAAGTGGCCCACCAGCACGTGCATGGCGCGCATGGGCATCAGCATTAAAGCCGCTCGTTTGGACGGGTGATGAGTTCCAAGCGATGGCTGATCTCGGCCTTCTTGCCATTGGCAAGCCTGGTGCAGGCCTCTGACATGCAGCGGATCGGCCCGTTCGAGCTGGACCGCACGGAAGTCAGCATCGGCCAGTATCGACGTTTTGTTGAGGCCACCAACACCGTCACAGCCGCAGAACGTGCGGGCGGCGGCAGCACCTACGAGGCCGGATGGGAGCAACGCAAAGGCTGGAGCTGGCGCGCCCCATTTGGCCGGCCCGGCATGCCCAGCGAGCCAGCGGTTCACATTAATTACGCTGAAGCCCAGGCTTTTTGCCGGTGGGCCGGCAAGCGATTGCCTACCGATGCCGAGTGGGGGGAGGCCGCCTATACCGAGCGGCGCGCCCATCCAACAGCAGGACTCATCGCCGGCCAGACCTACCCTTACCCAACCGGGGACAGTCCACTGGGCGCAAACTGCCTCGGCGATTGCGGCAGCGTTGCCACAGTGGCCCATGCGGTCACCAGACGGGGTGGGGGCCATGCACCGGTTGGCACCACGCGGGCCGGTGTCAATGGCCTGTATGACATGGGCGGCAATGCCTGGGAATGGGTAGACAGCGGGCCAGCACCCGACAAGCGCACCCGGGGCGGCAGCTGGTGGTACGGCGCTGGCGCCATGCGCGACAGCCATTTCCAGAGCAAACCTGCCAACACGTCGGTGGTTTACATCGGCTTTCGTTGTGCCCGTGATGCTTCCTGATTCTGGCTCCTGGTCGGTTGCTCTATATTTAATAGCTGCTCGCGCACATATCTATTGGTCTAGCGGCTGATTTGATGCTCAAAAACCGCCCAAAATAGCTTGAACGCTGTTTTCAGTTCTCTAGAGCCCCATCAGCGCGCAATTGGCCTCAAACAGCGCACTGCGCGGGTCCGCCCACTCCAGCACAGCGTCAAAGTGGTGTCGGCCGGACAGTTCAAACAGCTCACAGACATTGCCTTGTGCGCGCCAGTGGTCGGCCATGTCGCGGCTCTGGCGGCGGTAGTCTTCGGTTTCATTCTGGCCCACCGCCACCAGCATGGGGCATACCCGGCCCGGCTGGTGTTTGAGCAGTGACACCTGGGCGGCAACTTCGGGGGTGAGGTTCAGCTTCTGGTTGCGAAACGACAGGCGCACCGGCTCCAGGTCGCCCAAGCCGCTGATAAAGACCGCGCTTTTGATCAGGTCAGCAGGTGCCGTCATCAACAGTTGGCCCACCAGATTAGCGCCGGACGAATGGCCAGCGATGTGGATGCGCTGCGGGTCGCCGCCGTGGGCTGCCACGTTTTCTTGCAACCACAGCAAGGCACGCAGCACCTGCGCGCCCATAGCGGGCAGGGTGGTGTGCGGCACCAGACTGAAGTCGAGCACCACGAACGTCACGCCCTGCGCCACAAAGGCGGGCGCTGCAAAGCCGCTGTCTTCTTTGCTCAGGGTGCGCCAGTCGCCGCCGTGCAGGTAGACCATGACCGGCGCGCCGGGCTTGTCCGCTGGGTAAATATCGATCAGCTCGTCGGCCTGGTCGCCGTAGCGCAGGTTTTCAATCGGCTGCAACTGCGCTTTGGCCTTTAGCGTGCGGACGGCGTAGTCGTTCAGGTACAGCGACACGTCGGGCACGGTGCCGCGGCTGTTGTACTGAATGTCCAGCTCGGCTTGGGTGTAGCCGCGCCAGATCAAGGCATCGGTCAAAGCTATTCGACCTTCGCACCCGAAATTTTGACGGCCCGCGCATTGCGCACGCTGTCAGCCGCCAAAAACGTGGCGAACTCCTCGGGCGTGCTGGCCACCAGCTCGTAGCCTTTGGCGGTGATTTCCTTTTGCATGAACTCCGGGTCTTTCAAAATGCGCGTGACCTCGGCATGCAGCTTGAGCACGATGTCGCGCGGCGTGCCAGCAGGCAAAAACAGGCCAAACCAGGCGTTCGACGGCACATCGGGAAAGCCAGACTCGGTGAACGTGGGTACGTCGGGCAGCAGGGCCAGGCGGGTTTTGCCGCCCACGGCCAGCGCTTTCAGCTTGCCCGCCTTGATATGCACCTGCGACGAAGCCACGCCAGAAAACGTGAGCTGCACCTCGCCTGCCAGTGCAGCTGGTACGGCTTGCGGAATGCCTTTGTACGGCACATGCACGATGTCTATCCCGGCTTGGCTTTTGAGCATCTCCATTGCCAGGTGCGGCTGGCTGCCGCTGCCGTAAGACGCGTAGTTGAGCTTGCCCGGATTGGCCTTGGCGTAGGTCACCAGTTCCTTCAAATTGTTGGCGGGTAAGGCCGGGTTGGCCAGCAGCAACTGGTTGAGCAGCACCAGTTGGGTAACTGGCGCAAAGTCCTTGACCGGGTCATACGGCAGCTTGGCATACAGGTGCTGGTTGATGGTGACGGTTGAATCGGTGGTCACCATCAGCGTGTAGCCATCGGCCGGGGCTTTGGCCACGATTTCAGCCGCTAGCAGCGTGCCCGCACCGGGCCGGTTGTCCACCACCACCGCTTGGCCCAGACGCTGGCTGAGCTGCTGGCCAATCAGGCGCGACATCACGTCAATACCGCCGCCGGCCGGGTAGGGCACCACAATGCGCAGAGGTTTGCTGGGCCAGGTTTGGGCCTGCGCCGTCAGCATGCCGCACGCCGCCAGCAAACCGCCTGCAACAGCCAGGGCCAGACGGTGACGACGACCAATCGAATGAAATGACATGAGTGGGTTCCTTGAAGGTAAGTTCAAATATAGTTTAAGTATGAAGCAATATTTGTGCAAGGGCGGCTACACGCATCGGTGTTAAGGCCCGACGGAGCTCTTTTAGGCGATAAAATCAAGGGAAATACCAATAAATACGTGCGCAAGCAGCTATGTTTTTCGTAGCGTTGGCGTTTTGCATTTCTGCCCCTACACCCCACACCCTGCCTTGACCGCTCGCATTTACACCGACCAGCAGCTCACGCCTGGCATCCGCATCAGTCTGCCACCCGTGGCTGCTCGTCATGTGCAGGTGCTGCGCTTTCAGCCCGGCCAGGCCGTTACGCTGTTCAATGGTCTGGGGCCTGAGGAAGGCGAATTTACCGCCACCATTGAAAGCATGGGCCGCAGCGATGTGCAGGTCACGGTGGGCGCGTTTGCCCCCACGCAGCGCGAGGCGCCGCGTGCCGTGCACCTGGCCATCAGCATGCCGGCCAATGAGCGCATGGACTGGCTGGTTGAAAAAGCCACCGAACTGGGCGTGGCCAGCATCCAGCCGCTCATGACCGAACGCAGCGTGCTGCGCCTGAGCGGTGAGCGCGCCGACAAAAAGCGCCTGCACTGGCAAGGCATAGCGGTAGCCGCCTGCGAGCAATCTGGCCGCAACCGCGTGCCGCTGGTCCACGCACCGGCCTCCTTAAGCGATTGGCTGAAGACGCTGGGCGAGACTGCCGATGCGCGCCTGCTGCTGTCCCTGCAAGACGCCTCGAAGCCGCTGATCAAAGCCATGGGCACAGCCACTGCCATGACATTCTTGAGCGGACCAGAAGGCGGCTTGAGCAGCGCCGAAGAAGCTGCCGCCATGGCCAGGGGTTTCGATGCTGTCACACTCGGCCAACGGGTGCTGCGCTCTGAAACCGCACCACTGGCCTGCTTGTCCGTTGTCATGCTGACTGGAATTTCATGAATCGCAATTTATGGCTCCTGACGATCTGCCAAGGTCTTTTCATGACCAACAACGTGGTCTTTATCGCCATCAACGGGCTGGTCGGCTTGAACCTGGCGCCGTTCGGCTGGATGGCCACGCTGCCGGTGATGGCCTATGTGGTGGGCGGGGCCATGTCGACCGCGCTGGTCACACGCACGCAAAGCCGGTATGGCCGCAAGGTGTCGTTTCAATTAGGGCTGCTGGTGGCGGTGCTGTCGGCGCTGCTGTGCTGCTATGCCGCTTACAGCAAAAACTTCTG
>JANNYZ010000017.1:0-62963 GCA_031410335.1 Polaromonas sp. | reverse complement strand
GGCGGCAAAACCGCCGTGGTGTCCACCATCAACGGTGACTCCAACGTGCCTTTTTACAAAGAGCTGGGCAATGCCGGCCTGAAGGCCAAAGACGTGCCCGTGGTGGCTTTCTCGGTGGGCGAAGAAGAACTGCGCGGCGTGGACACCAAGCCGCTGGTGGGCCACCTGGCCGCCTGGAACTACTTCCAGTCCATCAAGAGCCCGGCCAACACCGAGTTCATCAAGAAATGGTCAGCCTACGCCAAAGCCAAGAAGATTCCTGGCCACATGGACAAGCCTTTGACCAACGACCCGATGGAAGCCACCTACATCGGTATCAACATGTGGAAACAGGCCGTGGAAAAAGCCAAGTCCACCGAAACCGACAAAGTCATCGCAGCGATGGCTGGCCAGACCTTCACCGCGCCAAGCGGCATCACCAGCAAGATGGACGAAAAAAACCATCACCTGCACAAGTCCGTGTTCATTGGCGAGATCAAGGCTGACGGCCAGTTCAATGTGGTGTGGAAGACGCCTGGCCCGGTAAAAGCCAAGCCATGGAGCCCGTACATTGAAGGCAACGACAAGAAGCCTGACGAGCCTGTAAAGAAGTAAACACTTTTATCCCGGACCGCGTCCGGGATGGCTCCCTATTTGTTCCGGGCTCTGGCTGGTTTTAACTGGTTTCAGCCCGGGACTTGCAGAGTGCGCATGGCAGCGCAGTGCGTACCCTACAGGTTCTTTCAATGCTTCGACATTTACTCACACTTGCTACTTTCCTGATCGCTGCCCATGCACATGCCTTGACGCCTGACGAAGTCAAGGGCATGACTTTGGGAGAGACCGATGCCCGAATTGAAGCGCTTGCCAAAGCGGCCGCCAATGCCGACGACAAAACTGCAGCCTTCATTCAAGCACTGGCAGACGATGCCGTTAAAACCAAAGGTGACAAAGTTTTTATCGTCAAGGATGACAAGGCCTTTGATGCTGTGACGGGCGCGGCTTTGAGCCTGCCTTCAGAGGCGGACGACGTCATCAACCCGAACCTGATGCGGGCTGAACTGGACAACGCGCTGGCCGCGCTCAAGCTGTTCAGCAAAGACGAGAAAGTGCGCGCAGCAGCCATCAAAACGCTGGCAGCTGACAATGATGAAGCACGTCTGCCACTGATTGAAAAAGCCTACGCAGCAGAAGGCGTGCCCGCCCTGAAAAGCCAGCTTGAACTGATTCGCGCCGCCATTCTTCTCAGCAGCAGCGACAAAACCAAACGGCTGGTAGCCGCTGCTCAACTTTCGGTCAGCAAGGACCCCAGCACCAAAACCATCCTGCTGGAGCGCATGGACAAGGAGACGGACGCTGACGTCAAGGTAGCCCTGCAGGCGTCCCTGGCCAAAGTACAAGCATCCCTCGAATGGGGCAACCGGCTGGGCGCGATTTTCAGCGGCATCAGTCTGGGCAGCATCCTGCTTTTGGTGGCACTCGGCCTGGCCATCACCTACGGTCTGATGGGCGTCATCAACATGGCGCATGGCGAGCTGATGATGATTGGTGCCTACGCCACGTATGTGGTGCAGGGCTTGTTTCAAAAATACCTGCCAGGCATGTTTGACTGGTACCTGCTGGCCGCCGTGCCCGTGGCCTTCATGGCGTCTGCCCTGACGGGCGCTGCACTGGAGCGCAGCGTAATCCGCTTTTTATATGGCCGACCACTGGAAACCCTGCTTGCCACCTGGGGCATCAGTTTGATGTTGCAGCAAGGGGTGCGGTCGATTTTTGGTGCGCAAAACGTCGGCGTTGAAAACCCGGTGTGGATGAGTGGCGGTGTGCAGGTGCTGGGTAATTTGTCTCTGCCCTACAACCGGCTGGTGATTATTGGCTTTGCGATTGCTGTGCTGTTGGGCATGGCTTGGCTGATCAGCAAAACGCGACTTGGCTTGTTTGTGCGCGGTGTGACACAAAACCGCCCGATTGCATCCTGCATGGGCGTGAACACCGCCCGTGTTGATACCTATGCATTTGCCTTGGGGTCCGGCATTGCAGGCCTGGCGGGCTGCGCCTTGAGCCAGGTCGGCAATGTGGGGCCAGACCTGGGACAAGGCTACATCGTCGATGCTTTTATGGTGGTGGTGCTGGGCGGTGTAGGCCAGTTGGCAGGTACGGTTTACGCAGCGATGGGATTGGGTATTTTGAATAAGTTTCTTGAAGGCTGGACAGGCGCTGTACTGGCCAAAATCGCCGTTCTGGTGTTCATCATCATCTTCATTCAAAAACGCCCGCAAGGTATTTTTGCGATGAAGGGCCGGAGCGCAGAAGCATGACCCACACAACCGCAACCGTTGTACTGCCCGCCAAAGGCCCTTTGCTGACGCGCAGGGGCTGGAGCGCTTTCATGATGGCGCTGATAGCGGTGTGTACTGTGGCCCCGTTGCTCAACCTCTGGGTGCCCGAGACCAGCATGTTCCACATGAGTACCTATGCAGTCGCGCTGCTGGGCAAGATCATGTGCTACGCCATCACTGCGCTGGCCATGGATTTGATCTGGGGCTACACCGGCATTTTGTCGCTGGGCCATGGCTTGTTTTTTGCGCTGGGCGGCTATGTGATGGGCATGTACCTGATGCGCCAGATTGGCCGTGACGGCAACTACAAAAGCGACCTGCCCGACTTCATGGTGTTTCTGGACTGGAAGACACTGCCCTGGCACTGGACCTTCAGCGACAGCTTCATCGCTACGCTGCTACTGATTGTGCTGGTGCCCGGCATCGTGGCTTTTGTGTTTGGTTTTTTTGCCTTTCGCTCACGCATCAAGGGCGTGTACTTTTCCATCATCACCCAAGCCATGACCTTTGCCGCCATGCTGCTGTTCTTTCGCAATGAAACCGGCTTTGGTGGCAACAACGGCTTTACCGATTTCAAGCGCATCCTGAACATCCCGCTGGCGACACCGTCGATGCGCATGACGCTGTTTGTCTTGACGGGTCTCACGCTGCTGGGTTTCTATCTGTTCGCCAAGTGGCTGGTCGGCAGCAAGTTTGGCCGGGTATTGCAGGCCATCCGTGATGCAGAAACGCGGGTCATGTTTTCGGGCTACAACCCGCTGGGCTATAAGCTCGCCATCTGGGTGATTTCAGCGGTCATGTGCGGTGTAGCCGGTGCACTGTATGTGCCGCAGGTGGGCATCATCAACCCCGGCGAAATGAGCCCGGCCAATTCGATTGAAATAGCCATCTGGGCCGCAGTAGGCGGGCGCGCCAGTTTGATAGGACCGATTGTGGGCGCGTTCATCGTCAACGGCGCCAAGAGCTGGCTGACGGTGGCCTACCCTGAATACTGGCTGTACTTTTTGGGGCTGCTGTTCATTGGGGTCACGCTGTTTTTACCCAGTGGTGTTGTCGGCCTGGTCAAAAAGCTGCGCGGGAGTGACAAATGACCCCCGATCTGCTTGAGCAAGGTGCTCGCCGTATTCAGGAGCGCATGAGCGCTCTTGATGCGAATAAAAACAACACGGAATCGGGCGGCCGCAGCGCCAGCAACAGCCGCGTGGTGACATCGCGCGACGTTGACATCACCCACGGCCGGATTTTGTATCTTGAAGACGTGAGCGTCAGCTTTGACGGTTTCAAGGCCATCAACAAGCTGAGCCTGGACATTGCGCCTGGAGAGTTGCGCTGCATCATTGGCCCCAACGGCGCCGGCAAAACCACCATGATGGACATCATCACCGGTAAAACCCGGCCGGACGAAGGCACGGTGTTTTTTGGCAGCACGATTGATTTGCTGCGCCACAAGGAAGCCGACATCGCGCAGCTCGGCATTGGCCGCAAGTTTCAAAAACCCACCGTGTTTGAGCACCTCACCGTGTTCGAAAACCTGGAGCTGGCCCTGAAAACCAACAAGGGCGTGAAGGCGTCACTGTTCTTCAAGCTCGACTCCTTGCAGAGCGACAGGCTGGCTGAAATACTGGTCACGATTCACCTGGCCGACAGCGTCAACCGCATGGCGGGAAACCTGAGTCACGGGCAAAAGCAGTGGCTAGAGATTGGAATGCTGCTGATGCAGGACCCCAAACTGCTGTTGCTCGATGAACCCGTCGCCGGCATGACCGATGAAGAAACGGCGCGCACGGCAGAGCTGTTTTTAACGCTCAAGGGCAAGCATTCGCTGATGGTGGTCGAGCACGACATGAGTTTTATCCGCACCATTTCAGAAATTGTGACCGTACTGTGTGACGGTTCAGTGCTTGCGCAGGGCACGCTAGACGAAGTCCAGAACGATGAACGCGTCATTGAAGTCTACTTGGGCCGCTGAACATGCTTACCGTCAAAAACGTCAACCAGTACTACGGCGGTTCGCACATTCTTCGCGATGTAAGCATGGAATCACACCTTGGCAAAGTCACGGTGCTGCTGGGCCGCAACGGCGTGGGTAAAACGACCTTGCTCAAATCACTGATGGGCTTGGTGCCTATCAAAACCGGCACGATTGAATTTGATGGAAAGCAGATTCAGGCAGCAACGCCCTATGAACGTGCCAGAGCAGGCATAGGCTTTGTGCCCCAAGGGCGCGAGATTTTTGCACGCCTGACAGTTGAGGAAAACCTGCGCATGGGACTGGCCTACAAAAGCGCCGGCACACCCATACCCGCCGAGTTGTATGAGCTGTTCCCGGTGCTCAAGCAAATGCTGAATCGCCGGGGCGGTGATTTGTCAGGCGGGCAGCAACAGCAACTTGCGATTGCGCGTGCGCTGGCTGCCAAGCCCAAGCTGCTGATACTGGATGAGCCCACTGAAGGCATTCAACCCAGCATCATCAAGGACATTGGCCGCGTGATCCGCATGCTCGCTGACCGTGGCGACATGGCCATCCTGCTTGTCGAGCAGTACTACGACTTTGCCTCGGCCCTGGCCGACGACTACCTGGTCATGGAGCGCGGCGAATTTGTCGCACGCGGGCAGGGAAAGGACATGGAGACCAACGGCGTACGCCAGTTGGTGGCCATTTAGCCTTCGTCAGGTGGTGGCTGTTACCTGGCAGCGGGTATCACGATGATGGCGTCGTTGCTCGTTTGGGGCTGGATGTTGATTACTTCCGGGCCCTTGGGAACCACCACTGTTTCCACCTGAGTGATAACACCGCCGCCGGCCACACTCCCTTGGGGGTTGCCATAGCCAGTCACACGTGCTTCACAGGCGATTTTGTCTTCGCCTTGCAGCACGTTGCAGCGCTGCAGCGCATTGGCTTGAAACTGGCCGCCTGCGTTGTCCACCTTGCCTGCACGCTTGGCAGCATTGGCATTGCGGACTTCTGTCATGCAGGTTTCGCGGCTTTGCTGGGTCGTGCCATTGTTGCAGGCCGCCATTTCGCTGGCGGCGTTTCCCGTGGCATCAATGCCTGTAGTGCCAGATGCAATCTGTGCTGTGGCCGTCACTGCCAACAGTGCGGTCAAAGAAAAAGCGCCAACGCTTTTGACAATTTGGCTGAATCGAAATGTGTCTGAAGTGGTGGTTTTCATCGTCAATATCCTGATTGCGTCCATTGCGGACTGATGAAACCAGCTTAAGTTGAATGGCGGGCGCCCGATGAAGGGCAAGTGCCAAAAGAGCGCGTCAGCAAGGCGCACAGCGCTGTAGGACAGCTTCAGGTCGCCCAGATGCGCGGACTACCTTTGTCCAGTTGCCACAACTCCCGGCGCCAAGCCAGCCACACACCGCGCAGCAACGCCATGGCGGGCTCGACCACAGGTGCCAATACCCGGACCAGCACCACCTTACCATCAGGGCTGGTGGCACCTGCGGTAGCACACAGCGGATGCGTCTGAATCACACCGCGTGCTGCGTCCAGTGTGTCCTGGCGGCGTTGACGGTCGAGCTTGCTGCCTGCGACAAAAAACAGGGTGGCAAAGCAGCGGTGTCCGGCCAACCCAAGCGGACTGTTGAGCAACAGGGCATCAAGTGCCCTGATGTTGGCACGCTCCAGCCACACGCCGGGCACCTCAAGGTGCTGACAGAAATTGCCAGATTCAAAAGGTTTGTCGGCCAGTGGCAAACCCAACGATGTCACGTCCCAGCCCAGCAGCTCGGCACCGGGCTCCAGCGACATGCTCAGGCGATTTTCTGCCACGCAACCGCTGTAGGCAATCGCTTCCAACGGCAGCCATTCCATGCGCGCACTGCTGGCTAAAGTGATGTTGGTGCGCTGCACGGCCATCTCGCGGTCCGAGCGATAAAACCTTGTAGCGCCCGGTGTAGTCACCAGCCCATGGGCACCTGCTGCCACTGAAATGTTCAGGTCCAAAGTATCGCCACCCACCAGGCCGCCGGGCGGATGCACCAGCACGTTGTGGCAAATCGCGTTGCCTTCCGGGTACAAGCTTTGCAAAATGCGCAGCGGGCCTGTGTGCGCATAACGAGCCACCGTGCGGCCGGCCTCCAGAGCGTAGTCAAGATCAAGTTGTGCGTGCCATGCCATGCGTCAAGTTTAAGCGGCTGTCGCTCGAATGACTGGAAGGCACAGCCTTGAAATTGTTGGTATCAAATCAGGAGCTGCTCGCGCACGTCTTCATTGGTCTGAAGGCCGATTTGGCAAGTAAAAAAGGCTCCCGGGGAGCCTTTTTTTTTTCTCAGACTGCCTTTTACTCGTTGTTCGAGCTGCGGTGTGCCCACTGGGTGGTGTGCTTTTCGATGTAGCTGAACAGCTCATACATCACCATGGCCATGGCGCCCACGACCATCAGGCCGCTAAAGGCCAGGCCCATCTGCATGGCCGAGCCAGCCGATATCAGCAGGTAGCCAATGCCTTCGTTGGCGGCGGTCATTTCACTGACGGTGGTACCGACAAAGGCCAAAGTGATGGCCACTTTCAGTGAGCCATAAAAATACGGCATGGAGCGCGGCAGGCCAACCTTGACCAGCACGTCCCAGCGCTTGGCACCCAGCACACGCAGCACGTCTTCCAGCTCGGGCTCCAGCGTGGCCAGGCCCGTGGCAATGTTGACCATGATGGGGAAGAACGAAATCAGGAAGGCCGTGAGAATGGCCGGGCCGATGCCAATCCCAAACCAGACCACCAAAATGGGCACAAAAGCGGCTTTGGGCAGCGCATTGAACGCTGTCATCAGTGGGTACACCGCCGCATAAGCCAGGCGGGACGAGCCCACCACAAAACCCAGCAGCACACCGACCAAAATAGCAATGCCGAAGCCCGCCATGGTGACCCAGTAAGTGCGCCAGGCGTGGCCCAGAATGACTTCCTTGAACTCCCAGGTTTGGGTGGCGATACGCAGCGGGCTAGGGAAGATGAACTCTGACACGCTGAACACCGTGCAGATGAATTGCCACAGCGCAATCACCGCAACCAGCAGCACCCAGGGCGCCCAGAATTGAAGTTGTTTGTTATTCATTGTTGATGGTTCTTCAAGCTGTGACGGCCGTGGGCTGGCCTGCGGTCTGGCGGATCGCACCAATATGCCCACGCAGCTCATGCACGATGTCTGAAAACTCTTTGGTGTAGGTCACTTCCAGGTCGCGCGGGCGCGGCAGGTTGATTTCCTTTTTCACGACAAAGCGGCCCGGGCTTTTGCTCATCACATACACGGTATCAGCCAGAAAAACCGACTCACGCAGGTCATGCGTCACCAGAATCACGTTGAATTTTTGCACCGCCCACAGGTCACGCAAGATGCACCACAGCTCTTCACGGGTAAAGGCGTCGAGTGCGCCAAAAGGCTCGTCAAGCAACAGCATTTTGGGTTCATGCACCAGCGCCCGGCAAATGCTGGCCCGCTGCTGCATGCCGCCCGACAGTTGCCACGGAAACTTGTCGCCATAGCCTTTCAAACCCACACTTTCCAGCAGCTTGAGCGCGCGCTCCTCGTACTCCTTGCGCTTGGCTTTAAAGTTGCTGCGGTAGGGCTCGACAATCTCCAGTGGCAGCAGCACGTTGTCAAGCGTGGTGCGCCACGGCAGCAGCGACGGTGCCTGAAACGCCATGCCCGAGATTTTGAGCGGCCCGGTGACGCTCTGGCCGTCGATCAGGATTTTGCCAATCGACGGCATCTTCAAGCCAGTGGCCAGCTTCATGAAAGTGGACTTGCCGCAACCCGAGGGCCCGACGATGGCAATAAATTCGCCCTGCCGGACCTTCAGGTCAATCGCTTCAACCGCAAACTGCTTTTGGGCCAAAAACTCCTCGTTGTAGGCCAGCCAGACGTTGGAAAAGTCTACAAAGTTGTTTTCGGGTTCAGTTTGGGTCATTTTCAGCAATAAAAAGTGGCTTTAGCTCAATAGATACATGCGCGAGCAGCTATTAAATACGTAGCATCAGGGTTGCTGTACTTACTTCTTTGGCAGCACGTTCAGCTCAGCCACGGTAGGCAAAAACGAACCATTCCACACCGCGTCAGGGTTGACACGTGACTTGGTGGCAAACGCATCGGACACCTGCGACGCCATCAGCGACAGGCGCGGGCCCTTGATCTGGCCAAAGCCTTCGGCGCGTGCGTCGGGGCTATTGATGACGGTGTCGATGGCGAGCTGCAAGCGGCGGGTTTCAAGCGGCACGTTGATGATGCCGTCACGTGCTTTCACGTCATTGATGGCGGCAGCCGGGTTGGCCATCACGTCCTTGGCACCCTTGGTAAAGGCCTGCAAAAACGCTTTGATGGCTGCCGGATTTTCCTTGATCAATTTTGGCGAGGCAATGATGACGTTGCCGTACAGCTTCACGCCGTTGTCAGCGTAGGGGATCACCACCACGTCTTCGGCTTTCACGCCCCGTGCTTCGAGGTTGAGCAGCGAGGTGAAGGTAAAGCCAGTGATGGCATCGACATCGCCGCGCGCCAGCATGGTCTCGCGCAGTGGGGGGTCCATGGCGGTCCACTGCACGCCCGTCACGTTGTTGGCTTTGGCAAAAATCGGGAAGGCGCGGCGGCCAGCGTCAAACACCGGGGCACCAAGTTTCTTGCCGTTCAGGTCGGCGCTGGTTTTGATGCCTGATTTTTTAAGCGCCATGACAGATGCTGGCGTGTTGTTGTAGACCACCATCACAGCCACAGGCTTGTTGGGTGCGTCAGGGTTGTTGGCGTGGAACTCCATCAGCGCGGCCAGGTCCGCAAAGCCCATGTCATAGGTGCCCGATGCCACGCGCGTGACCGCACCGCCCGAGCCGTTGCCTGCGTCAACTGTCACGTCCAGCTTGGCGTCCTTGAAGTAGCCTTTCGCTGTTGGGGTCAAAAACAGTGCCGCCGGACCTTCAAAACGCCAGTCAAGCTGGAACTTGATCGGTGTGGTTTGGGCGTAAGCGCTGCCAATGGCAGTAGCAAGCGCCAAAGCGGCGGTGGATTTGATAAAAGCGCGTTTGAACATGAGGAAAGCTCCAGTGAGGAAAGTCAAAAGTGGTGATGAAAGCGTTGGATGCAGCGATAAAGCAAAATCAGTGCCCGTCCGTCACCAGACTCTGCACCTGCGCACCAATCCGGCGACTATTTTCGGGCACTATTGGTGCGGATTCGGGGTCAAAACAGCCTTATCGCATCCGTGAATACCCCTGCCCGATCTGATTTGGTGCGCGGACGACGGGGCTTTCAGGCCAACAAGTCACTGAGGGCGCGTGCCACGACTTTCGTTGCGCGACGCAGGTCTTCCAGGTCCAGCCGTTCATCTGCGCGTTTGGCATGCGACTCCAGCACTGTGCGCGGGCCCGCCCCGTAAATCACGCCCGGAATCCCCGCCTCACAAAACAGACGCACATCGGTGTAAAGCGGCGTGCCCAGCGCAGGAATCACCTCGCCAAACACTTCCCGCCCGTGCTTTTGAATCGCTTCAACCAGAGGTTTGTTGCCCGGCAAGGGCTGCATCGCACGGGCCAGCAGCATGCGTTTGATGTCAACCGACACGCCTGGCGTTTGTGCCGCTGTTTCGGTAATGATGTGGCGCAGCGTCGCCTCGACTTCAACCGGGTTTTCTTCCGGAATCATCCGGCGGTCCAGCTTGAAGCTCACGCGACCTGGCACCACGTTTGTGTTGGTGCCGCCTTCAATCGTGCCAATGTTCAGGTAGGGGTGCGTGATGCCCTCGACCCTTGAGGTGACTTGTTTGTACAGCGCGTTTTGGGCGTACAGCACCGTCAAAATTTTGTTTACCGCCTGCAGCGCGTCAACTCCTGACTCGGGAATGGCGGCATGCGCCATCTTGCCATGGACGGTTACTTCCATTTGCAGGCAGCCGTTATGCGCCGTGATGACCTGGTAGCTGAAGCCTGCGGCCAGCATCAAATCGGGCTTGATGATGTGGTGCTTGAGCAGCCACGCGGGGCCGACTTCACCGCCGAACTCTTCGTCATAAGTGAACAGCAACTCCACACTGCCTTTAGCGGGCTTGGCCACGGCCTCAAGGGCGCGCACAGCAAACGCGTAGGTTGAAAAATCGCATTTGCTGACAGCGGAGGCGCGACCATAAATTTTGCCGTTATCTATTTCGCCACCATAAGGATCTTTGGTCCAGCCTTCACCGGGCGGCACCACGTCTCCGTGGGCATTGAGCAGCACGGTTTTGCCTTCGCCGTCTTGGCTTCCATACCTTCGGCGCACGATCAGGTTGGTGATCGATTCAAGGCCAGCCGCATGAACGTCGGCTTGCGGCACAGGATGCTTTTCAGCACTCAAGCCCATGGCGTGCAGCAGAGTAGCGGTGTGGTCTGCGTGCGGGGCATTGTTGCCGGGCGGTGTGTCGGTCGGCACACGAATCAGCGCCTGAAGAAAGGCCACCTGCTCGTCAAAGTGGGCATCTACCCAAGCGTCCATTTTTTGGTACGTTGCCTCGTTTAGGGTCATGGTGTTTCTAAGGCCAGATTGGCGATCAATGTTGAAAAAGCATCCACCGACAATTGAATGTCATCACTGGTTGTGCTCTCCAGCGGGTTATGGCTGATGCCCGAGTTCTGGCCGCGCACGAACAACATGGCTTGCGGCATGATCTTGTGCAGTTTCATCGCGTCATGGCCTGCACCGCTGGGCATTTTGTAAAGCGGCAGGCCGAGCGATTCAACTGCCTTTTCCCAGCGCGCCTGCCAGTCAGGTGCACTGGGGGCAGCGGCGGCGCGTTCGGTCAGGTCAACCGTGTGGTCAAGCCCGCGCCGCTGGCAAATGGCGGCAAGCTCTGCCAGCACATCGGCCTCCACCGCATTGCGCTGCGCATCGTTGGGCGCACGCATGTCAAGCGAAAAAAGGCAGCGCCCCGGCACCACATTGATCGACCCGCCCGGCACTTGCAACATGCCGACAGTACCGACCGAATCAGCATCTTGCGCGGCCCGTTTTTCAACATACAGCAGCAGCTCTGAAGCGCCCGCAGCGGCGTCTTGCCGGTTGGGCATGGGCGTGGTGCCTGCATGGCAGGCGGTGCCCACTGTTTCGCACAGGTAGCGCACATTGCCGTTGATGGAGGTGACGATGCCGAGCGGCAAGTCGAGTGCATTAAGCACTGGCCCCTGCTCGATATGAATCTCGACAAAGCCCAGGTAGTCGGCCGGGTCACGCTTGATGCCCGGTATGTTGGCCGGGTTCAGCCCGGCATGGGCCATCGCCTCACGCATGGACACGCCGTCCACATCTTTTTGGTCCAGCCATTCAGGCTTGAAGTCACCCACCAACGCGCCAGAGCCCAAAAAAGTGGCCTTGTAGCGCTGACCTTCTTCTTCGGCAAAGCCGACCACTTCGATGTTGAACGGCAGGCGTTTGCCCGCGCGGTGCAACTCGCGCACGCAGGCCATCGGCGCAAAAATTCCCAGGCGGCCATCGTACTTCCCGGCGTTGCGCACCGTGTCGTAGTGGCTGCCTGTGAGCAGTGTTTTGGCACCCGCTGCCGCCGCTTGGTAAATGCCGACCACGTTGCCCACCGCATCAATTTCAACGGAATCAAATCCGCATTCGTGCATTTTGCTGCTGATGTAGGCGGCGCAACTGCGGTGTGCGTCCGTCAGGTAGGTCACCGTGAGCTGCTGCTTTTCCTTAAAGCCTGGGTCGCTGTACTGGGCCAGCTCTTCATGCCAGTCCCACAGGTCATTGCCCAGCACCGGGTGGCTGGCAAACTTGTCGTTGATGCGCAGCTCAACCACGCGGTGAACGTTGCGTAGCGCTTCTTTCAATTCAAATGCAGGCTGGTTTTGCAGCCTGCGGGTGAAGGTGTCGATGATCTGTTTTTTGCTTAAGCCGTGGCCACGCGTGCCGCGTACGGCGAGTATAAAAGGAAAGCCAAATTTCGCGCGGTACTGCTGGTTCAATTCGGCTAACGTGACCAACTCTTGCGGGGTGCAACTGGTCAAGCCCGCCGTGCTCTGCTCGTTGGCAGACTCCGCCGTGAGCGCATCGTCCAGCATGGCTTTACCTGCCAGCTCAGGGTGCGCGCACAGCAGCTTGGTCTGGTCGGTTGCGGACACAGCATTGACGACCTGCGTCAGCGCATATTTGAGATGGCCCAAAGATTGATACGGGCGTGCACTGAGTGCCCTTTCAGCCACCCAGGGCGAATGTTCATACAAACCATCGAGTAGCACCAGCGCCTCTTCAGCGCTGGCCTGGTTGACTTGTTCAAGAGTGATCGTCATGTTGAAGCTTCAAAGGGATAAGTTTGTTGCCAGTGCTGGGCAATGTCGATGCGGCGGCAAACCCACACATGCTCTCGAGCAGCAATATGGTCCAAAAACTTTTGCAGCGCCACGATGCGCCCCGGCCTGCCCAGCAGGCGGCAGTGCATGCCAATGCTCATCATTTTGGGGCGGTCCATTCCGGCGGGGTCGCCTTCGGCGTACAGGGCGTCAAAGCTGTCGCGCAGGTAGGTCAAGAAATCATCGCTTTGCGCAAAACCCTGTGGCGAGGCAAATCGCATGTCGTTAGCGTCGAGCGTATACGGCACCACCAGTCGCGGCACCAGAACGCCGTCGCTGCGCGCTACCTGCGTCCACAAAGGCAGGTCATCGCCGTAGTAGTCGCTGTCGTAGGCGGTGGTGCCTTCGTCGGCCAGCAGGCGACGCGTGTTGGGACTGTCGCGGCCCGTGTACCAGCCGAGCGGCCGGTGCCCGGTCATTTTTTGAATCACATCGAGCCCTGCGCGCATGTGCTCGCGCTCAGTGTCAATGCCCACTTGCTGGTAGTTGATCCAGCGCCATCCGTGGCAGGCAATTTCGTGGCCAAGCTCAACAAACGCTGCGGTGACTTCTGGCGCACGTTGCAAGGCCATGCCCACGCCAAACACCGTCAGCGGCAGCTTGCGCTTTTCAAACTCACGCAGAATGCGCCACACGCCTGCGCGCGAGCCATATTCGTAAATGCTTTCCATGCTCAGATGCCGGGCCGCAAACGATGCGGGGTTAAACATCTCAGACAAGAACTGTTCCGAGCCTGCATCACCGTGCAGCACCGAGTTTTCGCCGCCCTCCTCGTAATTGAGAACAAACTGTACGGCAATGCGTGCCTTTCCCGGCCACTGCGCGTGCGGCGGGTTGCGGCCATAGCCTGCAAGGTCACGAGGGTACTGGTTTGGGGCGGCTATCATCTTTTCAATTATCGGTGACTCTGCGCGCCGTTTTGCCTGTCAATCTGTTATGACCCTTATTTGAATCAACCGGAAAAACACCATGGGATTGAGCACACACGTACTAGATACCATGCGCGGCGCGCCCGCCAGCGGCATGGCGGTTTCGCTGTACACCACACAGGGTCAAAGCACCACCTTTGTCAAGCAATTCACCCTGAACAACGACGGCCGCAACCCGGACGGCCTGCTGTACGACAGCACCACGCTAAAAGTGGGCACCTACCGGCTGGTGTTTGATGTCTCTAGCTACTTCAAGGCGTGCGGCGTGATTCTGCCTGAGCCTCACTTTTTGAATCTGGTGTCGATTGATTTTGGGGTGGCTGACGCTAGCGCCCACTACCACGTGCCGCTGCTGGTCAGCCCGTGGAGCTATTCCACTTACCGGGGGAGTTAGCCTTCTGCAGGCACATCAGTTCTGCCCTTCGGTCAACGTATCGAGCTGAAACTTGCCGCTTTTGTGCCACAGCCAGGTGTCTGTGTACACCACCTTGCCCATGCGGGCGGGCGCGGGGAACGGCGCTGCACTGCGAACGGTGCGCTCAATCTCAGCCACCACTTCAGGCGCATGGTTGGGGGCGCGCATCCAGTCGAGTCTGGTCACGCGGCCAACCCGGTCAATTTCAACATTCAGCACACCAATCGCGTACAGCAGGGGCGGCATTCTGCCCTTGTAAATGCGGTCAGCATTCAGGCCGTACAGGTGCGATGCACCGTCGGAACGGTATGCCCGGGGCGTTGTGGCGGCAGAGCTGCGCGCCGAGCCCTGCGCGGCTGGAACCGGCCCCACCACGGGCGATGAAGGCTCAGGCGCCGGGCCAGCAGCAGGCGGTTGGGCGACGGGCTGGGGCGACTGGCACGCGCTGAGAATAGCGGAAATTCCACTGGAGGCGAGCGCCAACAACCAGAATCTACGCGGTTCTGTGGTCAGGTTTTTTTGTCTCATGATGGTTCTGTGGTTACAGTTTTCAGGCCAGTCGTTCAATGTTTCATCATTTTGCCCAAAATTTGTTTTAAAGCTACCCTGACGTTCACCCATGTTTGCACCCACGCCTCATCATCACCTCAAGAGCTTTCTGGCTCTGCTGGCGCAGCAGCCTGCCGTGCTGGTGCAAATCGAGGCCGCACAGGGCTCGGTTCCGCGTGACGCAGGCACCTGGATGGCGGTATTTGCCAGCCGCCTGGTGGGCACGATAGGCGGCGGCCACCTGGAGCACCAGGCGATCACCAAAGCCCGCACGCTTTTGCGGTTGCAAGCTTTACCAACCGATACAGAAGTCGCACGCTTTGCACTGGGCCCCTCGCTGGGGCAATGCTGCGGCGGTGTGGTGCATCTGCGATTTGAGTGCGTTGGCGCTCAAAACACGCAAGCCTTGCGGGCCAGGCTGCAACCCGCCCTGACCCCAGTGGCATTGTTTGGCGGCGGCCATGTCGGCCATGCACTGGTTCGGGTGTTGTCGCAATTGCCGTTTGCGTTGACCTGGATCGACAGCCGCGATGACGTGTTTCCTGCCGATGTACCGGGTCACGTGGCGTGTGAGCATTCTGATCCGGTGCAAAGCGCCGTTCACAGCCTGGCATCGCAATCGCAGGTGCTCATCATGAGCTTCAGCCATGCCGAAGACCTGGAGGTGCTGGCCGCTTGCCTGAAACGACATCGACAGCATGCCGACTTGCCCTATGTCGGCATGATTGGCAGCCAGACGAAGTGGGCCACATTTCGGACCAGGCTGAAGGCGCGAGGTTTCACACCTGATGAACTGAAGCATGTCACCAGCCCGATCGGTGTGCCTGGCATTGCTGGCAAAGAGCCTGAAGTGATTGCCGTCGCTGTGGCGGCACAGTTGTTGCAAGTTGTCAGTAGCGCATAAAATCAGCCCAGGTCGCAGCGGAGCGAGGAAACCAGACCCACAGGTTTTGTTCCTTTAGTTCGCGGCCTTGTTGCTGTTCAGAGCGCCCGCAGTGGTGAACAGGTTTGCATCACGATCAAGCGTTTTGCTAAATGAGGCGCATCTCATGGAAAGCTATCTTCTCGACTGGGCCAATCTGTTGCTGCGCTGGGTGCACGTCATCACAGCCATTGCCTGGGTCGGTTCGTCGTTCTACTTTGTCTTTTTAGACTCCAGCCTGACCCCGCCGGTTGATGAAGACCTGAAAAAACAGGGCGTCAGCGGTGAGCTGTGGGCGCTGCATGGCGGCGGGTTTTATCACCCAGTCAAATTTGCCAGCAAACCGCCACACATGCCAGAACACCTGCACTGGTTTTACTGGGAAAGCTACAGCACCTGGCTGACAGGCTTTGCACTTTTCACCGTGTCTTACCTCTGGAACGCCAGCGCCTATTTGATCGACAAATCTCTCATGAATTGGTCACCCGGCGCGGCCATCGGTGTGGCGCTCTCATTTTTTGTGGTGTTTTGGGTGCTGTACGACGCGATTTGCCGGGTGTTTGGCAAAAGCAAACATGGCGAAGTCATCGTCGGCGCAAGTGTGGCCGTGCTGGTCTGCGTAGCGTCCTGGCTGGCCTGCCACTGGTTTGCCGGACGGGCTGCATTTTTGCTGGTCGGCGCCATGATGGCCACCGCCATGAGCGCCAATGTGTTCTTCTGGATCATCCCCGGCCAGCGCACCATGGTGGCCGACATCAAAGCGGGCAGACCGGTAGACCCCATCCATGGCCAGCGCGGCAAGCAGCGCAGCGTGCACAACACCTATTTCACGCTGCCCGTGCTATTTGCCATGCTGAGCAACCACTACAGCTTTACCTGGAGCCACCCGCAAAACTGGCTGGTGCTGATTCTGATGATGTTTGCCGGTGCGTCAATACGCCAGTTTTTTGTGCTGCGCCACGGCTACAAACTGGGCCGCAACCGCCAGCCCATCGCCTATGCACTGGCGGGCATCGCCGTCATCGTTGGGGCCATTGTATGGATGAAGCCTGCGTCGCAACCAGCAGTTGCAAATGCTATAGATTCAGGAGCTGCCCGCGCAGAAATTCAGGATACTGCAGGCCAAAATGACTACCTAAAAGTGGCCAAAATCATCGAAAACCGCTGTTACCAGTGCCATGGCGCGCAATTGCAGATGAAAAACGTCCGGCTTGACTCGCCCGCGCTCGTCAAGCAGCATGCGCAGACGGTTTACCAACAGGTGGTGGTGACCAAAATCATGCCCATGAACAACGCCACTGGCATCACAGATGATGAACGAGCCCAGATCAAGCGGTGGTTTGAGGCGGGCGCGAAGACCGAATAAGCTAAAGCTTCAGCTCCCAGGTCTCGCCCACCAGGTTGTGACCAAAGCCCTGATAGGGCTCACTCTTGACCAGCTTGAAGCCACGCTTGACGTAAATGCCCCGCGCCGCCAGCAAACAGGAATTCGTCCACAAGGTCATTTTTTTATAGCCAGTGGCGCGTGCAAACGCAATGCATTCATCGGTCAATTTGCCGCCCAGGCCCAGCCCCCGCGCCTCAGGCGTGAGAATCAGCATGCGCAGCTGCGCCGTGCTTGTTGACTGGCGCACCACAAACGCAGACCCCGTCCGCACCCCATCGACCTCGGCTATCCAGCACTTTTCAAACTCGCTTTGGTAGTTGGTGACATAGCTAGACATGATACCCGCCACCAGCGCTTCAAAGCGCATGTCCCAGCCGTATTCACGCCAGTAAATCTCACCATGCTGCTGCACCACCCAGCCCATATCGCCAGGTTTTGGGTCTCGGAGAGTGACGGTGGGCTTGTTCATTAGCGCAATGCCTTCAGGAAAGTCTATGACCTCGGCCAACCTCAATGCCCAGCCGATTTGGAAAGCAAATTCAGCACCCCTACCCCCGCCACAATGAGCGCCATGCCGACCATCCCCATCACATCAATCTTTTGCCCATGAATAAAGTAGGCGGCAATGGTGATGAGCACAATACCCAGGCCTGACCAGATGGCGTAGGCCACGCCTGTGGGAATGGTTTCCATCGTGACCGTTAAAAAGTACAGCGCCACGCCATAGCCAATGACGGTGATGATGGATGGCACCAGCTTGGTAAAGCTGTCGCTTGATTTCAAGGCTGTGGTGGCGACGACTTCACCGACGATGGCGATGCCTAGGGCTAGGTAGGAATTCATTCAGTGCCTTTGAGGAAATTTTGAATTCTAGAGACGTGTCCTGTCGAATCGTCAATTGCCCCTTCAAGGCGCGGCACAATTGGCGCAGGAGACCGTGAATGACAACAACGATTTTTAACCCCTCCCAGCAACCCAAGGCCTTTCTGCGCCACCTGTTTGACGTGGCCGTCAAACGCGCCTTACCCCTTGAAAACACCGCAGCCTGTCTGCCGGCGCCACCCACGTCAGGCCGCACCATCGTGATTGGCGCTGGCAAGGCAGGTGGCTCGATGGCGCAGGCGATTGAAGCGCTTTGGCCGCAAGACGCACCCATGCAAGGCCTGGTGGTGACGCGCTACCACCACATTCCGCCGCTGCCGGATTCGCTTAAAGGCATGAAGCAGCGCATTGAGATCATTGAAGCCGCGCACCCGGTGCCTGATGCAGCGGGCTTGCAAGCCTCTGAACGCATGCTGGCCATGCTGCAAGGCCTGACCAAAAACGACCTGGTGCTGTGCCTGATATCTGGCGGTGGCTCGGCGCTGCTGACCCTGCCTGCGGATGGGCTGACGCTGGCCGACAAGCAAAGCATCAACAAAGCGCTCTTGAGAAGTGGTGCCAATATTTCTGAAATGAACTGCGTGCGCAAACACCTGTCACGCATCAAGGGTGGGCGCCTGGCCGCTGCCTGCGCGCCTGCACGGGTGGTGACGCTGACCATCAGCGATGTGCCGGGCGACGACCCGTCCATCATCGCCAGCGGCCCCACCGTGCCGGATGCCACAACTTGCGCCGATGCACTGGCCATATTGAAGCGCTACAGCATTGATGTCCCAGCGACGGTACTGGCACATCTGGAAAGCGGTGCGTTAGAGACACCCAAGCCTGGCGTCGCATTGTTCAATGGCCATGAAGTCCACATGACGGCCACGCCACAGCAAAGCCTGGAAGCCGCAGCAGCAGCGGTGCGTGCTGCGGGGCTGAAAGCCTACATCCTCAGCGATGAAATGGAAGGGGAGTCACGCGAAGTGGGCAAGGTGCATGCAGCGCTGGCCCGGGCTGTGGCACGCGGCACCGGTGCGTTTGAAAAGCCCTGTGTGATTTTGAGTGGCGGCGAAACGACGGTGACCGTGAGGCCGCGGCGTGAAGGCGCTGCCAAAGGTCGGGGCGGGCGTGCAGGCGAATTCTGCTTGGGCTTGGCGCTGGCACTGCAAGGCCAAAGCGGTGTCTACGCGCTGGCCGCTGACACCGATGGCATTGATGGGGTTGAAGACAATGCAGGTGCGTATGTGCAACCCGACACGCTACAAAGGGCAACCGCCAAAGGCATGAAGTTGGACGACCATCTAGACCGCAACGATGCCTACACTTACTTTCAAGCTGTGGGTGATCTGGTGGTGACGGGCCCCACCTACACAAACGTCAATGATTTTCGGGCGCTACTTATTTTATAGCTGCTCGCGCATGTAAATATTGGCCTAGAGCCATATTTAAGCCTGAAAATAGGCAACCAATACGTCTTCATGGCGTGTTAGGCTACTTTAATGCTCAAACACTTCCCCTCCTTTTTGCGCCACGTCGGCCCAGGCGTTATCACCGGCGCAGCCGATGACGACCCGTCAGGCATTGCCACCTATACCCAGGCGGGCGCGCAATTTGGTACCGGGCTGCTCTGGACCGTGTTTTTGTCACTGCCCTTCATGATTGCGATTCAACTCGTCAGCGCCCGCATTGGCCGCGTGACGGGCAAGGGCGTTTCAGCTAACTTGCGGGAGCACACACCGCGCGCTTTTTTGATGGCCATGGTCTTGTTGCTTGTGGTAGCCAACACCATCAACATTGCGGCTGACATCGCGGCCATGGGCGAAGCGCTGCAGCTGGTAGTGGGTGGTGGTGCGCACTTTCATGCGGTGGTGTTTGGCGTGCTGACCGTGCTGCTGCAGGTGTTTGTGCCCTACCGCAAGCTTGCACCCATTTTGAAATGGCTGACGCTGTTTTTGTTTGCTTATGTCATCGCGGTGTTTTTGGTCGACGTCCCATGGGGCCAGGTGCTGCGCGACCTGGTAGTGCCCAAGCTGCAATGGACGTCCGGCTACTGGATGGTGATTGTGGCTTTGCTGGGCACCACCATTTCACCGTACCTGTTTTTCTGGCAAGCCTCGCAAGAAGTCGAGGAATTGCGCCTCCAAGGCAAGGGACGCGGCACCGATGCCACAGTACGCAGCGACCTAAAGCGTGTCAAGCGCGACACCTACGTTGGTATGTTTTTCTCTAACGCGGTGGCGTTTTTCATCATGGTGCTGGGCGGTGTGGTGCTGTATGGCGCCGGTATTCGCGACGTGACAACGGCCGCACAGGCGGCTCAGGCACTACGTCCACTGGCCGGGGACTTTGCCTTCGCGCTGTTTGCAGGCGGCATCATTGCCACCGGCATGCTGGCGGTGCCGGTACTGGCGTCATCAGCCGCATACGCCGTCGCTGAAGCCTTCGACTGGCCTGAAGGCCTGGAGCGTCACTGGTTTGAAGCCAAGCGCTTTTACGGCATCATTGCGATTGCCACCATCGTCGGCACTGGCCTGGACTTCACACCCATCGACCCGATGAAGGCTCTGTACTGCAGCGCTGTTATCAACGGCGTGGTGGCCGTGCCCATCATGGCCGGGATGATGCTGCTGGCCAGCAAGAAGGAAGTCATGGGTGCCTTCACTTCAGGCCCCAAGACCCGCTGGTTTGGCTGGGGCGGCGTAGGCGTGATGGGTTTTGCGGTGCTGATGATGTTGCTGGATGTGGTGCGCCAGTCTTTCTGACGCAATTGCTGCAAAGTTACTCGGGCTTGATACCGGCAGCCTTGATGATGACGGTGTTCGCTGCCATCTCGTCCTTGATGAGCGCATCAAACTGTTCGGGGCTCAGGGGCATGGGTTCTGCACCCAGACTGGTCAGGCGTTCACGCACTTCCGGCGATTGCAGCGCCCGGGCGGTGGACTGACTTAACTTTTGCACAATGTCGCGTGGTGTCTTCGACGACACCAGCATGCCTATCCAGAACACATAGTCAGCCTTCGCCACACCAGCCTCTGCAATCGTGGGCACGTCAGGCAATTGCGCCGATCGCCTCGGCGTGCTGACAGCGAGCGCTTGCAGCTTGCCGGACTTGATCATTGGCAGAGCCGACACCAGCGGTGCAAAGAAGTAATCGACACGGCCGGCTATGGTTTCGGTGATGGCTTCGGGCGAGCCTTTGTAGGGCACATGCACCGCATCTATGCCGGTGGCACTGCGAAATTTTTCGGCGCTCATGTAGGTGGCACTGCCCACCCCAACAGAGGCGTAGTTGAGTTGGCCCGGTTTTGCCTTGGCCGCATCGACCACATCCTTCACCGTTTTGTAGCCTTTGGCAGGTGACACCACCATCACGTTGGGCACCAAAGCCAACGGGACAACTGCGGAAAAGTCTCTTATCGGGTCATAGCTGAGTTTGTTGATGAGCGGTAGCACGGTGTGCGCACCGGTATAGACAAACACGGTATAGCCGTCGGGTGGCGCTGCAAGGGTGCTTTGCGCGGCCAGGGTGCCAGCGGCCCCGGCCTTGTTGTCCACCAGGACGGGCACGCCAAACTCGGCTTGCAGTTTTTCGGCGACCGAGCGCGCGATGATGTCAGACGCGCTGCCTGCGGACGCGCCCGAGATCAGCTTGATGGGCTTGTTGGGAAATCCTTGGGTGGGTGGTTGCGACTGTGCCAGCGCAGTGCCGCTGTAGGCCATAGGGAGCACGGCCAGCGCACACGCCAAGGCCAGGCTGCGGCGCGAAAGTGGGAACTCATTTATTTGCTTTGTCGTCATGTTTGTCTCCTGGTTGGGGTGAGTCGCTTATTGCTTTGGCAGACCGAGCTGATCTGCCATCCAGTCGGCGCTTCGGTTGCGGTAGCGGTAGGGTCGGTTGTTGGCGATGTGGTTGCCGTCTTCAACAATCATCAGTTCGACCGGGCCTGATGCTTCATCAGCCAGACGCTGTGTGTCCTGCCACGGTATCAGGCGGTCCATCTTGCCAGTGACCAAAAACAAAGGGCATTCGATTTGCGCGGCAATGCCGTTTTTAAGGGTGAGGCTGGCACTGTGTGCCTTTGCCTCAGCCTGGGTGGCAAGATGGCTACGTACGCGAAAGGCTTCTTTTGTCAGCTCTGGCAATTGGTCCCAGGTGTCGTGAAAGTCATACGGCCCGGCCAGGCCAATGCAAGCTTTCAGGCGCTTTTCAAACGCTGCCGCGCGAGGTGCGTAGTAGCCGCCCAGGCTGACACCCCACAGGCCAATACGCGTGCTGTCGACCTCATTGCGCGTCATGACAAAGTCCACCATCGCCTTCACCGGCACTTCGTAGTCGCCGCGAATGGGGAAGTCATATTCAGCCTCGCCCTGGCCGGGGCCGTCAACCATCAGCGTGGCGATGCCGCGCTGAAGAAAGGGTGTTTCATAAGCCTCCAGCTCTTCCTTGGCAGAGTCAAGCCCCGGCACCAGGATCAGCACAGGGGGGTTGCTGGCTCCTACCGGCAGGCGCAAAAAGCCCGCCAAAAATCCGCCTTCAAACGGGATCTCAACTCGCGTTGCGGGTGGGCGCATGTTGGGCAAGGCCAGTTGCTTGCACGCCACCGCCTTCATGTGGGCAGCACGCATCTGCGACACGTCGTGGACAAAAACAAATTTGGCGAAGTGGTAATACACCGCAGCGCGTGACAGGTGCTCGCTGGCGCTGAGTTTGTAGCCGCCAGCCAGCGCTTCGTGCCCCAGTGCTTCATGCACGGCAGCGCGTTTGCACCAGGCAGCGCACCAGTCCTCCCAGCGCTCTATGCTTTGCGTCACTTCCTGGAAGTCCGCCAGTAAAACGCCGTTGGACACAAAACGTGGTGCCCAGTGGGCAATCGCGGATTCAACTCTCGGGTCTTTGCTCATGCGGTCTTTCTTTGGTTTGTTGGTGGTTGATTCAGATCCCCAGCCCGGCCAGCATCTCCACCGGGTAGCGCTCGCCGGCGCGTGCGCCGCTGGTAAAGATGGCTTCCAGCGCTGCACAGTCGGCGCCATTCAGGGTGTACTGTGCAGCGGCCGCGCTTTGCTCCAGATATCTTTCACGCTGTGTACCGGTGATGGGCACGATGTCGTGACCTTGCGCCGTGGCCCAAGCCAGCGCGAGTTGCGCCGTATTTAGGCCCAATGGCTGGGCGATGACTTCCATCTGAGCGACCAGCGCCAGGTTGCGCGCCAAGTTTTCACCCTGAAAGCGCGGGTGAATCCTGCGCCTGTCGCCAGGAGCCAAGTCTTCAAAAGTCTGTATGCCGCCCGCCAGCAGCCCGCGACCGAGCGGTGAATAGCCGACAAAGCCGATACCGAGGCGGCGGCAGGTGCCAATGATTTCTTGCTCAGCCTCCCGGCACCAGAGTGAATATTCGGTTTGCAGTACCGTCAGCGGGTGTATGTGGTGCGCACGTTCCAGCGTGGCAGAGCCAGCTTCGCAGATGCCCAGATAGCGCACCTTGCCTTGCTCAACCAGACGTGACATGGCGCCCATGGTGTCTTCTATCGGCGTTTTGGGATCGACTCTGTGCAGGTAGTAAAGATCGATACAGTCTGTGCCCAGCCGCTTGAGGCTGGCTTCGCAGCATGACACGACGTACTCAGGCCGCGCATTGGTGGCCTTGCTGCCGTCGGGCAGGGTGATGTTGCCGAACTTTGACGCAACCACGGCTCGGTCCGGCTTACCCCGCTGTACGGCCTTCAACGCGGTTCCCAGCCAATGTTCGTGCAGCCCGTTCCAGTAGGCATCAGAGCTGTCAAAAAATGTCACGCCAAGGTCGAGGGCGCGCGCGATCAGCCGGTCAAATTGCTGGTGGCCAGCAGTGCTGAAGTCGTTCGCGCCCATGCTGTGGCCCAGCCCGATGGCAGATACCTGTAGCGCCGCGGTGCCCAGGCTTTTTGTTTTCATGGGGCTCCTTGAACTTCTATTGCTTTTCAAAGCATGACTGTGAGGACTGATTTGCGCCAGTCTAGGCAACTTTCAGCCACAAGAATACGAATTGTTTGTTCCAGCTTGATAACCTGGCGTTATAGTTAAACGCATGAACATCCAGCAACTGCGCTACCTCACAGAAGTCGCGGGGCATGGCCTCAACCTGTCGAGGGCCGCTTTGTCACTGCATACCTCGCAGCCCGGCATCAGCAGGCAAATCCGCCTGATGGAGGAAGAGCTACATGCAGAACTGCTGGTGCGCCAGGGCAACCGTATCGCGGCGTTGACAGAAACCGGTCGACAAGCTGTGGAGATTTCGCGGCGCATTTTGCGCGAGCTGGACAACCTGAAAAAAGTGGGCGCCGACGCTGCCAATGAGACCAGCGGGTCGCTGGTGATTGCAACAACGCACGTCCATGCGCGTTATGTGCTGATTCCGGTCGTCAGGCGTTTCCAGCTGCAATACCCGCAGGTTCATTTGAGCCTGCGCCAGGGCAACCCCGACCAGATCGTCAAGCTGGTGAATTCAGGCGAGGCCGATCTGGGCATATGCACTGCACCAACCATGGCAATGACAGAGCTGGCACCGCTCGCGTGGGCGCACATACGCCGCTGCGTGCTGGTGCCCAAGGGTCACCCGCTCTTGAAGAAAAAAAAGTTAAGCCTGGCGCATCTGGCGCAATACCCCATGATCACCCTTGACAGCTCGTTTGCGGGCGGTGTCGCGGTGATGAGCGCATTTGCTGCGGGAAAGATATCGCCCAACGTAGTGCTCAGCGCGACCGATGCGGACGTCATCAAGGCCTTTGTGGCGTCCGGTATGGGCATTGCAACCTTGCCTGAAATCGCGTTTGATGCCAAGCGCGATACGGGGCTGCAAAGCATCAACGCGCGTCACCTGTTTAAGCCGTCTGTCAGTTATGTCTGGGTGCACAGACACCATTACTTGCGCGGCTTTGCATCGTCTTTCATCCAGATGCTGGCGCCAGCCTGGACGCGAACAAAGGTTGACCTGGCCTTGCAGTCTCATGATTCTGCAAGTGAAGACAATTTGATGAATATGGGTGCTCAGTCCGCGTCCTAGTGTCACACCCGTGCGGCCCGCTTTTGTAGCGCGCCAAGTACTTCCTCGGCGGTGGCGGGAGCGTTCATTCGTACTGGTTCAGGCGAAGTTCGGTTCGAGGCCACCGCATTTCTGATGGCTTCATACACGCTGATGGCCAGCATGAAGGGGGGCTCGCCCACGGCCTTGCTGCCGAACACGTTGTCTTCACGGTTGGGTTCAGGCCACAGGTCGACCTTGAAGTGCTCGGGAACGTCGCCCGTCGCGGGGATTTTGTAGGTACTGGGGGCATGTGTGGTCAGCAGACCCTTGTCGCTCCATACCAGTTGTTCAGTGGTCAGCCAGCCCATGCCCTGCACAAAGCCGCCTTCAATCTGGCCAATGTCAATCGCAGGGTTGATGGACGTGCCGACGTCATGCAGGATATCCACTTTCAACACCCGGCTTTCGCCGGTCAGCGTGTCTATGGCCACTTCGGTACACGCTGCACCATAAGCGAAGTAATAAAACGGCCGGCCTGTGAGCGTGGTTTTGTCGTAGTGGATTTTGGGGGTGCGGTAAAAACCGTCGCTCCAAAGCTGGATGCGGTTGGCATAGGCCAGCTTGACAACATCCACAAACAGCCTGGCGCTGTTGGGCGTGGTGACACGCCCGCCTTCAAAGCGCACCGCACCTGCGCCGCAGTTGTCAAGGCCACTCACAAATTGCGCCAGGTTGTCGCGTACGTTGCGTGCGGCGTATTGGGCGGCCCGGGCATTCAAGTCTGTGCCCGCTGAGGCAGCAGTGGCCGATGCGTTGGGGATTTTGCTGGTGTCGCTGGCGGTGGCCAGAACATTGTCAAACGCCACGCCCAACTCGTCAGCCACGATCTGGCAAACCTTGGTGTTCAGGCCCTGGCCCATTTCGGTCCCGCCGTGGTTGACCTGCGCGCTGCCATCCAGATAGACATGCACCAGTGCACCCGCCTGGTTGAACAGCGTGGCGGTAAACGAGATGCCAAACTTGACGGGCGTGATGGCCATGCCGCGCTTGATGACCGGGCTGGCGCTATTCCATGCGGAGATGCTTGCCTGCCTTTGGCGGTAGCTGGAGGTGTGTTCCAGCGTTGACAGCAGCGGCTCCAGGATGTTGTCTTCGACCTTCATCTGGTAGTGCGTCACGTCACGCTCACCCACGCCGTACAGGTTGCGCCTGCGCACATCCAGCGCGTCAAGGCCCAGATGCCGCGCAATGTCGCCCATGATGTTTTCAATCACCACCATGCCCTGCGGCCCGCCAAAACCGCGAAACGCAGTGTGGCTTTGGGTGTTGGTTTTCAGGCGATACGATGTGATGTCCACGTCAGCCAGAAAGTAGGCGTTGTCAAGGTGAAACACGGCGCGGTCAGCCACCGGGCCCGACAGGTCAGCGCTGAAGCCGCAGTTGGCCAGCATCAGCATGTTCAGTCCGGTGATGAGGCCTGTGTCGTCAAAACCCACCGTGTAATCGTAAGCAAACGGGTGGCGCTTGCCGGTGATCAAAAAGTCATCATCCCTGTCCAGCCGCAGCTTGACGGGACGTTTGAGTTTGTTCGCAGCAATCGCTGCCCACACGGCCATGTGCCCGGCTTGCGTTTCCTTGCCGCCAAAGCCACCACCCATGCGGCGGCATTCCACCACCACCCGGTGGTTGTCAAGACCCAGTGCATGCGCCACCCAGTGCTGCACCTCGCCGGGGTGCTGGGTGCTGGTGTAGACCAGCCACTGGTTCTGCTCTTGCGGCAGCACATAAGCCACCTGCCCTTCGAGGTAAAAGTGCTCCTGGCCGCCGACCTCCAGCGTACCGTGCAAGGTGTGCAAGGCGGTACTCAGTGCCGCGGCAGCATCGCCTCGTTTGACAGCGACTGGCGGCAGCACAAAGCTTTGGGCTGCCAGTGCCGCATGCACGTCGAGCACGGCAGGCAAGGCCTCAATGCGGCATTGCACCTTGCGGGCAGCACGCCGCGCCTGCATGACTGATTCAGCCACCACCAGGCCAATCACCTGACCGACGTGCTGTACCGTGTCAACGGCAAAGATGGGCTCATCATGCGCAAACGCCGCCAGCACAGCGTCGCCGGGAATGTCCGCTGCCAGCACCACGTCGACCACACCGGGCATGGCCAGGGCGGCTTGGCAGTCAATACCCAGCAGCTTGCCGTGGGCGACGGTTGACAGGATGGGCGCGGCGTACAGCGTGCCTTTGAGTTCAGGGATGTCGTCCACATAAGTCGCCACGCCAGCGACCTGGGCACGGGCGCTTTCGTGAAAAGTGGAATGGCCAGCAGCTGTCATTCTTCGACGCCCGAGGCAAAGGATTCAAGGTTGATCTGCTGTAAGCCCTGACTTTCAAGCCAATACCGTTGCAGCAAATTGCCAAGTACCAGCGTGCGGTAGGCGCTGCTGGCACGCATGTCTGAAATGGGTGAAAACTCGCCTCTAAGAACCGCCATGGCGCGCTCAATTGTCGCTTTTGACCAGTCTTTACCTGTGCAAGCAGCTTCTGTTTTAATAGCGCGTACGGGTGTGGCAGCCACTCCCCCCACGCCAATCGAAGCCTTCACCACGATGCCGTTGGCGATGTGCAGGTTCAGCCCCAGGCAGATGGCCGAGATATCGTCGTCAAAGCGTTTGGAGATTTTGTAAATGCGCAAGAACTCGCCCTGCGTTGGCTTGGGGACTTTGATCCAGGTCAGAACTTCGTCTGCCGCCAGCACGTTTTGCCGATAACCTGTGTAGAGCTTCTCCAGCGGCATTTCTCTGTGTCCCAGTTCCCCGTTTCTCATGCTCATCAGCACCACGTTGGCCCCCAATGCAATCAACAGCGGCATCGAATCGCCAATCGGCGAGCCGTTGGCCACGTTGCCGCCCAGCGTGCCTGAGTTGCGTACCGGCAGGCCCGCAAACCGCGCAGCAAAGTCGCGCAGTTGGGGGCGGTCTTCGATGAGCGCGTTGAAGGCGTCGTTCAAGGTGACCGCCGCGCCGATGGCGATGTGCTGCGGGTAGTCTTCAATGCGCCGCAGCTCTGCTACCCGCGTCACGTCAATGATCTGGTCAAACTGACGGTGCTGCTTGGTGACCCACAGACCCACATCGGTCGTGCCTGCAACGATTTGCGCGTCGGGGTGCGAAGCACGCGTTTGAAGCAGGGTTTGAAGCGAAACAGGCGATTGATAGCTATTTTCAGGTATCAAATCGGCCTCTAGCCCAATGGATTCATGCGCAAGCAGCTCCATTTTTTGTAGCAGTCCAGATTCATCCAGGCGTGTCAAAGGTATAGCGTCCAGCATCTGCGCCGCATCCAGAATCGGCCGGTAGCCGGTGCAGCGGCACAGGTTGCCCGACAGCTCCCGCTGTGCCACCTCACGCGTGATGGTGTGCCCCTTGCAAGTGTGGTTTTGGTACATGGCAAACAGGCTCATCACAAAACCCGGGGTGCAAAAACCGCATTGGGAGGCATGACATTGCACCATGGCCTCCTGCACGGCATGGAGTTTGCCGTCCGGCGATGAAAGATCCTCAGCCGTCCAGACCGCCATGCCATTGACCGAATGCGCCAGGCGGATGCAGCTGTTCACGGCGCGATAGGTCAGCGCGCCATCGCGTTTTTCGCCCAGCACCACGGTGCAGGCCCCGCAGTCCCCTTCACCGCACCCCTCTTTGGTGTCTGTGCTGCACAGGTCTTCGCGCAGCACTTCCAAAAGCGTGCGGCTGGGTGGTACATTGACCAGTGTTACCGTTTCACCGCGCCTGAAGAATCGAATGGGAGCCGTCATATTGCCAGTTGATCGTGTCATTGAATACAGCGTATCACGCACCGCAAACACCGTGCCAGGGTTCAGCCAAAAATCATGAGCAGCCCTGCGCGTTTGCAATTGACCGGCATCACCAAGGCCTATCCGGGCGTCATCGCCAACAACAATATTTCACTGACCGTGGAGCCCGGTGAAATCCACGCCGTGCTGGGTGAAAACGGGGCTGGCAAATCAACCCTGATGAAGATCATCTACGGCGCTACCCGCCCTGACGCCGGCAGCCTGTGGATGGACGGCCAGTTGCTGGCCGTACACAATCCCAGCGAGGCACGTGCGCTGGGCATCAGCATGGTGTTTCAGCATTTCAGCCTGTTTGACACGCTGAGCGTGGCTGAAAACGTCTGGCTGGGACTCGATAAACATTTGAGTCTGGCCGACGTCTCTGACCAAATCACGCAAACCGCTCAGACTTACGGCTTGCCAATCGAGCCTCAGCGGCCTGTGCACACCCTGAGCGTCGGCGAACGCCAGCGGGTTGAAATTGTGCGGGCGCTTTTGACATCTCCGAAGCTGCTGATCCTGGACGAACCCACCTCCGTACTGACACCCCAGGCAGTTGACAGCCTGTTTGTGACACTGCGCCTGCTGGCCGAACAGGGTTGCAGTATTTTGTACATCAGCCACAAGCTGCATGAAATCCGTGCGCTGTGCACGGCTTGTACCGTGCTGCGCAGCGGCCAGGTCACCGGTGTGTGCGACCCGAGACAAGAGTCCAACGCATCCCTGAGCCGCCTGATGATTGGCAGCGAACCAGCAGAGTTGACGCACCGCGCGGTGAAAACAGGTGAGGTGGTGCTGGACGTGCAGCAACTGAGTCCAGTCCGCACTGACGAGTTTGGTGTGGACTTGCATGCTGTCGCTTTGCAGGTGCGTGCTGGCGAGGTGGTGGGCATAGCGGGTGTGTCTGGTAACGGGCAAAAAGAGCTGCTCTACGCCCTGTCGGGTGAAGACCCCCGCGCCGCACCAGGCGCGGTGATGGTGGGCGAAGTGGATGCCGGCCACTTGAATCCCATGCAGCGGCGCGCGCTGGGTGTGCATTTTGTGCCAGAAGAACGTCTTGGGCGTGGGGCCGTACCGCAGTTGGCACTCAGCCGCAATTTGCTGTTGACGCGCCAAGAAGCAGTAGGCCGCGGCGGTTGGCTGAACGGCGCCTGCTTGCAGACGCAAGCCGCGCAAATCATTGCGCGCTTTAAGGTCAAGTCAGGCGGGTGGCAGGCCCTGGCCCGGTCGTTGTCAGGGGGCAATTTGCAAAAATTCATCATGGGCCGCGAGATAGATGCTGCACCAAAGCTGCTCATTGTTTCCCAGCCCACCTGGGGGGTTGATGTGGGTGCAGCGGCACAAATACGCGGCGAGCTTTTAAAGCTGGCCGAAGCCGGTTGCGCGGTGCTGGTGGTCAGTGAAGAGCTGGACGAGTTGTTTGATATTTGCGATCGCCTGTACGTGATGGCAAAAGGCCGACTGTCGCCGTCATTGTCACGCGACAAGGCCAGCACGGCGCTGGTGGGGCAGTGGATGAGCGGGCTGTGGGATCCAACGGTGGAAGGAGTGGGGTCATGATCCGGCTTGCCGCCAGGCCAGAACCTTCCAAATTCTGGACCTACGCATCACCTGTTTTGGCACTCGGCATCACCGTGGTTATAGGCGTGCTGTTGTTCATGGCACTGGGCAAAGACCCGGTCAAGGGTCTGGCAGTGTTTTTCTGGGAGCCGATCAAGTCGCCCTACGCCTTGGGCGAGTTGATGGTTAAGGCCACCCCACTGCTCATCATTGCGCTGGGGCTGGCGGTGTGCTTTCGCTCCAACGTCTGGAACATCGGCGCTGAGGGCCAGTTTGTCATGGGTGCTGTAGCGGCCAGTGGTGTGGCGCTGCTGGCTGACAAGACCACCGGGCCATGGATTGTGCCTGCCCTCCTGCTGGCTGGTGTGCTGGGCGGCATGGCCTTGGGCGGCATCACGGCGCTGCTGCGCGACCGTTTCAATGCCAGTGAAATTCTGGTCAGCCTGATGCTCGTGTATGTGGCCGACATGCTGCTCAGCTACCTGGTGTTTGGCCCCTGGAAAGACCCGAACGGCTATAACTTTCCGCAAACCAGAACTTTTGAAGCAGTGACTCAAATCCCGCGTCTGATGTCCGGCTCGCGCGTCAACATCGGCATGGTGCTGGCGGCCATCGGTGTGCTGGCGCTGTGGCTGTTTTTGTTTCGCACTTATGCGGGCTTCAAGCAGGAAGTCAGTGGCCTGGCACCGGCGGCGGCGCGCTACGCTGGGTTCTCGTCGCGCCGCGCGCTGTGGGTGGCACTTTTGACCTCCGGCGGTGCAGCGGGCCTGGCGGGCGCTCTGGAGGTGGCCGGGCCGATTGGCCAGCTCACGCCGTATGTGCCTGCAGGCTATGGTTTTGCGGCCATCATCGTGGCGTTTGTCGGGCGCCTGCATCCTGTGGGTGTGGTGTTCTCGGCGGTACTGATGAGCATGTTCTACATTGGCGGCGAACTGGCTCAGTCACGCCTGGGTCTGCCCAAATCCATCACCGGTGTATTTCAGGGTTTGCTGCTGTTTAACCTGCTGGCCTGCGACACCCTGATGTCCTATCGGATCCAGTTTTTCAAATCTGCCATGGTGACGGCCAAAGGAGCAGGCTGATGAATTCGATGGCATTGCTTCTGGCAGCCACGCTGAGCGCTGGCACGGTGTTGGCCATTGCAGCGCTGGGCCTGCTCATCAACGAAAAGGCCGGCATTGTGAACCTGGGCGCCGAAGGCATGATGCTGTGCGCCGCCATTGCCGGATTTGCCACGGTGGTCCACACCGGCAATACCTGGCTCGGTTTTGCGGCGGGCATGGCCGCAGGGGCAGCACTGGCAATGGTGTTTGGCCTGCTGGTGATCTGGCTGAACACCAACCAGTACGCGACCGGACTGGCGCTGAGCCTGTTTGGAGCCGGGTTTTCAGCCTTTGCGGGCATTCGCTACGTCCAGGAAAAGCTTCCCGAACAGACCAGCTTCATGCTGCCATTTTTAAGCGACATTCCGTTCTTGGGCACGGCGCTTTTCCGGCAGCACCCCATGGTGTACATCGCCATGGCTCTGGCGGCTGCATTGATCTGGTTTTTGAACCGCACACGCGCCGGGCTGGTGTTGCGCGCTGTGGGCGAAAGCCCTGAGTCCGCACACGCGCTGGGCTATCCGGTGCGGCGCATCCGGCTGGCAGCCGTGGTTGCCGGTGGCGCCTTGTGCGGACTTGCCGGTGCCTATGTGTCCGTGGTGTACACGCCGCTGTGGGTGGAGGGCATGATTGCGGGCAAAGGCTGGATTGCACTGGCCCTGACCACCTTTGCCACCTGGCGCCCGGCACGGGTTTTGCTGGGTGCTTACCTGTTTGGAGGGGTCACCATGCTGCAGTTTCACCTGCAAAGCCAGGGGGTCGATGTCCCGCCGCAGTTTTTGACCATGCTGCCCTACCTGGCGACCATCTTGGTGCTGGTATTGATCTCGCGCAACCCGGTGTGGATACGGGTCAACATGCCTGGCTCGCTGGGAAAGCCTTTTTATCCTGGCGGTTAAATCGTTTGGCGCGGTAAGCCGCTGCATAATTTGATTTTTTAATCCCACCCGACTGCTCTGATTCTTCTTTTTAAACCTGCATCAACGAAAGCGATTTGACATGACCAACCTGCAAAAACGTTATTTCACGGTGGCCGCCCTGTCGGCCGTGGCTGCTGCCGCTCTGGTGGGCTGCGGCAAAAAGGAAGAAGCCGCACCTGTGGCTGCACCGGCTGCTGCGGCATCCGCGCCCGCCCCCAAGCCAGAGCCGCTCAAGGTCGCTTTCGCTTACGTTGGCCCTGTAGGCGACGGCGGCTGGACCTTTGCGCACGACAACGCTCGCAAGGCCGTCGACCAGGCTTATGGCGACAAGGTTATCACCAGCTTCGTTGAAAAAGTGCCCGAGTCAGCCGATGCCGAGCGCGTGATTCGCGACATGGCCGGTCAAGGCAACAAAATGATTTTTGGCACCACCTTTGGCTACATGGAACCCATGCTGAAAGTGGCTGCTGACATCAAAGGTGTGAAGTTTGAACACGCCACCGGTTACAAAACCGCGGACAACATGCGCACCTACGACAGCCGCACCTATGAAGGCGCTTATATGGCAGGCGTGATAGCCGGCAAGATGAGCAAGACCGGGACGGTCGGCGTGGTGGGTTCGATTCCGATTCCTGAAGTGATTCGCAACATCAACAGCTTCACGCTGGGTGCGCAGTCGGTCAATCCGAAAATCAAGACCAAAGTGGTGTGGGTCAATGAGTGGTTCAACCCACCGAAAGAAACCGAAGCCGCCACCGCCCTCATCAACGGTGGTGCTGATGTGCTGATGCAAAACACCGACTCTTCGGCCGTGCTGCAAACCGCTGAAAAAATGGGCAAGCGCGCCTTTGGCTGGGATTCGGACATGACCGCCTACGGCCCCAAAGCCCACCTGGGGTCAGCCGTCATCAACTGGGGGCCGTACTACGTCAAGGCTGTGGGCGAAGCGCTCGAAGGCAAATGGACTGGCGGCACCAGCACCTGGTGGGGCGTCAAAGAAGGCGCGATTGACATGGTGTCTGTGGCTGCAGATGTGCCGGACGACACCAAAAAGCGCATTGACGAGATCAAGGCTGGCCTGAAAGACGGCAGCTTCGCGATCTGGAAAGGTCCGATCATGGACAACACCGGCAAAGAACTGATTGCCAAAGATACCGTGGCCGACGACAAGTTTTTGGGTGGACTTAAAACTTACGTCAAAGGCGTTGAGGGTAAAGTGCCAGGCGGCGACAAGAAGTAATAGCTCCACTCGAAAAAGGCCGCCATTGGCGGCCTTTTTCTTTGGCGCACAAGTCAGGAAAGGGGAAGTGCGGTGGCTGGACATCCGATCGGCTCTTTCGAGCCTACACAACCGCAGGAAGACCATCAGCGGCGGCTGCAGGAGCAGATTCCGCGCTGGTATCCTCCTTATGTGCCCAACGCGGTCCCCGCAGTTGTGCGAATGTTTTACGCGCTGCTTGCGCTGACTTGGACAGCTTGGGCGATGATCGGGCTCTTGTCGGGCCACATGTTCTTCATGGTCTCACGCCGTGGCATGATCCACTTCGAGGGGCTGGCCGCGATGTTTTTTTGCGCAGCTGTTGTACTGGCTGTCTTCCTGTGCGTGCTGCCGATCATTGACCACTATGACCGGCGTAACAACGAAGTCGCTTACAAGCGCATGCGCAAGGCGATGGCGTGGGCGGCTGTCATGGTGCTTGCGACGGCTCTCACCTTGGGCTACATGTCATCCCTGAACAATCAAGTATGGGCGCGCGGCCTGCTCGATGGTATGAGTCTGGCCGATGTGGGACGAATTCGCTGGTTAGCGGAGCATCTGGGCCCACTGCGTGAGCAACTGCGTCTTTGGGTGGTCGCTAGCCTCATGTGGTTTATGTTTTGCGCGGTTATAGGCAAGGGCTGGTTATCAGGAGACGGCGTCGAGACCAGCGCGGCGAAGCATCCTTTGTTGGCGCTTGTACTGATACATGTTGTCGTCACGCCGACCTTGGTTGCTTTCGGACTCAACTTGCTGCACGACATCGCAACCGGAGAACTCGCGAACAGCGTCAAGAATCCCGACGAACTGCCCAAGAGGCTGGCTTGGGTGTATTCGATGTTTGTGGCAGTGCTTGGGGCTGGATTGCTTCTCGCGTTTGTCACCTTGATGGCCTTGCTGCGGGCTGCAGGGCTGATTGCCGGCCCTGAAGAGGCCGCCTCCAACGTCTAAAGGTTGCCGCAGTCCCTGCCCCGCTGCGATACTGCTTAATATGCACACCCTTGCCAGAACCATTCCCGCCGAGCGCCTGCCAGAATTGCTGCGCCGCATGCCCAAAGCCGAGCTGCACATTCATATTGAAGGCTCGCTTGAGCCTGAACTGATTTTTGCATTGGCCCAGCGCAACGGCATTGCGATTCAGTACAAAAGCGTTGAAGAACTGCGCAGCGCTTATGCGTTTACCAACCTGCAAAGCTTTCTGGACATTTATTACGCCGGGGCCAGCGTGCTGATGAAGGAGCAGGATTTTTACGACATGGCGTACGCCTACTTCGTTAAAGCAGCGGCCGACAACGTGGTGCATGCCGAGCTGTTTTTTGACCCACAAACGCATACTGCCCGTGGCATCGCCATGGACGTCGTCATCAAGGGCCTGCACAGGGCCTGCGTGGATGCATACGCCGAACTTGGCGTCAGTGGCTCGCTCATCATGTGCTTTTTGCGTCACCTCAGCGAAGAAGAGGCTTTCGAAACGCTGGAACAAGCGCTTCCCTACAGGGACAAAATCATTGGTATAGGCCTGGACTCCGGCGAAGTTGGCAACCCGCCTGAAAAGTTTGCACGCGTGTTTGCGCGTTGCCGCCAGTTGGGCTTTCATTTGGTTGCGCATGCGGGTGAAGAAGGCCCACCTGCCTATGTATGGACTGCACTTGATGTCCTGAAAGTCGAGCGAATCGACCATGGCGTGCAGTCGAGCAAAGACGCCGCCCTGATGCGGCGCCTGGCCACAGACCGGATTGCACTCACGGTGTGCCCGCTGTCCAACCTCAAGCTCTGTGTGTTCCCTGACCTGGCCAGCCACAACCTCAAGCATCTTCTCGATGCTGGTCTTGCCGCAACCGTCAACTCAGACGACCCGGCTTACTTTGGCGGCTACATGAATGACAACTTCACCCAGACCTTTGCCGCCACAGGCTTGCAAGCGCAACATGCTTACACCTTGTCGAAAAACAGCTTCGAAGCCAGCTTTATCGACGCATCAACCAAGCGCCGCTACATTGACCAGCTGGATGCCTGTTTTGAAACTTTTGCATGAGGCTTTAAAATCAGGTTTGGCTGGCACGCCGCCCCGACGTGCCAGCTGCATCTTTTTTCGGCGCCATGTAGAGGACTACCATGTATAAAAACCTCACGGCCATGCCACGCAAGCGGCGGTGCGCCCTATGAGCTACCAAGTCAAAGAAATTTTCTACACACTGCAAGGTGAAGGCGCTAATGCGGGCCGGCCAGCGGTGTTTTGCCGCTTTGCAGGCTGCAACCTGTGGTCTGGCCGGGAACAAGACCGCGCCAGCGCCGTGTGTCAGTTTTGCGATACCGACTTTGTCGGCACCGACGGCACGCTAGGCGCCAAGTTTGCAGATGCCAACGCGCTGGCTAGCCAGATCGCAGCGCAATGGCCAGGCATTGACCGAGCCAATCGTTTTGCAGTCATGACGGGTGGCGAACCCTTGCTGCAGGTAGACAGCGCTTTGATTGACGCATTGCACGCACACGGTTTTGAAATCGCAGTCGAGACCAACGGCACCATCGCTGCGCCCGCAGGCATCGACTGGATTTGCGTCAGCCCAAAAGCGGGTGCGCCATGGGTACAACGCACAGGCCATGAATTGAAACTGGTGTGGCCGCAAACCAGCTTTGACCTGGATGAACTTGAAACGGCTAACTTCACGCATCGCTACTTGCAGCCGATGGACAACGTGCTCAAAGCGGACAACCTGAGCGACTGCATTGCCCTGTGCATGCAGCGCCCCGCGTGGCGGCTCAGCCTGCAAACCCACAAAATGACAGGCATACGCTAAGGCAAAAATGAAATACCACATCAGCCAGACCTTTTTCTTTGATGCCGCCCACACCCTGAAGCGCGAGATCGAAGCCGACAGCAGCCGCCGCATACACGGCCACACCTACAACGCCGAAATCACCTTGTCAGGACAACCTGACCCTGCAACCGGCATGGTGCTGGACCTGGGCCGGGTGCGCGCAGCAATTGAGGCCCTGCGCCCTCAGCTGGACCACCGCATGCTCGACGACGTGCCCGGCCTGGGCACCGCGACGCTGGAGAACCTGTGCGCCTACATCTGGCGGGGACTGGCCCCCAGCTTGCCCGGCCTGGCAGCGGTGCGCGTGTGGCGCGTGGGCATGGGTGACAGTTGCACCCTGACGAACTGACACATTGATGAAAGCCTACCGGGCCAGCCTGCTGTATTTCAAAGACCGTGAAGCCGTGTTCGAGCAAGACGGACTGCTGGTCGTCGGCCCAGATGCTCAAGGTCGTCAGCTTGTCCAGGCTATCGGCAGCTTTCAAAGCATGCATTCAAGCTACCCTGGCTTGTCCATCAAACATCTGCCTGGCCGCATCATCGCTCCGGGCTTTGTCGACATGCACATCCACTACCCGCAAACAGATGTGATTGGCTCACCGGCTGATGGCCTGCTGCCGTGGCTGGAGAATTACACCTTTCCAGAAGAAAGTCGCTTTGCAGCGCAAGAATACTGCGCTCAAGCAGCTTTGTTTTTCATAGCAGAACTGCTGCGCCATGGTGTGACTACCGCTCTTACCTTTGCCACCTCACATCCCCAATCAGTGGACGCCTTGCTGGCTGAAGCGCAAAAACAAAGCCTGCGCATGATGGCCGGCAAGGTGCTGATGGACCAAAACGCCCCCGATGGGCTGCGTGATGACACTGAACAAAGCCTGATCGACACCGAAGCCCTGATTCAAAAATGGCATGGCGTCGATCGCCTGGGCTACGCCATCACCCCACGCTTTGTACCGACCAGCAGCGCAGCACAATTGCGCGGCGCGGGAGAGTTGGCCGCCAAATACCCCGATGTATGGATTCAGTCCCACGTGGCTGAAAACGTGGATGAAATCGCCTGGGTCAAGCAGCTCTACCCATCAGCCCGCAGTTACCTCAGCGTGTACGAGCAGTTTGGTTTGCTGCGGCCCCGAGCCGTGTACGCCCACTGCATTCACATTGACGACGAAGACCGCGCCCTGATGCGTGCCACCGGTACCTCCGCCGCCGTCAGCCCCACCAGCAACCTGTTTTTAGGCAGCGGTTTTTTTGACTACGCAGGCGCTGACCGGGTTGGGCATTTGTACGGGCTGGCCAGCGACGTGGGTGGCGGCACGTCGTTCAGCCCGTTTCACACCATGCTGGCGGCGTACTACGTGGGCCGCGAAGGCCAAACCAAGCCGGGCCTTTCGCTCAGCCCCCAGCAACTCTGGTGGCAGCACACCGCAGGTGCGGCCCAGGCGCTGGGCTTGGCGGGGGTGGTGGGCAACCTGATACCCGGCTGCGAAGCCGACTTTATTGTTCTCAACCCCAAGGCCACACCGCTGCTGGCCCGCAAGACGGCCCGCGCCAGCAATCTGGACGAACTGCTGTTTGCACTGATTGTTCTCGGTGATGACCGCCTGATTGAAAAAACCGTGATTTCGCAGGCTTTGAAATCGTAAAACGGCATTTTTAAGCATAAAAAGTGCCTGAAACCCAATGAATACATGCGCTAAAAGCTCCTGAATTAGGAGCACCATGACAACCGCCTCAAGACCCCAAAAACTCACCCAGGGGCTTGAGCTCATCGACCCGGTCGCACACCGCCTTGACGATCATCAAAATGGGAATGCCCAGCAACAACCCCCACACCCCCCACAGCCAGCCCCACGCCAGCAGGCCGACAAACACAGCCACCGGGTTCATGCGGCTGGCGCGGCTGGTCAGCCAGGGCGTCAACAGGTTACCAATAAGGGTGTGAATCAGCATCGAGATGCCGCCCACCAGCAGCGCCATGTTCAGCGAGCCAAATTGCAAAAAACCAACGCCTGCTGATGCGACTGCCGTGATAAGCGAGCCGACGTAGGGGACCAGGTTCAGCACGCCGGCTGCAATGCCCCAGACGGCTGCATTTTCAAGTCCGACAAGGCTCAGCGCCAGCCAGGTCAACACGCCGACAAGCGCACTGGTAAAAAGCTGCACCTGCAAATAGCGCTGGATTTGACCCGTGATTTCATCGAGCGCCTGCAAGGTGATTTTTTTACTGCTCAGTGACGAGCCCGCCACTTTGATCAACTTGCGCCTGAAGGTATCGCCCGACACCATGAGGAAATACGTTAAAAAAACAACAACGGTGAACTGGCCAACAAGCGCCACCAGACCCAGCGTTCCTGTCCACAGATAGTCCTTGACGTTAAACCGTGAAGGCTCAACCACCACACGAATGGCGCCCCGGCTGTTGGCAGCTGGGGGCGGGCCGCCTTCTTGTGCTGCCTGCTCGATCTGGGTGGCAGCCTTTTGCACGGTTTCAAGTGTGCTGGACGACTTGTCGCGGCGCGACTTGAGGGTTTGCCGGAATTTTTGTGCCGCTGCCGGGAGCGACTCCACCAGCTTGACGGCTTCATCGGTCAGCGAATAGGACGTGGTGCCAGCCGCACCCAGGATGCTGAGCAGCAACACCGCTGCGCCGAGCCAGCGCGGAATGCGCTTGACCTCCATCCAGTTGACCAGGGGCGACAAGGCATAACTGAACACCAGCCCCAACATCAGCGGGATAAAAACCGCCTTGGCCCAATGCAGCACAAAGATACAGGCTAACCCGGCAAGAATAATCAGTGACAGGCTGCGTATGCTGACGGGCATGTGCAGCAGGAGGGGCTCGGGTGCTTTGGCCTCCGGCTCAGGCTTCAGATCAGAAGCTTCAGCGGGGGGGACCGTGCCTGGATCAGAGGCGATGGGGAGATCGGGTGTCATGCAGCCTCCTGAACAGCGGGCTTGCCCTGCGCGCCAAATCAACCCGAGTTTTTCGAGTAACGAAATTTGCGCAGAGGAAGCCCAAGATAATATTTCCTCACATATTCGAACATGGCTGCCATTGAAAAGGTGTAGGACAACTCCGCCCGAACGTACCAGCTGTTCAGGCCGGTGCGCATGAGCAGTTGGTAATCGTTTCGCCGCATCAATTGGTGTTTGTTCAAATGCGTGACGTGGTCTTCAATCAACACCAGGCGCGGCTGCCACACATCAAAACTGAAGCCTGACAGGGCCACCAGTTCGTGGCCTTCAATGTCGATGGACAGCAAATCAAAACCAATGGGGGCATTGTGGGCACGCAAAATAGCGTCAAGCGTGTCGCACTGCACTGCCACCTGTGAGCGAACCACAGCGCCTAAAGCAATGGGCCGGTCTTCCAGCGTGGAATGCGGCCCGGCGCGGTTCAGCAGCAGTTGCTTGCCTGCGTTCTGGGGGCTGGAGCAGGCCATTTGCACCACCGTGCCGGTGCGGTTTTTCCTCAAAAGCTCGCAGCAGTCCGGGTCTGGCTCAATCAGCAGGCCCGTCCAGCCGAGGGCTTCGAGGTGCTGTGACTGCGAATCGAGCACCGGGTCATTGGCCCCCACGTCGACATAAAACCCTGGCTTGCCATAAAAAAAGGTTTGCACCAGATGCTGTTCAATGGCGGGTTCGTTGCTGAATTGCTGGATGTGATGGGTCGTGAAGTCGGCGCGTTGTTGCATTTTTCAGGTCTGGTCAGGTCTGGTCAGAAAGGACCAATTATCAATCCGCTAGACGTTGGAGATCGCCTCACGCACCGCGCTCAACTGACGGCGTGACACCGCCAGCAGTTCGTCGATGCCGCTCAAGCGTACCGCCCAGCCTTCGCCTTCCTCCGCATCAAAGTGCTTCACAAGGGCCCGCACCGCCCGCCTGGCAATCAGGGCGTTGCGGTGAACCCGCATGAAATGCGCGGCGTATTTCTCCTCCAGCTCACTGAGTGCGCCGTCAAAAATATAGCTGTGGGCGGCTGTGCGTACGGTGATGTATTTCAACTCAGCCTTGAGGTACAGCACCTCCACCAACGGAACACGTTCAGTACGGCCACGATCTTGAATGATCAGCACTTCACCCATCAAATCAGGCTGCAGGCCACTATTTATGTGCGCAAGTCGCTCTACTTTTTGTAGCGCCTGCTGCAGGCGTTCCAGTCGCACCGGCTTGGTCAGGTAGTCCACGGCCTGAACCTCGAAGGCTTGCACTGCGTGCTCAGCGTGCGCCGTGACAAACACGACCGCTGGCGCTTGCGGCATGCTGGCAATGGCTTGCGCCAATTGCACGCCGTCCATGCCAGGCATGCGCACATCCAGCAGAACCACATCAAAAGCCTGCTGCCGGATGGCGGTCATGGCCTGTGCAGCAGTGGGGGCTTCTGCCACCACATCGGCTGTGGGCGCACGGCAGTCGGCCAGCAGCACGCGCAGCCGCGCCCGCGCCAGCGCCTCATCATCGACCAGCAACACTCGCAGCTTCATGGCAATGCCTTCATGCGGGCAGCTCCAGCCGAACCTGAAAAACACCATCCTGGTACACCGTCTGAAAGCGCGCCTGCACATCATGCAGCAGCAACAGGCGTTCGCGCACGTTGGCCAGCGCCAGGCCGTGGCCCCGTTCGCCAACGCCCGCGGGCGTGCTGTTGCTGACTTTGACCACCACGATGCTACCCCGCCGGTCCGTTGAAATTTTTACCTGTGCACCGCTGGCGCTGGGCTCTACACCATGTTTGATGGCGTTTTCAACCAATGGCTGAAGCAGCAGCGGCGGCAACCTGGCGTGGGCGGCCTGCGGGTCCAGGTGCCAGCTGATTTGCAGGCGATCGCCAAAGCGGACTTGTTCAATGGCCAGGTATCGCTCGGCCAGCGTGATTTCCTGGTCCAGGGTGACCGACTCTGCCGGATCGGCCAGCGCACTGCGAAACAGCTCGCTCAAGTCCTCGAGCACCGCCTCGGCCTTCAGCGGCTCGGCCCGCACCAGAGCGATGGCGCTGTTCAGCGTGTTGAACAAAAAATGCGGCCGAATTCGCGACTGCAGCTCTGCCAGCCGTGCTGCCGTCGCCGCAGGTGTGCGTGCCCGGGCTCGCCAGAACAGCCCCGCCAACAACATTCCGGACAGCAGTGCGCCGGCAGCGGCGCTGGCAAACCAGGGCGCGGGCTGCAGCAAACCCATAAAAGCCAGCAAGCCGCAACCGTACAAGCCGGCTACAGCGCCGAGGCTGATGCCCGTCAGCCATTGGCCTGAAGGCTTGAGCCGAGCCAGGCGGGCCTTTAAAGCGCAGGCAGCAATCAGCCAGGCCAGGGTAGCGGGCAATACACCGCCTGTCAGCAATGAAAACCGCAGCAGCCACTCCAGCGGCTGGCTCGCCACAAACATGGCCCCTACGCCCACCACACTTTCGACAAACAGCACCGCCCTCAGCACCACGCCCACATGGCAGGCATCAAACATGTTGGGGCGTGCAGGTGCTGCATAAGCCGTCGCCAGGCCATCATCCAGCGGTGTCAAACTGCCTTGCAGTGTGGATTCAGCAAAAGCTGAGTGGCTTGTCTTCATGGGTTGCAGGTGGATGGCAGATAAAATCAACCGCACAAGTATTGCATTGCCAGCCAAGGTAAACAACTCTTTTATCGGCTCGTTGTGCCCAGGAAAGTTTAAATTGAACCAATTCGACAAAAAATCCCAAGCCTGGTCAGCCCTGTTTTCCGAGCCCATGAGCGATCTGGTCAAGCGCTACACATCGAGCGTGTTTTTTGACAAACGGTTGTGGCAGGCCGACATTGCAGGCTCACTGGCGCATGCCGATATGCTGGCGGCGCAGGGCATCATCAACGCCGCTGACCACGCGTCCATCCAGGACGGCATGGCCAAAATCACGGCGGAGATTGAGTCAGGTGCGTTTGAATGGAAGCTGGACCTGGAGGACGTGCACCTGAACATCGAGGCCCGCCTGACCGCGCTGGTGGGCGATGCAGGCAAGCGCCTGCACACGGGCCGCTCGCGCAATGACCAGGTCGCCACCGACGTGCGCCTGTGGCTGCGCGGTGAGATCGATTCAATTACCGGGTTGCTGACGGATCTGCAAAAAGCACTGGTAGATGTTGCTGATAAAAATATCGATGTGATTCTGCCCGGCTTTACACATCTGCAAGTAGCGCAACCGGTGAGCTTTGGCCACCACATGCTGGCCTATGTAGAAATGTTTGCACGCGACGCAGCCCGCATGGCAGATATTCGCAAGCGCGTCAATTTTTTACCCTTGGGCTCTGCTGCATTGGCCGGTACCAGCTACCCGCTTGACCGCGAGCGCGTCGCCAGGTCGCTGGGGATGGTCGATGAAAACGGCCAGCCCTGCGTGTGCCAAAACTCACTCGACGCAGTCAGCGACCGTGACTTTGCGATTGAGTTCACTGCCGCTGCATCGATTGCCATGGTACACATCAGCCGGATGAGCGAGGAACTGATTTTGTGGATGAGCCAAAACTTTGGCTTTATCCATATTCCTGATCGCTTCACCACCGGCTCGTCGATCATGCCGCAGAAAAAAAACCCCGACGTGCCCGAGCTGGCACGCGGCAAAACCGGCCGGGTCGTCGGTCATTTGATGGGCTTGATCACCCTGATGAAAGGCCAGCCCCTGGCCTACAACAAAGACAACCAGGAAGACAAAGAGCCGCTGTTTGACACGGTAGACACCCTGAAAGACACGCTGCGTATATTCGCCGAGATGGTGGCAGGCATCACCGTCAAACCCCAAGCAATGGAGCAAGCCGCGCTGCGCGGCTACGCCACCGCCACAGACCTGGCCGACTACATGGTGAAAAAGGGCTTGCCCTTCAGGGACGCCCATGAAACAGTTGCCCATGCCGTGAAAGCCGCCATGTCGCATAACGTGGACTTGTCTGAACTGCCGCTGGAAGTGCTGCAGGGCTTTAACCCGAAAATTGAAAAAGACGTCTACGAAGTGTTGAGCCTGCGCGGTTCGCTTAACGCCCGCAACACGCTCGGCGGTACGGCACCGATGCAGGTGCGGGCACAGATTGCGCGCCACCAGAGGCGCTTATCAAAATAATTTCAATGCGCCCATGGTGTTTTTCACGCCAGGACAGGGATGCGCCGATACCATGGCGTGACTACAAAGACAAAGGCTGCCCATGACCATCATCACCAACATTGAAGACCTTCGCGTCCTGCATCAAAAGCGTGTGCCGCGCATGTTCTATGACTACGCCGATTCGGGCTCGTGGACTGAGGGCACTTACCGCGCCAACGAAGCGGACTTTCAAACCATCAAGTTCCGCCAGCGCGTGGCGGTCAACATGGAAGGCCGCAGCACGGCCACCCACATGATTGGCCAGAACGTCGCCATGCCCGTGGCGATTGCGCCCACCGGGATGAGCGGTATGCAACACGCCGACGGTGAGATTTGCGGTGCACGCGCCGCTAAAAAATTCGGCATTCCGTTCACCCTGTCGACGATGAGCATTTGCTCGATTGAAGATGTTGCTGAAGCAACTGACCGTCACCCGTTCTGGTTTCAGCTCTATGTTTTAAAAGACCGCGACTTTATCGGGCGCCTGATTGACCGGGCCAAAGCGGCCAACTGCTCGGCGCTGGTCATCACGCTTGATTTGCAAATTCTGGGGCAACGCCACAAGGACTTGAAAAACGGTTTGTCTGCCCCGCCCAAGCTAACCATTCCGAACATCATCAACATGGCGACCAAGCCGCGCTGGGGTCTGGGCATGCTGGGTACCAAGCGCCACGGTTTTGGCAACATTGTTGGCCACGTCAAAGGCGTTGAGGACATGACGTCCCTGAGCGACTGGACAGCCAAACAGTTTGATCCGGCCCTGAATTGGAATGATGTGGAATGGATCAAAAAACGCTGGGGCGGCAAGATTATTTTGAAGGGGATTCAGGACGAAGAAGATGCCCGCCTTGCAGTTGACAGCGGCGCGGATGCACTGATCGTGTCCAACCACGGCGGCAGGCAGCTTGACGGCGCAGAGTCATCCATCCGCGCCCTGCCCCGCATTGTGGCTGCAGTCGGCGACAAGATTGAAGTCCACATGGACGGCGGCATTCGCAGCGGCCAGGACGTCATCAAGGCTGTGGCTTTGGGTGCCAAAGGCGTATACATCGGCCGCGCCTGGCTGTATGCGCTGGGTGCGATGGGTGAGGCAGGCGTGACCAAGGCGCTGCAAATCATTCACAAAGAGCTGGACTTGACGATGGCTTTTTGTGGCAAGACCGACATCAACACCGTCGACAAAGGTATCTTGCTGGCAGGCAGCTACCCTGCTGCATCGACCTGAGGGCCGGGATCAGTTGCTCCAGCCACCACCCAGGGATTGAATCAGAGCCACGGCCGTCGTTTGGCGGTCAGCGGTTGCCTGTACCAGCGCACGTCGGGCGGTCAACGCGGTGGTTTGGGCGGTGATGACTTCGGTGTAGCTCACTTGCCCGCTGCGGTAGCGGTTGAGCACTTGTTGCTCGACCTGATCAGCGGCGCTTGATGCCTGGGCACGCAGGGCTTGCTGGATTTGCAGCACACGGGTCGCAGACAACTGGTCTTCAACATTTTGAAATGCGCTCAGCACCACCTGGCGATAACGCGCCACCGTCTGGTCGTAGGCGGCCGTTGCGCCGTCCAGACGTGCGTCGAGCGCACCGCCCTTGAACAGCACCTGCGCAGCCGACAAACCCAGTGACCACAAAGCAGCGGGGGCGCTAAACAGATCAGCCACGCGGCTGGCCGCCGTGCCGATGGAAGCATTCAGACTCAGGCTGGGGTAGTAGGCTGCCTTGGCCACGCCGATCTGCTCGTTAGCGCTGGCAACACGGCGCTCTGCAGCGGCGATGTCGGGCCTGCGCTGAAGCAAAGTTGACGGCACGCCCACGGGCACATCAGGTACAGTGGGTTTCCACTCAGGCGCAGCTGCCAGCGTGAAGTTACCAGGGGCTTGGCCCACCAACACAGCAATCGCGTGCTCTAGTTGCGCGCGCGTGCGCTGCAAGCCAGCTTCGTCGGCCTTGGCGTTGGCCAGCTGGGTTTGCGCCTGCAGCACGTCTGTCTTGGCGGCAATACCTGCGTTGTAGCGGTTTTGCGTGATGTCGAGTGCGCGCGCGTAGCCTGCCAGGGTACTGGCCAGCAAGGCCTTTTGCGCATCTTGCTGGCGCAGCGACAAATAATTCACTGCCAGCTCACCCTGCGCCGACAGCCTGGCAGTCGCGAGGTCGGCAGCACTTGCTGCGGCTGTGGCGGCCGCACCGTTGGCCACATTTTGCAGTCGGCCCCACACATCGGGCTCCCAGGCTGCGCCCAGGCTAGCCTGATAGTTACTGCTGGTGCGGTTGCCTGCGGCTACGTTGGTCGTGTTGCTGGTATTGCCTGTGCCACCACCGTTGCCGGAACGGGAAGCCCCACCATTTAAGGTGACTGAGGGAAACAGTGCCGCGCGCTGCTCAGCCACCAAGGCACGCGCCTGCGCATACGCGGCCACGGCAGCGGCCACGTTTTGGTTAGACACCTCCACACGCGCGGCGAGTTCATTGAGTACGGGATCGTTGAACAACAGCCACCACGGCCCTCGCTCCAGTCCGTCGGCGGGCGCGGCAGTGACCCAGTCACCGGCTTCTTTGTAGGCAGTCACTGCGGGTGTGGTGGGGCGCTGGTAGCTTGGGCCAACGGCGCAGCCTGTGACCAGCACGGCCAGGGCAAAAGGGAGAAAGGGTTGTAAAGCGTAAGTTTGCATGGTCACCATTTCAGGAAGTTGCCCGCGCCAGATGCGCTTCATTCACGCCGCGCCTGCGCAGTTTGTCCATCAGTACATAAACGACAGGCGTCGTGAGCAGCGTCAGCAGTTGGCTGGCAATCAGTCCGCCAATGATCGCAATGCCCAGCGGGCGACGCAGCTCGGCCCCCTCGCCAAAGCCAATGGCCAGTGGCAAAGCGCCGAGTACCGCGGCCAGCGTGGTCATCAAAATGGGGCGAAAGCGGAGCAGGCATGCCTCGCGCACAGCATCAAAAGCACTCAAACCGCGCGCACGCTCGGCATCTATGGCAAAGTCGATGATCAGGATCGCATTTTTCTTGACAATGCCAATCAGCAAAAAAACGCCGATCAGCGCAATGATGGAAAAATCAAGCTTGAAGATCATCAAAGCCAACACCGCACCCACACCCGCCGACGGCAGGGTTGACAGCACGGTGATGGGATGCACAAGGCTTTCATACAAAATGCCCAGCACGATGTAAATCACAATCAGCGCCGCCAGAATCAGAAGGGGCTGCTGGCCCTGCGATTCTTGCGCGGTACGGGCCGTGCCTTCAAAGCTGCCGCGTACGTTGTTGGGCAAACCGATTTCAGCTTCGGCCTGTTTGACGGCGGCCTGGCCTTGCTGCAGCGTGCTGCCTTCGGCGAGGTTGTACGACACAGTGGTTGCAAGTTCACCATCCTGATGATTGACACTGGACGCTTTGGCGCTTTCAGAAAAACGGGCAATGGCCGACAGCGGCACCATGGTGCTGCCCGTGTTGCTCAGAGCCTGACCGGTTGACTGGTCGCGCAGCGCGGGGTTCACCAGGGTCGCAACACTGGTGCCCACACCGGTTGGGCGCGCGGGCACGTAAATATCTTTCAGCGCCTCGGGGCTTTGCCTGTAGCGCGGAGCCACTTCCATGATGACTTTGTACTGGTTAATGTCACTGTAAATCGTCGCCACCTGCCGCTGTCCAAAGCCGTTGTAAAGGGCGTTGTCCACATCGCGTGATGTGACACCCAGTCTCGATGCGCTGTCCTTGTCGACAGTCACCATGGTCTCGACACCGTTTTCCTGCTGATCGGTGTCAATGTCAGTCAGCGTCTCCTGCCGCTTCATCTGGTCGGCCAGGCGGGCGGCCCATTTGCGCAGATCGGCGATGTTGTCACTTTTCAGGGTGTACTGGTAGGTAGCGTTGCTGCTGCGACCACCGCCGCGCAGGTCCTGCACCGTACCCAAAAACAGGCTGATACCCGTGACTCGGGCCAGCTGCGGCCGCAGCCGCGCAATCACGGCCTGGCCGCCTACCGCATCGGGGCGTTGCGCCAATGGCTTGAGATTGATAAACATGAAGCCGCCACCGGCCCGGCCACCACCGGTAAACGCCACCACCGTGTCCACCGCAGGGTCTGCGCGCACGATGTCGGCCAACTCTTTGAGCTTGCTTTGCAAGGCCTGGAATGAAATGCTTTGGTCAGCCCGCAAGCCACCGTTGATCTGCCCGGTGTCTTGCTGTGGGAAAAACCCCTTGGGGATTTTGATGAACAGATAAACGTTCATGCTGATGACCGCCACCAGCACCAGCATGACCAGCCAGCGCATGTGCAGCGCCCAGTCCAGACTGACTTCATAGCCACGCAACACGCGTTTGAAGCCGCTGTCAAACCCGCGCGAGATGCGCCCCTGTTTGGTTTGAGCATGCGGTTTAAGCAGCCAGGCACACATCATCGGCGTCGTGGTCAGGGATATGACCAGTGAAATCATCACCGCCACAGAAAGTGTGACGGCGAACTCACGAAACAGACGCCCCACCTGGCCGCCCATGAAGAGCAGCGGAATAAACACCGCCACCAGCGACAAGCTGATCGACAAGACAGTAAAGCCCACCTCGCGCGCACCCAGCAGCGCCGCCTTGAAGCGGTCCATGCCAGCTTCAATATGGCGGCTGGTGTTTTCCAGCACCACGATGGCGTCGTCCACTACAAAACCGGTAGCGACAGTCAACGCCATGAGGCTCAGGTTGTTCAGGCTGAAGCCCAGCAGGTACATGGCGCCAAAAGTCCCCAGCAGCGACACCACGGTTGCTACTGCCGGGATGATGGTCGCGCGGGCACTGCGTAAAAACGCGCTGACCACCAGCACCACCAGCACAATAGAAATGAGCAGCGTGATTTCAATCTCGCGCAAGGAGGAACGAATCGAGTTGGTACTGTCAGACGCGATCGACAGCTTGACGTCCTGAGGCAACTGGGCCTGCAGCTCAGGCAACAAGGCGCGAATACCATCGACAGTCGCGATCACATTGGCATCGGGCTGCCGCCGTATCAGCACGATCACTGCCGCATCACCATTGAAAAGGCCCAGCGTGTTGGTGTTTTCGGTGCCGTCGCGCACATCGGCTACATCGGCCAGCCGCACCGCGGCGCCATTACGCCAGGCTACGACCAGCCCCCGATAGTCAGCCGCCTTGAGGCCGCCTGTTGCAGTGTTGCCCACAGCATAGATTTGCAGGCGCTGGCCCTTCAAGCCATCAGGGCCATCACTATTGTCTTCAATGGAGCCTTTGGGCCGATTGGCGTTGGAGGCCTGCAAGGCCGCGCGCACATCCTCCATGCTGATACCGTAGCGGTTCAGCGCAAACGGAATCAGCTCAACCCGCACGGCGGGAAGCGACCCGCCGCCGAGTTCCACATCTCCCACGCCGGGTACTTGTGCAATCTTTTGTTGCAGCAGGCTGGACACATCGTCGTAAATTTGCCCGGGCGTTCGAGTCTTGGACGTCAGCGCCAGAATCATGATGGGTGCTGCCGCCGGATTGGCTTTGCGGTACGTCGGGTTGCTGCGCAGCGCCGCCGGCAGGTCTACCCGGCTGGCGTTGATGGCGCCCTGCACTTCCCGGGCCGCCGCATCGATTTTGCGGTTCAGGTCAAACTGCAAATTGATACGCGTCTGGCCGTTGCTGCTCGACGACGTCATTTCGTTGACGCCCGAGATCACCCCCAGACGGCGCTCCAGAGGCGTTGCCACACTGCTGGCCATGGTGTCAGGGCTGGCCCCGGGGATAGCGGCGCTGACGGTGATGACCGGGAAATCGACTTGTGGCAACGGCGAAACAGGCAGGACAAAGAACGCGCCGATGCCCGACAGCGCCAGACCGACGGTGAGCAGCACAGTGGCAACCGGACGACGGACAAAGGGTTCAGAGAGGTTCATTGATAGACCCCCTTTGTTGCCATTGCGTTTTGATGAGCGCTGTTCACAGGGTGATCGCAGCTATTAATTAAGGAGCTGCTAGCGCACGTATCTATTGGTCTGGAGGCTAAAAACATAGGTGAAAACTAGTTTTTACGGCCAAATTTCCGGCCCAGGCGGTCAAACCCGAGGTATATGACCGGGGTTGTAAACAACGTCAACACCTGACTGACCACCAGGCCGCCAAAAATGGCCAAGCCCAGCGGCCTGCGCAGCTCTGCACCCTCACCCCAACCCAGCATCAGCGGAACAGCAGCAAACAAAGCCGCCAGCGTCGTCATCAAAATCGGCCTGAAACGAAGCAGGGCAGCCTGATGGATCGCCTCCTGCGCCGACTTGCCCTGCGTGCGCTCAGCGTCAATGGCAAAGTCAATCATCATGATGGCGTTCTTCTTGACGATGCCAATCAGCAAAATGATGCCGATGATGCCAATCACGCCGAGGTCGGAGCCGCTGATCATCAGCGCCAGCAGCGCCCCGACACCGGCTGATGGCAGCGTTGACAGGATCGTCAGCGGATGGATGTAGCTCTCATACAGAACGCCCAGCACGATGTACACGCATACCAGCGCAGCCAGAATCAGCCACAACTGGCTCGACAAAGACGCTTCATACGCGCCCGACGCGCCCAGAAAAGTCAGACTCACGCTGGCAGGCAAGGCAATGTCTTTGGCGGCCTGTTTGACGTCGTCGACCGCCTGGCCCAGGGCCACACCGGGAGCAGTGTCAAAGCCCAGCGTGGTGGCGGGAAACTGGTCAACATTGGTCACTTGCAATGGCGCAGGGCGTTCGGTGATGGTAGCAATGCTAGCCAGCGGTGTGGTACCTCCCGCGCCGGTTTTGAGCTGCAGGCTGCCCAACGTTGCGGCAGTTGTCAACTGGTTGGGCTGGGCTTCCAGAATCACGCGGTACTGGTTTGTTTCAGTGAAAATGGTGGACACGATGCGCTGGCCAAAGGCGCTGTAAAGCGCATCGTCGATCGATGCGGTGGAGATGCCCAAGCGCGAGGCCGTGTCGCGGTCTACCGTGACAAAGACCGATGCACCGGTAGCCCCGGCATCGGTCGCCACGTTGCGCACACTGGCTAAACCAGTCATGCGTTCAGCCAGTTTTTTGGCCCACATGACGACTACCTTGTTGTCAGAGCCTTCCAGCGACAGGCGATATTGGGTCGGCCCGGTTTCAGCGTCAATTGTCAGGTCTTGTGTGGGCTGCAGGTAAAGCGTGACACCGGCAATCTTGCTGGCGCGATCACGCAGCCTGTCAATGGTGGCCTGCTGGCTGGTAGTACGCGTTTTTTTCAGATTGATCAGCATGCGGCCGGTATGCAGCATGGTGTTGTTGGCTGCATCAACCCCGACGAACGAACTCAGATTGTCAACATCCGGGTCTTCAAGAATCGCTTTGGCTGTAGCTTGCTGCAGCTGCGCCATACGGGCATATGAAATTGATTCAACGGCCTGCACACGTGCTTGCAACTGCCCTGTGTCCTGCGTGGGGAAAAGTCCTTTAGGAATCACGATATATAAAAATACCGTCAGCGCCAATGTGGCAAGGGCGACAAGAAGCGTTAAGCCTTGGCGTTTGAGCACCCACGTCAAGCCGTGGTCATAACGAACGATCACGTCGCTAAAGAATTTTTGAAGCCTGCCCTCCTCGCTTGGAGCAGATGCGTCGGCCGCCAGCGCCGGGCCGCCCCAAGCAAGGCCAGCCCCCTCGGGGGGCAGCGTAGTACGCGAAGCGACAAGCGTGGGGGCACGTTTCTTTAACCAGCGTGCAGACATCATGGGCACGAGCGTTAAAGACACGACAGCAGAAATCAAAATCGTGATCGCCAGCGTGATGGCGAATTCCCTGAACAGGCGGCCCACCACATCGCCCATGAACAGCAGCGGTATCAGCACCGCGATCAGCGACACGGTCAGCGAAATGATCGTGAAGCCAATCTGTGCTGCGCCAGTGATGGCGGCCTGCATCGGTGCCATGCCTTCCTCAATGTAGCGGGAGATGTTTTCAATCATCACAATCGCATCGTCCACTACGAAGCCCGTCGCAATCGTCAGCGCCATCAGGCTCAGGTTGTTCAGCGAGTAGCCCAGCATGTACATCGCGCCGCAGGTACCGATCAGTGAAATCGGTACGGCCAGGCTGGCAATGACCGTTGCGCGCAGACTGTGCAGAAAAGCAAAAATCACGAGCACCACCAGCAACACGGCCAGCAACAATTCAATCTGTACGTGCATGACCGATGCGCGTATGCCAGTCGTGCGGTCACTGAGTACATCCACCTTGAGCGAAGCGGGCAAGCCGGACTGCAGCTCAGGCAAACGCGCCTTGATGGCATCGACGGTGGCAATGACGTTGGCACCGGGCTGGCGCTGCACGTTCAGAATAATCGCAGGCTTCAAGCTTGACCACGCACCCAGCTTGACGTTCTCGGCACTGTCAACAACCTGCGCCACATCCACCACCCGAACCGCCGCGCCGTTGCGGTAGGCAATGATCAAATTTTTATAGTCATTCGCTGCTACCAGCTGGTCGTTTGAATTGATGGTGTAAGACCTGGACGGCCCATCAATGCTGCCCTTAGCGGCATTGGCATTCGCAGCTGCAATAGCGGTGCGAAAAGCATCCAGCCCCAAACCATAAGAAGCCAGCGCCCGTATGTCGGCCTGAATACGCACAGCAGGCCGCTGCCCACCGCTGAGCGTGACCAGACCCACGCCAGCAACCTGGCTGATTTTCAAAGCCAGCCGGGTGTTGACCAGATTTTGTACTTCCGTAAGCGGCAGCGTGTCTGAGGTGATAGCCAGCGTAAGCACCGGGGCATCGGCAGGGTTGACCTTGGCATACACCGGCGGTGCTGGCAGGTCAGCAGGCAACAGCGAGCCACCGGCATTGATGGCGGCCTGCACCTGCTGCTCGGCAATGTCGAGTGCCAGGCCCAAGCCAAATTGCAATGTGACGATAGACACACCCGCCGCGCTGGTCGAGCTCATGCGCTGCAGCCCTGCCATCTGGCCAAACTGGCGCTCCAGCGGGGCAGACACGGTTTGCGCCATCACCTCGGGGCTGGCACCGGGGTACAGCGTTTGCACCTGAATGGTCGGGTAATCGACCTGCGGCAGTGCCGACAACGGCAAAAACTTGAATCCCATCAGCCCGGCCAGCACGATTGCCAGCATCAGCAGCGATGTGGCAACCGGGCGAAGAATGAAAGGACTGGAGGGACTCATTGCGGGGGACGCTCACGCCCTTGACCGCCGCCTGCACCAAAGCCCTGCCCGCCGCCCTGTTGCATGCGCTGCTGCATGCCTTGCCAGCGCTCCAGTGCCTCGGCATCGCCGCTGTCGAGTTTTTCAAGAAACTTTTTACGGCGCTCCAACGCCTCGGGGTTGTCTTTGACTTGTTCGAGCATTCGCTGGCGCTGCTCGGGCGTGGGGCCTGCTGCTTTGACGTCTGGAGCAGCCGCCGCTTGAGGTGGGCTTGCGGGCGCACCGGGCGCTGCATTGGCAGGTGCGGCGCGCTGCGGCATGGCAGGCGGTACATTTGCGGCAGGCACGGCGGCACTGGACGCACCCTGCGGCGCACTGGCCCCCTGGCGACGACCTCCGCCGCGAGGCGCATCACCCGCCAGTGCCACCCGGGATCCTTCCTTGAGCCGGTCTGCACCTTCGGTAATCACCTGCTCACCCGCCTTCAGCCCCGACGCAATCACCATTTTTTCGCCGGTGGCCTGACCTCGCGTCACGGGCCGAATCGACACGGTACGCTCAGCTGCATTGAGCACAAACACGTAGTCACCACTGCCGCCCAGACGCACTGCTGTCACAGGCACAACCACCGCGTTGTCAATCGACTTGATGCGCAGCTGGATGTTGACAAACTGGTTGGCAAACAAAGCTGAGTCAGCATTGGCAAATCGTGCCTTGGCTTTGACCGTACCGGTGGTGGTGTCAATCTGGTTGTCGAGCGATGCAAACGTGCCGCTGCCCAGGACTGCGGTGCGTGTGCGGTCCATCGCCAGCACCTGCATGTCCGTTTTAGCGGCATTGAGCACATCACTGACCCTGTCTTGCGGCACAGCAAACACAACATCCATGGGCATGACTTGCGTGATGATGGCGACACCATTGACGTCGCTGCTGCTGATGGTGTTGCCGACATCCACCGCGCGTAGACCGACGCGGCCACTGATAGGCGCGGTGATACGGGTGTAGCTGAGGTTCAGCTGCGCCACCCCCACGGCGGCGTTGTCGATCATCACCGTGCCTTCGAGCTGCTTGACCAGCGCGGTTTGGGAATCCACCTCCTGGCGGGCAATCGAATCCTGTTCTAGCAGTGTCTTGAACCGCGCCAGGGTGACCCTGGCGCTGTCCAGTTGCGCTGCATCGCGCTGGCGCTGACCGGTGGCTTGCGCCAGGGCCAGCTCAAACTGGCGCGGATCAATCGTGGCGAGCAACTCGCCTGCCCGCACCATCTGGCCTTCCTTGAAAAGCACCTTTTCAAGCACACCCGACACCTGCGGCCGCACGCGTGCCGTGGCCAGCGGCGTGACCGTACCCAATGCATCCAGCGTGACCGGAACGCTGGCCCGCTCCGCCGTTGCAACACCGACTGTGCTACCACCACCGCGGCCTCCACCGCCCCCTGGCCCCCCTGGGCCACCCGGCCCACCTGGCCCGCCGAAAGCACCTGCGGCACCCACTGGCGCAGCAGGCCGCGTGAGATACCACGTCAGCCCCGCCAGGCTGGCCAGCAACACGATGGCAATCACAGCGCCCATCCATTTACCCCGTCGGCTCATGCCTTGGGCAGGTGTTCTTGTAGCGACCCGATCAGGGCTTGAAGGCTGAGCTTCGTCAGGCGGCATCATCGAAGAGTCCTCAGAAAATTTTGATTCAGGTGGATTATTGCGTGCCGCTCTGGCAGTTGATTTAGGCTTGCAGGCCAGTGCGTAAATGTCTGGTAAAGCCTGCGTTATTTCCCAGTGTTGTTTGCCAGCGTTGTTTGCCAGCGCCTACTTCAGCGGGATTTTGTTGGCCCGATCAACCGGTACGGCCGTCACGCTGTTTTGCGGAGAGCCTTCTATCAGGCGGTCTGAATAAGTCAGGTACACCAGCGTGTTGCGGGGTGCATCGACCATCCGCACCACCCTGAGCTTTTTGAACACCAGAGAAATACGCTCTGTCAGCACATCTTCCTGCGTGTCCAGCGGCTTGGCAAAAGTGATGGGGCCAGTCTGGCGACAGGCAATCGATGCTTCCGACTTGTCTTCAGCCAGTCCAAGTGCGCCTTTGTAGCCACCTGTTTTGGCACGCGATACATAGCAGGTCACACCAGCCACTTTGGGGTCGTCATAGGCATCAACCACAATTTTGTCGTTTGGGCTGAGCAACTTGAAGACCGTGCTGACCTCGCCGACCTGCTGCGCACCGGCTCGGCCCATGAAAAACAACAGAAACACCAGCGCAAGGAGCGACATCACCAGGGCACCAAAAACTTTTTTCATGTCAGTTACTTTCTTCAGCAAGGTTAGCGTACACAAAGCAAAAAGGCCCTTGTCAGGGCCTTTGTTTAAAAAATGCAGTTAGCGCGCACCGCGCTGCGGTGCGCCACCACCGGGGCCAGCCCCTGGTCCGGGACCACGACCCGCAATATGCCGGAAGGTAATGCGGCCTTTGCTGAGGTCGTAGGGAGACAGTTCGAGTGATACCTGGTCACCCGCCAGTATGCGAATATGGTTTTTACGCATCTTGCCGGACGTGTACGCCACGAGTTTGTGACCGTTGTCGAGCGTCACCCGAAAACGTGAGTCGGGCAAAACCTCGTCCACCAGCCCGTGCATTTCAATCAGTTCTTCTTTAGCCATGCGCCTATTGTCCTCGAAAATTAAAAGCTGAATTTAAATGCCAAGTTCAGCGGCTTCAAGCGCAGGCCGTAGCGCTGCGCTCCTTGATCCAGCCGAGTGCGTGCTCTGTGGCGTACTGCAATGCCTGGGCGGCGCTGTCGAACAGGGTAGAAAAGCGCATCACCCGGTCATAAGTTGCGCTGCCCTTGCCTGAGCGGATGGACACCGATGCGGCATAGCGGCCTTCGCCTTGCGGTTTTGCCAGCGGTGAAACAAGGTACTTGCCTACCGCCATCTGGGTCACAGGGGTAGGGGTGTTGTGGGAAATCATCATAAAAATCAATACTAAAAGGTTTCTGCCTGATTTTAAATATCTGGCGGGTAGACGTATGCATTCTTCACTGGCAAATAAATGCCAAGACGGAATGCCTGGAAATGAGCAACTCGCGTAGCCCGAGTCGCACGGTTTCGTCAACGGTGATTGGGTTTCAATTCAACGGCAATGCGCAAACGCATGCCGGGTGAACCACAAGTGTGCGCAAGGCTGTCAGCCGTGCATGCAAGAAAGAGTGGTTGGTGTTTGTAGGCTTTGAGGCTGAGTGGGCCAAAAAAGCAGGAAACTTTGATTTAAAACGCTGTTGCGTATCAGAAGATGTCATTGTAACCGCTTCATCGACCTTCATCCTTCAAATTGTGGATGCAGCTGCCTGATGCGGTTCATGGCCATGCCCGCTGCTGCCGTGCGGGTCTCGACACCCAGCTTGGCATAGACACGCTCCAGGTGCTTTTTGACGGTAGCGGGGCTGGCGCCCAAAATATCGGCAATGTCGCGGTTGATCTTGCCTTTAATAACCCAGTAAAGCACCTCGGCCTCGCGTGCGGTGAGCTTGAAGCTCAGGCTCATGGCTTCAACAATCGCGTCTTCCGAGGTTTCCCGCATCACGATCAGCCAGTCACCAGTGCCGCCACCTCCTTCGTCATAAGCATCGTCGGTACGCTGGTGCAGGCGAAAGCTCAGGCGGCGTTTGCCGAGTTCCATCAAAAGGCGCGGGGGTTCGACCTGCGGCACGCCTCCCAGCACATGCTTGCTCAGCCAGACCAGCAGCGGCTCAGGCACCTGTGGGGCCGATGTCCCGTAATAAGTCAGCAGCAGGTCACGAGCCAGCGGCGTTTGCCAGGTCAGTTTGCCCTCGCCTTGGCGGTCTAGCCGTACCGTGATGCTGGCGTAGCCAAACGCATCCAGCGCGCTGCGCGCCTGGCCGGCTTGCTGGGCCGCTTGCCGGGCGCTGCGTGCACCCTGCAAGTGCACACCCATACGGGCCATCACTTCCTTGGGCTTGATGGGCTTGGTCACGTAGTCCACACCACCTGCATCCAATGCTGCCACCAAGTATTCCGTTTCCGTCAATCCCGTCATGAACACGATGGGAATATGCGCTGTTTCAGGCATGGCTTTGAGTCGCTTGGCTACCTCATACCCGTCCTTGCCGGGCATCATGGCATCCAGTAGCACGATGTCAGGCAAGGCCTGTCGAGCGCGTTGCAAAGCGGCTTCGCCATTGGTAGCCACCAGCACGGTGTAGCCTGATTCGTCGAGCGCATCGTGCAGCACCGACAGGTTGTCGGGCACGTCGTCCACAATCAGCACCACGTCGCTATTGGCACGGTCAAGCGCACGGTGAAGGGGGTCTTCACGCATTGGCTTGGCTGTCCGTCAATTGCCGAGCCATGGCCTCAAACTGAAACTGCCGGGCAAGGGCCCGCATGTCTTCGACAAACTTCTGGGCTTGGGGGCTGTGCTTTTCAATCTCGTCAAGCGTGTTCATGATGCCCCTGTAGAACCCAAGGTTCACCACCTCCAGCAAGGCCGCACGTTGCTGTGCGTCTGGCAAAGCAAGCTGTACCACAGCCGAGTCAGGGGCTACAGACACAGGCAGCTCGTACAGCCACGTGAGCTGCAAGCGCCGCTCCAGCCAGTCAAACAGCTCGGTATGACGGTAGGGCTTGACGATGAAATCTTCACTGCGAACGCCAAAATCATTGTGCAAACCCTTGTCAAAGGCGTTGGCCGAAACAATCGCCAAGGCAATAGACAGATGGCCGTCAACACGCAGCCGGCGTATCGTCTCCCAGCCGTCAATGCCGGGCATGGCCAGGTCCATAAAAATCGCGTCAGGCCGATAGCCTGCGGCCAGCAAGTCCAGGCAGTCGTGCCCACTGGCCGCCAGCCGCAGTTCAAAGCCCATGGGCTGCAGCAGTTGCACCATCAGTTCGCGGTCAGGCTCTTCGTTGTCAACCACCAGCAGTTTGCGGCGCGGGCCCGCATAGCCACGCGGCTGGCGCTTGGGCGTCGCTGCAATGGGTTTGCTGCTGCCGCGCACTTCAGGCAAGAACAGGCGCACCCTGAAGACCGAGCCTTGCCCCGGCGTGCTGACCACGGTCATCTCGCCACCCATCAGATCGGTCAGCATTTTGGCAATCGTCAAACCCAAACCTGCGCCCGGATGGGTGTTGGCGTTGTGAACACCGGCATCATCATGATGCCCGCGAGAAAAGGGTTCAAAAATATGCGCCAGCTCGGCCTGGCTCATGCCGGGCCCGGTGTCTTCAATGTCGATATGCGCCATCTCGCGCGCATACCGTAATTTAAAAGTGACTTGCCCCTGCGCTGTGAACTTGATGGCGTTGCCCAGCAGGTTGATAAAAATCTGGCGCACGCGCTTTTCATCAGCCCGCACCATGTCTGGCAAATTGCCATTGACTTCAAAACCAAAGCGCAGGCCTTTGGCTGCCGCTTGCAGCTCAAACATGCCGGCCATTTCATGCACACAATCGGCGAACGGCATCGGCCGGGGGTTCAGCGTGAGCTTGCCTGCCTCAATGCGGGCAATATCGAGCGTGCCTTCAATCAGCTGCAGCAAATGCTCGCCGCCACGCTTGATAACACTCACTGCCTGCTTGCGATGCGGCGGAATACCTGCGTCCTGGCCCATCAGCTGTGCGCAGCCCAAAATGCTGTTAAGCGGCGTGCGCAGCTCATGGCTGATGGCGCTGATGTAGCGACTCTTGGCCTGGTTGGCATGATCTGCCACCCGCTTGGCCTCTTGCAGTGCTTCGTCGGTTTGGCGGTGCGATTCAATCTCTTGCATCAGCAAATGGGTTTGCCGGTTTGACTCTTCTTGCGCGACCTGCCGGCTTTTGTGCGCCAGCACCAGCCACCAGGCGACCAGACCCGCAATCACCATCAGTGCCATGAAGGCCTTTAAAAAGCCTGAGCGCAGGGCCGCCTCAGACGCTGCTGGGTCCGTCAGCACACCGATGGGGTTGACCTCCTGGTGGTACAGCAAGCCAAACACGCTGGCCAGCAGCGGCACGATGATCAGCATGAGCAGCAAAAAGTGGCCCAGGCCTGTATCAAGATAAGGCCAGATGCGGCGCGGCAGCAGCCAGCGCAGCGCACCCGACCACTGCACCGACAGGCTGGCCTCGGGCTTGCACAAGTCGCCGCAACGCGCATCCAGCGTGCAGCACAAAGAGCAGATCGGCCCCCGGTAGGCCGGGCAATGTGCCATGTCCGGGCCTTCGTAATCGCGCTCGCAGATCACGCATTTTTGGGTGGTGTAGCGTTTGTAAGAAGCGTCATCTGGCTTGCGCGCAATGTAGTACTTGCCTTTGGTAGCCCAGGCGATCAAGGGCGCAGCAACAAAAGCTGTTGTCATCGCAATCACCGCCGAAAATGCTTGCGCCATCTCGCCATACATGCCCAAATGCGCAGTCACTGACAGCACGGATGCCAAAGCCATCGCCCCTACCCCCACAGGGTTGATGTCGTACAAATACGCACGCTTGAACTCAATGCCCGGCGGCGACAGGCCCAGCGGTTTGTTGATCACCAGGTCAGCCACCACCGCCATCATCCAGGCAATGGCGATGTTCGAATACAGCCCCAGCACATCACCCAGAGCCTGAAACACATTCATCTCCATCAGCATGAAGGCAATCAGCGTGTTGAACACCACCCACACCACGCGGCCCGGGTGACTGTGCGTGACGCGCGAGAAAAAATTCGACCAGGCCAGCGAGCCAGCATAGGCATTCGTCACATTGATTTTGAGCTGCGATATCACCACGAACAGCGCAGTCGCCGCTACGGCCCAGCCATAGTTGGGAAACACATATTCATAGGCCGCCAGATACATCTGGTTCGGGTCGACAGCACGGTCAATGGGCACCATGTGCGAGATGGCCAAGTACGCCAGCAGCGCGCCGCCCAGCATTTTGGCCACCCCCAAAATCACCCAGCCTGGCCCGCCGACCAACACCGCGCCCCACCAGCGCCAGCGGTTGGCCACCGTCTGCACGGGCATGAAGCGCAAGTAATCCGCCTGCTCACCAATTTGCGTGATGAGCGCAATACCCACTGTGAGGGCTGCGCCAAACAGCATCACGTCAAACCCGCCGCTACCGCTGTTTTGCTTTTGCCCCACATAGCCCAGCACGCCCGTAAAAGCCGTAGGGTCTTTCACCAGCACATAGACAAACGGCACGACCAGCATCACCAGCCACAGCGGCTGCGTCCAGACCTGCAGGCGGCTGATGGCCGATACGCCGTGGGTCACCAGTGGAATCACCACCAGCGCGCATATCAAGTAACCCCAACTGGGCGGAATGTTCAACGCCAGCTCCAGCGCATAGGCCATCACGGCCGCTTCGAGTGCAAAAAAGATGAAGGTGAATGATGCGTAAATCAGCGATGTGAGCGTCGAGCCAATGTAGCCAAAACCCGCGCCCCGCGTGAGCAAGTCCATGTCCACACCGTAGCGCGCGGCATAAATGCTGATCGGCAAACCAGCCATGAAAATAATCAGCCCAGTCGCCAAAATGGCCCAAAACGCATTGGTAAAACCATATTTCACCAGCAGCGTGGCACCGACGGCTTCCAGAATCAGAAACGAGGCCGCACCAAACGCCGTGTTGGCGACCCGCCACTCCGACCACTTGCGAAAGCGCTGCGGCGTAAAGCGCAGCGCGTAGTCTTCCATCGTCTCGCTGGCCACCCAGCTGTTGTAGTCACGCCGCACCTTGATAACGCGCTGCACAGGGGAGACCGACCCAGCGGACTCCGTGCCGGGTGTCGATGTCGGTGGTGCTTCTCCTGTGGCCATGCTGCAATGATAGGGCGCGACTGGCGTGGCAACATGGGAAAATCAGTTGCTATTAAAAAAGAAGCTGCTTGCGCACATTTTCATTGGCTTGCAAGCACTTTTGACGCTTGAAAAGGTTTTTTTATGCTATTTTTATGCCGTTTTGCCTGGCTTGAGACCTCTAAGTACGCCCCAGCCGCTCCCTCACTTCCCCACGCCAGCAGCCGCCATAGCGTCATTGAAGGTTTTGAAAAACCCGTCATAACCCCCGTTGGTCTCAGCAAAGCGCAACGGCTTGACCCGCTCCACCAGGATTTCCGCGGCGTTTGGAGAGTTCGTCAAAAAGCTCATCACTTCGGCAATGAACTCTTTGAGCGGCATGGCATGCGGGTCACTGGCCTGCCGTGCGCCCATCAGCCCGGTCTGTACGTAGGGCGGGGCCAGTTCCAGCACCTGCACAGTCGTATCCTTGAGCTGGTAGCGCAGCGACTGTGTGTACGAGTGAATCGCCGCCTTGGTCGCGCTGTAGGTGGGCGTGGTGGCCAGCGGCAAAAAGGCTAGACCCGAAGAGACGGTCATCACAGTGGCTTGCGATTGCTTGAGCAGCAACGGCAGCAACGCCGTATTCAAACGGATCGGCCCCAGCAAATTGGTGGCAATGGTGACTTCAGCGGTGGCGGCTGAATCGGTCTGCACATCCTCCCCTACCATGATGCCCGCGTTGTGAATCACCACATTGAGCGCCGGGTGGTCTTGTTTGACTTGTGCCGCAAAACGCTCAATGTCGCTGGCGCTGCCAACATCCAGCACGCTGGACACCATGCCGGGGTTGGCGGCGGCGACCTCGTCCAGCAGTGCCTGGCGGCGGCCTGCAATGATGACCTGGTTTCCCAGCGCGTGAAAAGCTTCAGCCAGTGCGCGGCCAATGCCGCTGGCGCCGCCGGTGATCAAAATCGTGTTGTGGGCCATTTGCATGATGTGTTTCCTGTGAATAAATCAATGTAGGTCGATGAAGGACGCGATGGTAGAACTTTCACAAACCAAAAGGAAGTAGGCGCAGAAAAGTGACATACTTACCCAAAAGAGAGTGTGAATTTGAAATGAGCAAGACTAGCCCACAACAGCCAAAGCTTCCCGGACAGCCACCGCTGATCAATACGGTGGACCCCGAGTTGCAAGCACTGGTGAGGGGCATCATTGGCCGTGTGGCCGACAAATGGACCATGCTGGCACTCGAAACGCTGGAAGAGCACGGCAAGCTGCGCTTTACCCGCCTGGGCGAACTGATAGGCGATGTCAGCCAGAAAATGCTGACCAAAACCCTGCGCCAGATGGAGGCTGACGGCCTGGTGCTGCGCACCGTTTACCCCGTCGTGCCACCCCGGGTTGACTACGAACTGACCCCTCTGGGCCGTAGCCTGGGCGAAGCGTTCTGCGGTGTATGGACCTGGGCCGACACGCACCGCCAGACCATTTTGGACGCTCGGGCAGCTTTCAGTGAACGGAAAATCTCAGCCAATGCTATGAATTAAGTAGCTGCTTGCACATGTACTCATTGACCTGGAGCCCTAAAAAGCATGTCAAAAGAGGCTTTAAACCGCTGCCAATCAGCACCCAGGCAACGAATGCGGCCGCTTCAAGCTGTTAAACTACAAGCGTTGGAAGCTTGGCAGAGCGGTTGAATGCAGCAGTCTTGAAAACTGCCGAGGATGCGAGTCCTCCGTGAGTTCGAATCTCACAGCTTCCGCCAATCGGTTTTACACCGCATTGGCCCCAACCCCAGCCCCCGGTCTTTTTTCTAAAGCCGACGACATGAAAACAAACTTCTTCAAAATCGCGCTCGTGCTCGGGCTGCTGTCAGCCATTGGCCCGTTTGCCATCGACATGTACCTGCCGGCCCTGCCGTCGATTGGGCAAAGTCTGGGCGCGTCCATGGGTGCGGTGCAAGCCAGTTTGATGGCTTTTTTCATATCGCTGGGCATTGGGCAAATCATTTACGGGCCGCTGTCAGACATGTTCGGGCGCAAGCTGCCCCTTTACTTTGGCCTGGCTCTCTTCGCTGTCAGCAGCGTGGGCTGTGCCATGGCGCCTGACATTCACACGCTGGTCGTGCTGCGCTTTGTGCAGGGGCTGGGTGCCAGCGCCGGCATGGTGATACCCCGAGCCGTGGTGCGCGACCTGCACACCGGCCATGACGCTGCACGGCTCATGTCGCTGTTGATGCTGGTCTTCAGCGTGTCGCCCATTCTGGCCCCGCTGGCGGGCAGCCTGCTGATTGAATGGGCTGGCTGGCGCAGTGTGTTTTGGGCGGTAACCATCGCAGGACTGCTGGGCCTGGTCCTGCTGGCGACCAGCCTGGAAGAGACCCGCCCGCCCAAAGAGCGGCTGGGCAGCAGCCTGGGCAGTGCCATCAAAAGCTATGGCATTTTGCTGCGTGACCGGCATTTTTTGGGTCTGGTGTTCATCGGTGCTTTTGGTATCTCCAGCTTTTTTGCCTACCTGGCCAATTCGTCGTTTGTGATGATTGACCATTACGGCCTGACCCCGCGCCAGTACAGCATTGCGTTTGCAGCCAACGCTGCGGCTTTTATAGGCGTGTCGCAGTTCACCGGGCACTTGAGTGCACGCTTTGGCCTGGACAAGCTGGTCAAAGTGGCCGTTACCGGATTCGCGCTGGTCATGGTGCTGCTTTTGGCCATTAATCTGGCGGGCGTTGACAGGCTTGATGT
>JANNYZ010000016.1:0-33924 GCA_031410335.1 Polaromonas sp. | reverse complement strand
TTTGGCCTGCCCAGCACAACGCCTGAAGAGCTCAGGTCGCTGGCCAGGTTGGTGTAAGGCAAATTACGCGGGTTTTTTGCTCAGGCACTCTTTCATGAAGGCCTTGCGCTCGTCGCCCTTTTTGTCTTTGGCATCAACGTTGCAGGTTTTCATTTTGCTTTGCTGGGTGGCTGGCTCAGCTTTGGCGCTCAGGCACTCTTTCATGAAGGCTTTGCGCTCATCGCCTTTTTTACCTTCAGCGTTTTTGTTGCAGGTGCCCATTTTGGTTTGCTGTGCGGTTTTGGCGTCGCCGTCAGCAGCGTGTGCAGCCATACCAAAAGAAAAAGCAAAAGCGACGGCCAACAGGGAAATAAGTCTTTTCATGGGAGCTCCAGGTGGGTTGTATGAAATGCTAGGCACGTTTTGAATACCATTTTGGATTCCATCACATAACGCTCATCGCTGCAAGTTCGATGACGCGGCCTAAAAGCGGGGTGAACGTAAAATCTGGCGATGCTCTCGATTAAAAATGATTTGCTCGCCGCCCTCAGTGCCGGGCTTGAACAACTTTCCCCCGGTGCAGGCGACAAAGCTGCGTTTGAATCCCCCAAAATGGCAGCCCATGGTGACTTTGCCTGTACCGCGGCCATGCAACTGGCCAAGGGGCTGAAACAAAACCCGCGTCAGGTGGCCGAGGCACTGCGCGCCAACTTGCTCATGCAGCCGGCTTTTGAGCGCTGGGTGCAAGACATTGAAATAGCGGGACCGGGGTTTATCAACATCCGGCTCAAACCTGAGGCCAAGCAAGAAACCGTCCGTGAAGTGTTGCTGGCTGGCACGCAATACGGTGTTAAGTCACAAGTAGCGGGTCAGGCCACCGTGGTTGAGTTTGTCTCGGCCAACCCAACCGGGCCCCTCCATGTGGGCCACGGCCGGCAGGCTGCGCTTGGCGATGCGATTTGCAACTTGTTTGTGACGCAGGGTGTTCGTGTCTACCGCGAGTTCTACTACAACGATGCCGGGGTGCAAATCCAGACCTTGGCAACCAGCACGCAGGCGCGCGCCAAAGGCATCAAGCCCGGCGATGCGGAATGGCCCGTGCTGGCCTACAACGGTGACTACATTGCCGACATTGCGGCTGACTTTATCGCCCAAAAAACCGTCAAGTCTGACGACCGCGAATTTACCGCGTCGGGCGATATCGATGACCTGGATTCGATTCGCCAGTTTGCGGTGGCGTATTTAAGACGTGAACAGGACCTGGATTTGCAGGCATTTTCAGTGCGCTTTGACAATTACTACTTGGAGTCCAGCCTGTACAGCTCGGGCCGCGTTGACGCCGCGGTCGCGAAACTGAAGGACGCCGGCAAAACGTTTGAAGCTGACGGCGCACTGTGGCTCAAGTCGACTGACTACGGCGACGACAAGGACCGCGTGATGAAAAAGAGCGACGGCACTTACACCTACTTTGTCCCAGACGTGGCTTACCACTTGGCGAAGTGGGAGCGCGGCTTCAGTCGCGCCATCAACATTCAGGGGATGGACCACCACGGCACCATTGCCCGCGTGCGCGCAGGCCTGCAAGCAGCCAGCATGGGCGTGCCTCAAGGCTACCCCGACTACGTGCTCCACACCATGGTGCGGGTGATGCGCAACGGTGAAGAGGTCAAAATTTCAAAGCGCGCAGGCAGCTACGTGACGTTGCGCGACCTGATTGAATGGACCAGTGCCGATGCAGTTCGCTTTTTCTTGCTCAGCCGCAAGCCTGATACCGAGTACATTTTTGACATTGACCTGGCGTTAGCCAAAAACAACGAAAACCCGGTCTACTACGTGCAGTATGCGCATGCGCGGATTTGCTCGGTCCTCACGGCCTGGGGCGGTGACGAGGCAACGCTTAAATCCGTTGACCTGTCACCTCTGACCAGCCCGCAGGCGCAGGCCCTGATGTTGTTGATTGCCAAATACCCCGACATGCTGACCCATGCCGCAAGCGGCTTTGCGCCGCACGATGTGGCGTTTTACCTGCGCGAACTGGCTGCCTGCTACCACAGCTATTACGATGCCGAGCGAATTCTGGTCGATGACGAGCCGGTCAAACTGGCGCGCTTGGGCTTGGTGGCTGCTACTGCGCAGGTGTTGCACAATGGCTTGGCGGTGCTAGGCGTCAGTGCCCCCCGCAAGATGTGAACGGACGATTAATGAAAACTTCTTTTGGCAAACAACAACGCGGCGGCACATTGCTCGGCCTCATCATTGGCGCGCTTATTGGGCTGGGTGCCGCACTGGCAGTGGCGGTGTATGTGACCAAGGTGCCGGTGCCGTTCTTAAACAAAAATCAGCCTCGCAGCGCAGAAAGCGATGCCGCTGAAGCCAAAAAGAACAAGGACTGGGACCCGAATATTTCACTCGGAGGTAAAAACCCGGTCAAGCCGGCACCGGTTGTGTCTGGCGTGGTTGGCGCTGCGCCAACGCCCGCGGCTGCTGCCTCTGCAACAACCGCATCCAAAACGTCGAGCGACCCGCTGGGCGACCTGGCCAAAGCCAAGGCCGCAGGTAAAACGCAAGGTAAGGCCGACGTAAAGCCTGACGCCAAACCAGACGCTGCGTCATCCACGTCAGGCGCTGACCCGTTCAGTTACTTCATCCAGGCAGGCGCTTTCAGAACGCCCGAAGATGCTGAGCAACAGCGTGCCAAGTTGTCACTGATGGGGTTTCAGGCCAAAGTAACAGAGCGCGAGCAGTCGGGACGGACGGTGTACCGGGTACGCCTGGGGCCTTTCGACAAAAAGGATGATGCCGATAAAGTCAAGGACAAGCTGGACGGGAATTCCGTAGAAACGGCTCTTGTCAGGGTGCAGCGCTGAACTTTTTGCTGTATGGCCGGCCTAAGAGGTCAGACAAATAATTTTCTGGAGTAAGACAAATGCAACGACGCGAGTTTTCAATCACAGCCGCCGCCCTGGCCACCACAGGCACTTTTGCGGCCCCAGTCGCTTTTGCCCAGGGCAAGCCACCGCAAGAAGGCGCCGACTTTTTAGTGCTGGACAAGCCCGCGCCTACCGAGGCTGGTGCCGGCAAGATCGAGGTCGTTGAATTTTTCTGGTACAGCTGCCCGCACTGCAACCGGTTTGAGCCGCAGCTTCAGGAGTGGGTCAAAAAAATGCCAAAAGATGTGGTGTTGCGCCGCGCACCGGTGGCTTTCCGGCCTGATTTTGAGCCGCAACAGCGCCTGTACTTTGTGCTGGAGGCCATGGGCAAGGTTGAAGAGTTGCACACCAAGGTGTTTAGTGCCATTCACAACGAGCGTCAGCCCCTGAATACGACCGAGCTCGTGACGGCCTGGGCCGAAAAGCAGGGCATCAACAAGGAAAAATTCACCGAGGCGTACAACTCCTTCCCCGTGGCGACCAAAACCCGCAAAGCAACCTTGCTGCAGGACTCGTACAAGGTCGACGGTGTGCCTGCGCTGGGCGTGGCCGGCAAGTACTACACGTCGGGCTCAGTGGCACAAACCATGGAACGCGCGCTGGTGGTGACAGACTATCTCATCGGCTTGGCGCGCAAAGGTAAATAAACGCGCGGAACAAACCGCGTTTTGGACGCAAAGCCCCTGCAAAGCTGCAGGGGCAACCCGTAACGCACGACTTGCATGGCTACAATGCTTTCAAACAAAGCAGCAAGATTCGTGCCTTTATGAAAACCTCCCTCATTCCTATCGTTGCCCTGATGGCGCTCGCGTCCTTCGGTCTTGGCGCCGCCCGTGCTGAAAACGCCGACCGGGACAAGCCCATGAACGCCGAGGCAGATGCCCTGCGCTATGACGATCTGAAGCAAACCAGTGTTTTTACCGGTAACGTGGTCATCACCAAGGGCAGCACCATCATCCGTGGCGAGCGGGTGGATGTGAGGCAGGACCCGGAAGGCTACCAGCAGGCGGTGTCGGTCGCCGCGCCTGGCAAGCTGGCTTACTACCGCAAAAAGCGCGACGGGCTCGACGAGTTCATTGAGGGGGAGGGTGAGCGAATTGAATACGACAGCAAGCAGGATGTGGTCAAGTTCATCCGCAACGCCGTCATGCGCCGCTACAACGGTGCCGTACTGGCTGATGAGACCACCGGCTCCCAAATCAACTACGACAACAAGACAGACGTCTTTACTGTCGACGGCGGGCCGCAAAACCGCTCGGCCGGCAATCCAGGTGGCCGCGTTCGCGCCTTGCTGTCACCGCGTATCGCTGCCTCTGCCGCGGGTGGCCCGGTGCCTGCTGCTCCTGCACCGCCTGCTGTTCTGCGCGCCAGTCCAGCAATTGGCATGGACAAGAAGTAAGCGGCTATGGATTTGGGAGATTTAAAAAACAGCGCACCGGCTGAGCCGTTCACGCTTCGGGCCAGCGCTCCGGAATCGGACACGCCAGCCAGCCGCCTGGTGGCGACGGGTCTTCAAAAGTCCTATGGCAGCCGCAAGGTGGTGCGGGACGTGTCGCTGAGCGTTGAGAGCGGCGAGGTGGTGGGCCTGCTGGGCCCCAACGGGGCAGGCAAGACCACCTCGTTTTACATGATTGTGGGTCTGGTGCGTGCTGACGCAGGCGAGATCACGATCGATGGCAGTTCTGTTGAGCACATGCCCATCCATCGCCGCGCGCGCCTCGGCCTGAGTTATTTGCCGCAGGAAGCCTCGATTTTTCGCAAGCTCAACGTTGAAGAAAATGTACGCGCCGTGCTGGAACTGCAGCTGGACGACGCAGGCAAGCCCTTGTCGAAGAGCGCGATTGCAGAACGTCTGGACGCCCTGCTCAAGGATCTCCGGGTAGACCACCTGCGCGACTCGCCGGCTTTGGCCTTGTCTGGCGGGGAGCGCCGCCGCGTCGAGATTGCGCGGGCGCTGGCCACTCAGCCACGGTTTATTTTGCTCGACGAACCGTTTGCCGGTATTGATCCGATTGCCGTGATCGAGATCCAGCGCATCATCGGCTTTTTAAAATCACGCGGCATCGGCGTCCTCATCACGGACCACAACGTCCGTGAAACGCTGGGTATTTGCGACCACGCCTACATCATCAGCGACGGCCATGTGCTGGCCAAAGGCACGCCGTCCGAGATTGTGAACAATGCCGATGTACGCCGCGTATATTTGGGCGAACACTTTCGAATGTAGCCACCCTCATGAAGCAGGGTCTTTCGTTACGCGTTTCGCAGCATTTGGCGCTCACGCCGCAGTTGCAGCAATCGATTCGGTTGCTACAGCTCTCTACGCTGGAATTAAGCCAGGAAGTCGAGCAGATGCTCGACGAAAACCCGTTTCTCGAAATCAACGAAGACGCTGCGCCGCGGGAAGAATTTGGTCTGGAGCAGCCCGACGCACCCATCAGTCAAGACGTGCAGGAATTTGAAGCCGCTCCTGATTTCATAGCTGCTGGCGCATATGAAATAACGGCTACAGCATCAAACGATACCCAAAATACACCTGAAAAGGCCTCAGAGGAGACAACCGAGCCCAAGCTTGAAGAAAGCTGGGAAGGCGACGGCTCCGTCGAGTCTGCGCCCGATGACGGCGAGTGGGGCAACGACGCTGCCCCGCGCAAAAACAATATTGACGACAGCGATGCCGAAGCGTCCGACCTCACGGGTGAGCACGAGACCCTGCAGGCGCACCTGCACCGCCAGTCGCTGAGTTTGCGGCTGTCGGACATTGACCGCGCTGCGCTGCACTTTTTGATTGAATCGCTCAACGACGATGGCTACCTGGAAGACAGTCTCACGTCACTGGCCAGTGGTCTTGCCGGGGGAGATTTGGCGCAAACCGAAGAGCTCGAGCAGCATTTCGCCATGGCCTTGAGCTTGCTGCACCACATGGAGCCGGCGGGCGTGGGCGCTCGCAACATGGCTGAATGCCTGAGCCTGCAATTGCTGGACTGTAAGGACGTTGAGGAGACGCGCGCAGCCCTAGCCATGTGCAAACAGCCGATGGAGCTTTTGGCCAAACGCGACGTCAAGCGCCTGTCGCAGCTATGCGGTTTTCCGGAAGCTGTGATCAAAAGCGCCATCGGCGTGATTGGGCGGCTGGACCCCAAACCGGGCCGGCGCTTTGCGAATGTTGAACGCAACGTGGTTGTGCCCGATGTCATTGTTGTCAAGGCGGGGCGGGGCTTTAAAGTAACGCTGAACAGCGACGTGATGCCGCGCCTGAAGGTTCACGACATTTATGCCAACGCCATGAAGCAGCACAAAGGCAGCAGCGCACAGGCCATGCAGCAGCGCCTGCAAGAGGCGCGCTGGTTTATCAAAAACATCCAGCAGCGGTTTGACACCATCCTGCGCGTCAGCACCGCCATTGTTGAACGGCAAAAAAACTTTTTTACCCATGGCGAGCTGGCGATGCGCCCGCTGGTGCTACGCGAGATCGCCGACGAGCTGGGTCTGCATGAGTCCACCATTTCCCGGGTGACAACCGCCAAGTATATGAACACGCCTTTCGGCACGTTTGAGCTGAAATACTTTTTCGGCTCAGCGTTGGGCACAGAGACCGGTGGCAACGCCTCCAGCACGGCCGTGCGCGCGCTCATCAAACAATTTGTCGCTGTCGAGAACCTGAAAAAACCGCTCAGCGACAACCAGATTTCAGAAATGCTCAAAGAGCAGGGCATTGAATGCGCACGCCGCACCGTGGCCAAATACCGCGAGGCACTGCGCATTGCGCCAGCCAACCTACGCAAATCTTTATGAATCAACTTCAATTGTTTTTACCCTGCGCCGCTGGCGTTGAAGCGCTGCTGGCGACTGAAGTCCAGCGCATCACGGGCACGGCCCCCAAGGCTTGGCGCGCGGGGGTGCAGCTGGCGGGTTCTTGGCGCGACGCCTTGCAGCTTAATCTGCACAGCCGCCTGGCTCAGCGCGTGCTGATTGAACTGGCGCACAACCAGTACCGCAGCGAGCAAGACCTGTACAACGCAGCGGCCAACGTGGCGTGGGAGATCTGGTTCACCCCTCAACAAACCTTCAAGGTCGAAATAACCGCCCAACACAGTCCGCTGACCAGTCTGAACTTCGCTGCTCTGAAAATCAAGGACGCGATAGCCGACCGTTTTCGGCACAAACACGATGATGTGCGCCCGAGTGTCGACACGCGCTGGCCCGATGTACGGGTGTATGTTCACCTGACAGTCGACACCGTGACGGTGTACATCGACACCTCGGGCGAGCCGCTTTTCAAACGAGGTTGGCGTGAAGACGTGGGCGAAGCACCTCTGAAAGAAACGCTAGCCGCCGCCATGATTGCAGCTAGCGGCTGGGACGAATTGTGCAAACAGGGCGTGGCGCTGTATGACCCGTGCTGCGGTTCTGGCACGATTGCGATTGAAGCTGCGCAGATCGCCTGCAACATCGCTCCGGGCATCAACCGCAAGTTTGCATTTCAAAAATACCTGCCTTATCAGGCGCACGTGTGGGAGGGTCTGCTGGACCAGGCAGAAGCGCTCATCACCGAGCCAACCGCCGAAGTGTTTGGCAGCGACGTGTCTTTCAGGATGGTGGACTTTGCCAAACGCAATGCCGAGCGCGCAGGCGTGGTGGGCGCGGTGCAGTTCCGGGGCGGTGACGCGCTGGAGCGCATGCCGCCTGTGGCCTCTGGCGTGATGCTGGTTAACCCGCCGTACGGTGAACGCATCGATGTGGCGGGAGCTGCGGGTGTGCCCCATCATTCGCAAAGACGCAGTCAGTTTCAGGGCCAGGCGATTGATGAGTTTGGCCTGCCTGTTCAGTCCGGCAAGACGAGCGAACAACCCAAAGGCCGTGAACTCGCGCAAACCGGCAGCGGCGAAGAAGCGAATGACTTCTTTCCCAAGCTCGCCACCCACTGGAAGAAAAACTACGCCGGCTGGACCGCCCACGTGCTCACGCCAGACCTCAAGCTGCCCAACAAAATGCGCCTGAAAGAATCACGCCGCGTGCCCATGTGGAACGGCCCGATCGAGTGCCGCCTGTTCAGGTTTGACATGGTGGCCGGCTCAGCGCGGGAGAAAAAGGCGTCGTGATGGTTGAAGTCCTTGTGTTGGACACCAACATCGTCCTTGACGTTTTTGTTTTTAACGACCCGGCGGCCGAACCCTTGCGCCAGGCGATGGCCGACAAAACCATCGACTGGCTGGCCACGCAGCCCATGCGGGACGAGCTGGCCCGCGTATTGGCCTACTCCAAAATCGCAGCCCGGCTGGCGTTTTACAAACTAGACGCCGATGACGTCATCGCCCAATTTGACCGGCACACCCGTCTGGTCGATGTGGCGCCCAAGGCCAGCGTGACGTGCAGCGATCCAGACGACCAGAAATTTATTGACCTGGCGGTGCAGCATCGTGCTCTTTTGCTAAGCAAGGATACCGACGTTATTTCAATGCGCAAAAGGCTTATGGCCCTTGGCATCCATGCCCGGGCAGCGATGTGATGTACCGTAAAAACAGCTTTTTTACCCATCAAATCGGCCGCTAAGCCAATGAAAGCGTGCGCAAGCAGCTATTAAAATAATAGCGTCAAATTATGGAACTCGCGCAGGTGCTGATCCTGCGCCTGCTGGCCCTGCACGTTCGCCAACGCGCTCGCTCATCCAGCGCAGCAAGTCCAGCCACATCTGGCGCATCTCGGCATCCAGCGGGGTGCGGGTCGAATTGGGCAGCTCGACCGTGACCACGGGTACGCCTTTATAAACGCCGCCGTAGTTGCCCAGCGAGCCCGGAAAAATGCCGACTTGGTCCAGATACAGGCGGCCCAATCGTGAGGGCGGCACAAAACCACCATTTTTGGGGCCGTCAAAATCCAGCACACCATAGGGTGCGTGAATGCTGACGATGAGCTGCGGATTGAAGCGCTGCATTTCTTCATGCAAAAACCGGGACTCTGGCTCTGAAAGGGGTTTGACGCCTGGGTAACGGCGCGGGTCTTTTCGGGTGCGTTTTTCCCAGTACGTTTTGGCGTCACGCTCCCAGTTGGGGGTGGGGAAGTTGCGGTTCAGGTCTACCCCGTTGGCATTGACGCGGCGCGGCGGTTGATGAAACAGCCCATCCGGATTCAGCGCCGGAATAAAGCGCCAGTGCACGGCTTGCGGCAGGTCAAACACGCCTTGTTCGGCAAACCGCAACCAGTGCATCGCTACCGATGCCGATGACAGCTCGTCCCCATGAATGGCGCCAATGACCAGCACGCGAAGGCTTGGGTGGCGGGGGTTGTCATCAGCCTTGATGTCGCGCGTCCACAGTGTTCGGCCTTCAACGGACCTGGCCATGCTGGGCTGCAAATGGGTAGCGTCGCACAGCGCACGCTTGACGTTGGGCAGCCGGGCTACAAACTCGTCGCACGGTCCGGCGGCCTGAGCCTGTACCCAGGTCGACAAAACTGCCGCGATCACCGCGAATGAGGAACTGAAACGCATGCGCCAGTTTAGGCCACGCGCTGGCAACGCAGCACGCAGGGCTGAGGCAAAATGCATGAAGTCACCAACATTTTTATGCCCAACGTTCTCTCCACACCCTCGCAATCCACCCAAGCCCAGGCACCCGGGTTTTCAAGCGCTGAGTTTCGCGCGTCACTGGGCATGTTTGCCACAGGCGTGACGATCGTCACTGCGCGCACAGCCACCGGTGAGTTGGTGGGGTTGACCGCCAACTCCTTTAACTCCGTGTCGCTTGCGCCGCCGCTGGTGTTGTGGAGCCTGGCGCAGGCAGCCAGCTCCATGGCGGCCTTCAGCACTGGCTCACACTACGCCATCAACATTCTGGCGGCTGACCAAAAAGAGCTGGCTGAGCGTTTTGCCGGCAAGCGCACTGACCGCTGGGATGGCGTGGTTTTTGCCGACGGCGTGGCAGGCGCGCCCCTGCTGGCGGGCGCCGCTGCCAGCTTTGAATGTTTTAACCGCAGTCGTTACCAGGAAGGTGACCACGTGATTTTTGTCGGTGAAGTCGAGCGCTGCAGCCACCGCGAAGGCGCGTCCCCGCTGCTGTACCACGGCGGCAGGTTTTATACCGAGCATCCGCTGTGACGTTGCCTGGATGAACGCACGTAAAACCCAACTCGACGCCCTGGCCATTTCTCTGCTGCTGGGGTGCTGTCTTTTTTGGGGCTTGCAGCAGGTGCTGATCAAGGCCACGATCGCTGAAATCCCGCCGATGTTTCAGGCCTCGCTGCGCTTGTGGGGCGCGACCGCACTGCTCTGGTTGTGGTGCATTGCGCGGGGTGTGCCGCTGTTCACCAAAGATGGTTCATCGAAAGCAGGGTTGCTGGCAGGCGGCCTGTTTGCAGCTGAATTTGCCTGCATTTACATCGGCCTGCAAGCCACCACCGCGTCGCGCCTGACCGTCTTTTTGTACACCTCTCCTTTCTGGGTAGCGGTGCTGGTGCCTCTGTGGGTCAAATGCGAGAAGCTACGCGGCATTCAGTGGATGGGGCTGTTGTGCGCCTTTGCGGGCGTGGCGTTTGCCCTGCGCGAAGGCCTGGTGGGCAACGGCGCCACATCGGTGCGCGGCGATGTTCTGGCGCTGGCAGCGGGCATGTTGTGGGGCTTGACGACCGTGGTCATCCGGGCGTCCAGCCTGTCCAAAATATCAGCAGAAAAGCTGCTGTTTTACCAACTGGGCGTCAGTGCAGCCACTTTTCCGCTGTTGTCCTTGGCCCTTGGCGAAGCCTGGGTCTGGCATTTCAGCCCGTTTGCCATCACGTCTTTGCTGCTGCAGACAGTGGTGGGCGCATTTGCCAGCTATTTGGCGTGGATGTGGATGCTGGGCCGCTATCCGGCGACCAAGATTTCGGTGTTTGTGTTTTTAACGCCGTTGTTTGCGCTGCTGTTTGGCGCGCTGTGGCTCAAGGAAAGTGTGACACCCGGTCTGATTGCCGCGCTGTGCGCTGTGGCGGTGGGCATCGTGCTGGTTAATCGACGGCGCGCGACGTAGTTTGCGCAGCATAGGCGCTGGCAAACTGCACGTACCAATCCAGGCACCCCGGGTTGGCCATCGCATCGCGGTTCACCACTTTGTCAATCGGTGCCCCGAGCAGCAGTTTTTTGATCGGCAGCTCCTGCTTTTTGCCCGACAGCGTGCGCGGTATCTCGGCGACTGAAAAAATATCGTTCGGTACAAAGCGTGGCGACAAGGCGGTTTTAATCGCGTGGTTCAGCTTGCTTTTCATGGCATCGTCGAGCGCCACACCGCCGCGCAGCACCACAAACAGCGGCATGTAGCTGTCACGGCCCAGGTATTCGAGGTCCACCACCATCGAGTCGAGTACCTCGGGCAGCGCTTCAATCGCGCTGTACAGCTCGCTGGTGCCCATCCGCAGGCCATGCCGGTTGATGGTGGCGTCGCTACGGCCATAGATGATGCAGCCGCCTGAAGGCGTGATCTTCAGCCAGTCGCCATGACGCCAGACATTCGGGTACATGTCGAAATAGCTGGACAGGTACCGCTTGTTGCCTTCATCACCCCAAAAGTAGAGCGGCATCGACGGTATCGGCTGCGTGCAGACCAGCTCGCCCACCTCGCCGATGACGGGCTCGCCCGCCTCGTTCCAGCTTTCTACCGCGCAGCCCAGCAGGCGGCATTGCATCTCGCCGGGGATCTGCGGCAACTCGCGGTTGCCGCCAATGAATGCACCCGCAAAATCTGTCCCGCCAGAGATGTTGCAAAACCACTTGCCGGACGTACCCAACGCGGCAAACTGGTCGGTGCCCCATTGCTGCGCCTCAATGGACAATGGTGATCCTGTCGAGCCCAGCGCCCGCACATTTGACAAGTCACCACATGCCGACAAATCAACCCCAGCCTTCAGGCAGTTGGCAAAAAACGCGGCACCAGCGCCGAAGAAGGTCGCCCCCGTATTGGCAGCAAAGCGCCACAGGGTTGTCCAGTCCGGCTTTTCTTTGGTGCCACCGGGGTTGCCATCAAAAATCACGCAGGTTGTGCCGTTCAGCAAGCCGCTGGTTTGAGCGTTCCACATCACCCAGCCGGTAGAGCTGTACCAGTGGTAGCGCTCGCCCAAACTGTTGGGGTGGTAGCTGCAGCCAATGTCGTTGTGCAGCACCTTGAGCGCCAGCGCCACAATCAGGGTGCCGCCGTGGCCATGCACGATGGGCTTGGGCAGGCCAGTGGTACCGCTGGAATACACAATCCAGAGCGGGTGGTCAAATGGCAGCCACAGCGGCTCAAAAAGGGCGATTTCGGCCTCTTTTTGGGCATCATTTAAGGCCTCAGACCAATGAATACGTGCGCTAGCAGCTCCTGAATTAATAGCGCCTGATTTGCTCAACACAATCACGTGTTCAAGCGTTGGCAGGCCGGCGCACAGCTCGTTGACCACGGCGCTGCGGTCAATCTGCTTGCCGCCGTAGGTCACGCCGTCGGTGGCAATCAGGATTTTGGGCTCAATCTGCCTGAAGCGGTCCAGCACAGCGGCGGTGCCCATGTCGGGTGCGCAAATGCTCCACACACCGCCGATGCTGACCGTGGCCAGAAACGCCACCATGGCTTCGGGAATGTTGGGCAGGTAGGCCGCGACGCGGTCACCCGGCCTGACGCCCTGCGCCTTAAGGTGCAAGGCCAGCGTGGCAACCTGGCGCTTCAGCGCTGGCCAACTGATTTCGCGCGCTGCTCTGCCGCTGGCCAGGCTGTCCTCGTCATGGCTGATGATGGCCGGCAAGCCCGCGGCGTGGGCCGCCTCGACATGGCGAAACACCTGAGCCACATAGTTGACTTGTGCACCAGCGAACCAGTTTGCGCCGGGCATCTGGCCCTGCACAACCGATGTGTGCTGCGTGGGGGACTGCACATCAAAGTAGTCCCAGATGCTTTGCCAAAACCCGCTCAGGTCGGTGACTGACCAGGTATGCAGGGCCGCATAGCTGTCAAACGTGAGGCCGCGCCTGGCAGTCAGCCAGTCGCGGTACAGGCGGATTTGAGGGGTGTGAGACGGGCGCATTCCGTCAGCTTAACCTGAATAACGACCGCCTATGGCGGTTCTGTTTTACGCGCCGCCGGTCGAGCCGGTGGCTTTTTCCAATGCTTTTTCGGTCACCAACAGCTTGCGCTCGAGCTCGATCCGCTCGTCAATTTCTTCTTCCAGCAACTGGTTCACCACCGCCAGGTCCTGTGCGGACTCTTGCATGACTTCGTTGATGGTGTCCACCTTGTCCAGGGCAACCGCAACATCCTCACTGTGTGCCTTGCTGGGAATCTCGGATTTGAGCACCGCATTGACCAGCATCAGCTCATCGGCCGACTGCTTGACAGACTCCTCCACCGCATCGTTTCGCTCCAGCGCTTTTGTCAGCGGGCGGACCTGGACAGGTGTCAAATCTTTCGATGGCTTCATTTTGGCCTTATGCAATAAGTAGATAGCTTTGAATTTACACCCGTTTGGCCTGTTGTGAAGCTCCTCAAGCCGTACCGCCGTGTAGGACAAGACCGACAGGGGCCGCCGCAGCCGTTACCATTTGGTGTTTGAGACAATAGGCGTTCGCTCAGGCACCCTGCACACGAACTCGCATACACCTCGACTTTGACCTCTTATTTTTTGGAGAAGCCTTTCATGACCGCCCACGCATCCACTAGCTCTGGCACGACGCCGATTCACCGCCTGCAAGTTGCCAGCAACCTGCACCAGTTCATTGAAAGCAAAGTGCTGCCCGGCACGGGCGTGAGCAGCGTTGACTTCTGGAAAGGCTTTGACGCCATCGTGGCCGACCTGGCCCCCAAAAACATCGCCCTGCTGGCCGAACGTGACCGCCTGCAAACCGAAATAGACGCGTGGCACAAGGCCAACCCAGGACCGATCAGCGACATGAAGGCGTATCAAAAGTTTTTGACCAGCATTGGCTATCTGGTGCCCGCACCCAAAAAAGTCAAAGCCACCACCGACAACGTGGACGCCGAGCTGGCCAAGCAGGCCGGCCCGCAACTGGTGGTGCCTATTTTGAATGCGCGCTATGCGCTGAACGCTGCCAACGCGCGCTGGGGCAGCCTGTATGACGCGCTGTACGGCACCGATGTGATCAGCGAGGCTGATGGTGCCGAAAAGGGCAAGGGCTACAACCCCAAACGCGGCGCCAAAGTGATTGAATACGCACGTCATGTGCTGGACCGCACCGCACCGCTGGCCAGTGGCTCGCACGTTGATTCGGTGGGTTACAGCGTGCGCGCTGGCAAGCTGGCCGTCAAACTTAAAAACGGCAAAAGCGTTGGCTTGGCTGATGCCAAACAGTTCATCGGCTACCAGGGCAACATGACCAAGCCGACATCGGTGCTGCTGCAGCACAACGGGCTTCATTTGGACATTCAAATCAACGCTGCCACGCCGATTGGCAAAACCGACCCTGCAGGGGTGTGCGACCTGGTGCTGGAAGCCGCCCTGTCCACTATTCTGGACCTGGAAGATTCCGTCGCCGTGGTCGATGCCGACGACAAAGTACTGGCCTACAGCAACTGGCTGGGCATCTTGCAGGGCACCTTGACCGAGAGCGTGACCAAAGACGGCAAAACATTCACGCGTGGATTGAATGCCGACCGCATTTACACCTCGGCGACAAGCAAGAAGCCGGTCGTGCTGCACGGCCGATCACTGATGTTTTTGCGCAATGTCGGCCACCTGATGACCAACCCGGCCATCACTTACACGGCGGCTGACGGCGCTACCCGCGAAATCCCCGAAGGCATTCTGGATGCGGTAGTGACCACCACCATTGCCATGCATGACTTGAAACTCAAAGGCAAGCCGGGCATTAAAAACTCGCGCAAGGGCAGCGTTTACATCGTCAAACCCAAAATGCACGGCCCGGCAGAAGTTGCTTTTGCCGCCGAGCTGTTTGGCCGGGTTGAAAAAATGCTGGGCCTGAAAGATTCCACCGTCAAGCTCGGCATCATGGACGAAGAGCGCCGCACCAGCGCCAACCTGATGGCCTGCATTGCCGCTGCCAGCTCGCGCGTGGCCTTCATCAACACCGGCTTTTTGGACCGCACCGGCGACGAGATGCACACCGCCATGCAGGCGGGCCCGATGATCCGCAAGGGCGATATGAAAACCAGCACCTGGATTGCCGCTTACGAGAAAAACAATGTGCAAGTCGGACTGGCTTGCGGCCTGCGCGGTAAGGCTCAAATCGGCAAAGGCATGTGGGCCATGCCCGACCTGATGGCCGCCATGATGACGCAAAAAATCGGCCACCCCTTGGCTGGTGCCAACACTGCCTGGGTGCCTAGCCCGACAGGTGCCACGCTGCACGCGCTGCACTACCACCAGGTCAAGGTCAGCAAGGTGCAAAAAGACATGGAAAAAGCCGTTCACAAGGCGGATGCCAAAAAACTGCGCAACGACACGTTGAATGCCCTGCTGCAAATCCCCGTGACGACCACGCCCAACTGGAGCGCAGCAGAAAAGGCACAAGAGCTTGATAACAACGCTCAAGGCATTCTGGGCTATGTGGTGCGCTGGATTGACCAGGGCGTTGGCTGCAGCAAGGTGCCCGATATTCACAACATTGGCCTGATGGAAGACCGCGCCACCCTGCGCATCTCTAGTCAGCACATGGCTAACTGGCTGCTGCACGGCGTGGTGACCAAAGCCCAAATCACCGAGACTTTCCAGCGCATGGCGGCGGTGGTCGACGGCCAGAATGCGGGCGACAAACTCTACAAGCCGATGGCAGGCAATTTTGAGACGTCGATGGCCTACAAGGCGGCGACTGACCTGGTGTTCAAAGGCCTGGTGCAGCCGAGTGGCTACACCGAGCCGCTGCTGCACGCCTGGCGCCTGAAGGTGAAGGCGACTCAAGCCTGAGCTTGAGGCCCGGGGCGACAGCCTAGTGGCGCATGTCCGCTCTTAAATCCCCCACCCTGCTAGCGCTGGCCGCCATTGCCCTGTGGTCGTCCCTGGCGGTGCTGGGCACGCTGCTGTCGCACGTGCCCCCCTTTTTACTGACGGGCATGGCGCTGCTGGTGGGCAGCGTGCCGGCGTGGCCGTTCTTCAGGCAATGGCGGGTGACATGGGCGGCGCTGGCGCTTGGCGTCTATGGCTTGTTCGGCTTTCACTTTTTTCTGTTTATCGCGCTGCGCCATGCGCCCGCTGTTGAGGCGAATCTCGTCAACTACCTGTGGCCGCTCGGCATTGTGTTGATGGCGCCTGTGTTTTTACCGGGTGTACGGTTGACTGCGACGCACCTGACGGCCGCCTGCGCCGGATTTGCAGGCGCTGCGATTGCCATTCTGGGTGACACTTTGTTTGAGTCGGGTCTGAGCGGCCTGGTCAGCAAGGGCTTTGCCTGGGGCTACATTCCAGCGGCGGTATCGGCGTTTATCTGGGCCAGTTATTCATTGATGGGCAAGCGCATGGCTCTTGCTGGCTGCGGCTTTCCGACGGCGGCGATTGGCCTGTTTGGGCTGGTTTCGGGCGGGTTGTCATTGCTTTGCCATGCCCTGCTGGAGGCGCCCATTGAACTGGGCATGCGTGACTGGCTGCTTGTGGTCGTCATGGGCCTGGGCCCGCTGGGGGCGGCGTTCTTTCTGTGGGACGCTGCGCTTAAAAACGGCGATGCGCGCAAAATTGGCATCTTGAGCTACATCACGCCGCTGGCATCGACGGTGCTGCTGCTGGTGGCCACTGGGCGGGCATTGAGCTGGGGCATGGGCCTGGCCACGGCGCTTATCCTGGGTGCGGCGGTGCTCGGTAGCCGGTGTAAGTAGCCGCGAGAAAAGCCCTTGTTAACGATCTTTTCAACCCTAATTGCTCCGTATGACACCCCATCCGATCCTCAACACCCAGCCTCTCGGCCCACAGTGGCCCACGCTGGACCCGTTTTTGTTCTGCGTGTATCACGACGACGCCTACCCCGCCGCCAACCCCGACATGAGCCCCAAGGCGGCACTTAGCGGGCGCAACATCGGCCAGGACTTCAGCCGCAAGGACGGCTGGAGCATGTACCACGGCAGCACGGTGCCAGGCTTTCCCGCGCACCCGCACCGGGGGTTTGAAACCGTGACCATTGTGCGCAAGGGGCTGATTGACCATTCGGACTCGCTGGGTGCCACCGCGCGCTTTGGGCGGGGCGACGTGCAGTGGCTCACGGCGGGCAAGGGCATCGTGCATTCAGAGATGTTTCCGCTGCTCAATACAAACGACGCCAACCCGCTGGAGCTGTTCCAGATCTGGCTCAACCTGCCAGCGGCTAGCAAAATGGCCAACCCGCACTTCACGATGTTCTGGGCCGACGACATTCCCCACCGCGTGGCGAAAGACGCCAACGGACTGGAGACGGTTGTGTCCGTCATTGCAGGCCAGATGGTTGATACTGACAAGCTGATAAAGCCACTCAGCCCACCGCCCGATTCATGGGCCTCCCAGGCTCAGGCCGACGTCGCCATCTGGACGCTGCGCATGCAGCCCGGCGCACGCTTTACGCTGCCGGCCGCCAAGCCCGGCACGCGGCGCAACCTGTATTTTTTCAAAGGCCAGTCGGTGAATGTCGGCGGGAAAGATGTCCCCAAGCAAACCGCAATTGAGCTGCAGGGTGATGCAGACGTTGAACTGATCAACGCAAGCGAGCCCGCCGAATTCTTGCTGCTGCAAGGCAAACCGATTGCCGAGCCCGTCGCCCAGTACGGCCCGTTTGTCATGAACACTCAGGCCGAGATCATGCAAACCATGCAGGACTACCAACGCACCCAGTTTGGCGGCTGGCCCTTTGCAGACCACGCCCCCACACATGGCCGCGACCCGGCCAGGCTGGCCACGCACCCCGGTGGGCGGGTAGAGCAACCTGCTTAGCCCCTGTTATTTGAGCTTTTTGTAGGCCTGGTTGAGCTCAGCTGCCTTGCTCGTGTCCTGCAAGCCGCGCTCAACATCCACGGCCGCCTGCTCAATCACCGGGTCAGGCGCATCAGCCGTCATGGCGACCGACTCATCCCGTTCATTGGGCATTTTCAGCTGCGCCTCATCGGCGGCATCACGGGGTGTGGGCGGCTTGCCGACTCTGGCGCGTTGGGCTGGTGGGTTGCTGGGCGGAGTGGCGGGTGATTTGGGTTTGACCATGCGCTTACTTTGCACCGGGCTTGTCCGGCTGCGCGTAGGTTGGTAGGGCTATTGCGCGTAGGCGCTCGCTTGCGACTGGCTTACCAATTCTTGATGCTATGGTTTCAGGAGCCGCTTACGCATGTATTCATTGGTTAAAAGTCTCTTTTCATATCCCAAATCAGCCCAAAAAACGTGTCAACAAGGCATCAAGGCACCCAAAACCAAGATTTCGTGCCTTGCCAAGCTATTTTTACCCATCAAAAGTGCTTCCAGACCAATAGAAATGTGCGCAAGCAGCTCCTGAAACTATAGCAACCGTCAGGCGGTGAATACCTGCCGGGCCACCCGCAGCACCGCGCCGCGCAGCCAGATGTGGGCGCTTTGCGCTTCCATCCGGCTGTGCCACACGGCATCCACGTGGACGGGTGCCACGTCGAAGGGCAGGGGCCGCAGCACCAGCTGGTCGGCAATGCCGGTAACGCTGACGAAGTGCTGCGGCAGCACTGTCAGCAGGTTGGAATTGGCCACCACGCGGCCAGCGGTGAAGAACTGGTTGACCGTCAGTACCACCTGGCGTTTACGGCCCAGTGAGGCCAGCGATTCGTCAATAAACCCGTACGGCCGGCCTGAAAAGCTGACCAGCATGTGCCGCGCGGCGCAAAACTTGTCGAGCGTGAGCGGCCCGCGCGCCAGCGGGTGGCCGGTTCGCATCACGCAGACGTACTGGCCGTCGTACAGGCGTTGGTGGGCAAAGGCCACGGCGTCGTCACCCTGGGCGCGCACCACCAGGTCGGCCAGCACCGAGGGGAAGTGGCCCACGGCCAGGTCGGCCACGCCCTCATCCAGCAAGCGGCGCGGGTCGCGGGTGCTGAGTGGCAGCACGCGGATGGCCACGCCGGGTGCTTCCCGTTCGAGAACGTCGATCAGGCCCGGCATGAGCTCGGCGGCAGTGGCATCGGCCATGGTGAGCACAAAGGTGGTGCTGGCCTTTAAAGGCTCAAAACTGCTGGGGCTCAGCGACGCCTGCAACTGGCGCAGTGCCTCGCGCACGGTGGGCCACAGCGCCAGGGCGCGCGGCGTGGGGGCCATGCCCTGGCCAGCCCGCACCACCAGCTCATCGCCCAGTGTGCCGCGCAGGCGCCGCAGCGCGTTGCTGACCGCCGGCTGGGTGAGTGACAGGTTGCGGGCGGCCCGGGTCAGGCTGCGCTCGGCCATCACTTCGTCAAACACGCGCAGCAGGTTCAGGTCGAAGGTGCGAAAGTTGGGCGGCTTGGGCCTATCGGGTGTGTTGGTCGCTGGCATGGGTTTAATTTATCACTGATATGAATAACCAGCATCATAAAGATAAAGTTGAATAACATGAGTGATAACCCTAATATCACGTCATCCAAAGCTGTTTCGCGATGGATATTGTTAAAAGGGGAAACACCATGACCAGCTTTGTACACATCGAATATTCCAACCAGCACCCCGGCGTTGCGCGGGTTGAGGCAGCCATCGCGTCAGCGCAGCAGATCAAGCGCAGCTTTTCAGGCACGCGCGGCTTGGCCACGCTGCTGTTGTCAGCCATTGCGGCTGCCGTGATGGTGGTGGCTTACCAGGTGATGGACAGCATGGCTGAGGGTCATTTGCTGGTGTTGTGGATCGGCCTGTGGGCTGTGGCGTTTGCCACGTTGGCGGTTTGCGCCAGCACAGCGCGCACTGCAGCTGCCCGCATCAAGGCGTCCCTGGACGGCTGGTCACGCAACCTGGCCGCCAAGCGCGCTGATGAACGTTTGTGGGCGATGGCTAAAACAGATGCACGCGTGATGGCCGATTTGCAATGCGCCATGACGCGCAGCGATGCAGGCTTCGATTCGCGTGACGAAGGCTTGCGTTTTGTGCCGCCCGCAGCAACCCGCGCGGTAACACCGTCAGCGGCCATTCCGACCAGCATGGAACTCATGCGTGCTTACAAGCGCCACTATATTTAGGCCGGACGATATTGAAGCTTTGAAGTCGCTTCGCCCAACAAAAAACCGCGCTCAGGCGCGGTTTTTTTGTTGGGTTGACGGAACGACTCAGGCCGCCAGGCGCTTTTCAATTGCCGCCTTGGTGTCTGTCAGCGCCTTTGGCAAATGATGCGCCAATTGCTCGAACAACTCGGTATGCAGATTCAGCTCTTGCTTCCACGCGGCCTTGTCGATGCTGGTGACGGTGTTGAACTGCTCGGCTGTGAACGGCAGGCCGGTCCAGGTCAGGTCGTTATAACTTGGGGTCACGCCCATCACGTTGTCGGTGCCCTGGCCATTGCCTTCAATGCGGTCGATCATCCACTTCAGCACACGCATGTTCTCGCCATAGCCTGGCCAGACAAACTTGCCGTCGTCGCCTTTGCGGAACCAGTTGGTGGTGTAAATTTTGGGCAATGTGGCGCCAGTCTTCGCCAACTTGTCGCCCATGTCCAGCCAGTGCTGAAAGTAGTCGCTCATGTTGTAGCCGGTAAAGGGCAGCATGGCAAACGGGTCGCGGCGCACCACGCCGGCCTGGCCAGTAGCGGCGGCAGTCGTTTCGCTGCCCATGGTGGCGGCCATGTACACGCCTTCTACCCAGTTGCGGGCTTCAGTGACAAGTGGCACAGTGGTCGAGCGGCGGCCACCAAACATGAAGGCGTCAATCGCCACACCTTTGGGGTCGTCCCAGGCGTCATCAAGCGCCGGGTTGTTGGTGGCGGCCACGGTGAAGCGGGCGTTGGGGTGTGCGGCCTTGGCGCCGGTTTCCTTGGCAATCGCTGGCGTCCAGTCTTTGCCTTGCCAGTCGATAGCGTGCGCCGGCGCATCACCCATGCCTTCCCACCACACATCGCCATCGTCGGTCAGGGCGACGTTGGTAAAAATCGTGTCGCGTTCAATGCTGGTCATGCAGTTCGGGTTGGTCAGCGTGTTGGTGCCGGGGGCCACGCCAAAGTAACCTGCCTCTGGGTTGATGGCGTACAGCTTGCCATCAGCGGCGGGCTTGATCCACGCAATGTCGTCGCCAATGGTGGTGACTTTCCAGCCGTCAAAGCCGGCAGGTGGGATCAGCATCGCAAAGTTGGTTTTGCCGCAAGCCGATGGGAACGCCGCTGCCACATGGTATTTTTTGCCTTGAGGCGTGGTCACGCCCAAGATCAGCATGTGCTCGGCCAGCCAGCCTTCGTCTCTGCCCATGTTGGACGCAATGCGCAGCGCAAAACATTTTTTGCCCAGCAGTGCGTTGCCGCCGTAGCCAGAACCATAGGACCAGATCTCGCGTGTCTCGGGGTAGTGCACGATGTACTTGGTTTTGTTGCAGGGCCAGGTCACGTCTTTCTGACCAGTGACCAGCGGCGCGCCCACAGTGTGCACACAGGGCACAAATTCGCCTTCAACGCCCAGCACGTCATACACGGCCTTGCCCATGCGGGTCATGATCTTCATGTTGACGGCAACGTAGGGGCTGTCAGACAGCTCAATGCCAATGTGCGCAATCGGCGAGCCCAGCGGGCCCATGCTGAAGGGCACCACGTACATGGTGCGGCCTTGCATGCAGCCGTCGAACAATGCAGGTTTCCCGGCAGCCCCGGTCTGTAATTTTTCGCGCATTTCAACCGGGTCGGTCCAGTTGTTGGTCGGGCCTGCGTCTTCTTTTTTAGCCGAGCAAATATAGGTACGGTCTTCCACCCGGGCCACGTCGGTCGGGTCACTGCACGCCAGATAGCTGTTGGGGCGTTTGATGGCGCTGAGTTTTTTAAACGTTCCGGCGTCGACCAGCTGCTGGCACAGGCGTTGGTACTCGGCATCACTGCCATCGCACCAGTAAATGGCATCGGGTTTGCACAGGGCGGCCATGTCGGCAACCCAGGCAATCAGTTTTGCGTTTTTAACGTAGCTGGGCGTGTTCAGGTTCAGCCCTTGCATCGCGGGGTGGTTCATCGGGAAACTCCAAAATTAACAATCAAAACTGACTGCCTGCGAAACCCTTTTTGAGTTTTCACAAAACTGTCTTGAAGTCATTTTAAGAAGTTCGCCGCGCAGTTACCGGACAGTTACCACCTAAATGTATGCAAAACTTGCATGAGGTTATGCGCGAAAATCCAAGGCGTCTTGCAGATGTACAGGCGTTAAAAAACCCGCTTAAGCGGGTTTTCAGGGTGGGCCTCCCGCGTGTTTTCAGGCCATAAAAACCGCGATAAACGCCAGCAAGAACATCAGCACACCGCCCACAAGGGGCAAAATCATGGGTGCTGCGTGGGCAATGGACTCCACCACGTCAGGCTGTTGCGCTGCGTCATGAGGAACTGAAGCTGGATGGTCGGATGACGGGGTCATTTAAATTCCTAAAAATCTGAGGTGTTTGCAAACAATTACGCTGATTTTACCTTTTCAAGCGCAGATTCGGCAAACAAACCGATGTTTCTGCGGGCACACTTTAGCCATGACATATTTAAAGACCTTTCTCCGACCGACCTGGGCCGTGCTTTTTATAGCCGTTGCGGGTTTGGCAGGCTGCGCCTCTAGCGGCCCCGGCAGCCCGTCGGCCCGGCCCGTGTTGTACCCGAACGCGACGCTGAACCGCGTCGGCGAGACGCAAGGCCGAATGGAGGCTGACAACTGCATGGCAAGGGCGACGCAGGCGGGCCTGAGCCCCGACCAGAAAACCAACGAAGTCGGCCGACGCGCTGGCGAAGGCGCAGCGGTTGGCGGTGTGGCCTCTGCGGTGGGGGCATTGATCACCGGCCGCGGCAGCGACGTGCTGCGGGCTGGCGCAACAGGCGCAGCCGTAGGCGGCTCGGCGGGTGCGGTGTCAGGCGCTTTTCACAACGACAAGGCTAGCCCTGTTTATCGCCAGTTTGTGCAGCGTTGCCTGAGCGAAAAAGGCTTTGACGTGATCGGCTGGAACTGATGAGTCAAAACTGATGGGCTGGACCGGCTTTTGAAACTGCTCGGCGTTCAGTTGGGTACGGCGCGGCGCGTCAGGATGGGCGAGCGCAGCATCCTGACCGCTTTCAACAAACAAGGCACGCAGGCCAGCACGGTGGTCATGCCGCTGGGCTTGATCGGCGACGAACAAGCTGATTTGTCGATACACGGGGGGCTTGAAAAGGCCGTTTACGCCTACCCGTCAGAGCACTATGCCTTCTGGCAAAACGCCAGGCTTGAAGCCGGTGTCAGCCCGCTCGATGACAGGCTGCCCCATGGATCGATGGGCGAGAACCTGACCCTGACGGGCTTGTTGGAAACACAGGTCTGGGCAGGCGATGTCTTGCGCTTCCCGAATTGCGAATTGAAAGTTACCCTGCCGCGAGAACCCTGCGGCAAGTTCAACGCAGTCATCGGCTTCTCGCACGCCAGCAGGCTGATGGCGCACAGCGGTTTTTGCGGGTTCTACCTGTCGGTTGAAGCCCCGGGAACCATCCAGGCGGGGCAGTCGTGTGAGCTCGTGCCCGGGCCACGCCGCGTCAGCATTCCCCAGCTTTTTCAGGCCAAACGGCTCAAGCACCTTCGCTAGTACAAATCAGTTGCGCAACTTTTGCGCGGCGTGTGGCATTTCGCACACACGGATATGCACGCAGTGTCTTCCTTCAATTGAAAACCTGCGTTATGGTGAAGCCGTGACATTTCTGGCGCGCCCTTTTCCTTTTTTGGAGGTGTGATGAGAGCCAAGCCTTTCGCAAACGACCTGTTGCTGTCCCCCGGGCTGAAAGACGCTCCGGTGCTCGACCTGATGTGCTCGCACTTTGTCTTGAGTCTGGCAGCGCGTCAGGGTGCCAAGTTCAACGTGCGGCGCGACCTGAACAGCTTGCTCTCACTGTCGGGCCGGCATCTGGTTTGGCCACTGCCTGCGCTGGCGCGCTTGCGCGAGTTTTTGGGCCGCCGCTGCAAAGACAATGATTTTTGGCGTGGCCACGAGGCACTGAGTGACGCCGAGTTCATGCAGCGCCACGGCACCTGGCGTGGCCCGTACGAGGAAGGCACGTTGTTCTTCTACCTTGACGAACACGCCAAAGACCAGCCCAAAGACTTGCTGTCGGTATTGGCGGCAACGGGCGAGTACTTGACGCACGCGCTGAAAAAGCAGTCCACGCTGGTGGAAAAAAACATCGACGCTTTGGCCAACCTGCTGCAACTCAATCGCGCTGAACGTGCGCTGCTGCTGTACGGAACCCTCGCACGATATCAACGAGATCTTCGCTCCCTGCTGGTGGAGTTCAAGGTCAACAACGCGCCTGAAGCGTACGCCGCGCTGGCCGACGTGGCCGGCGTGAAAGCCGCCGAGGTGGCTGAGGCGCTGCGTGCAGGTTCGCGCCTGGAGCGCATTGGCATGGTGGAGAATTTGATTTCCGAGCACAACATCACTGACCTGGCCGACCTGATGAAAGTCAGCGAAAAGCTGCCGCCCGTGCTGATGCGCGAGTACCGCGACACCAGCGAGCTGATGGCCGTGTTCACCCGACCGAGTGTGCGCAGCGAATTGGCGCTAAACGACTTTGCCTTTGTCAAAGAGGACGCCGACGTGTTGGTCTGCTTGCTCAAAAACGCTGTGGCTGGCAAAGAGCACGGCGTCAACGTGCTGCTGTACGGCCCACCCGGCACAGGTAAAACCGAGCTGGCCAAGGTGGTGGCGCATGCGGCAGGGCTGGACCTGTTTGAGGTTGAACACGCTGACCGCGACGGCAACTCACTGAGCGGGCGCGACCGCTATCGCTCGCTGCAAATTGCGCAGGTGTTTCTCAAAGAGAGCCATTCCGCGCTGCTGTTTGATGAGGTCGAGGACGTGTTCCCGCCCATTTCAAGTGAAGCCGCGCAACTGATGGCGCGATCAGATCAATTGTCGGCACCCGCCAACGGCTCGGTCAACGGCAAGGCATGGGTCAATCAGATTCTTGAGTCGAACACCGTGCCCACGCTGTGGGTGACGAACCGCATCGAGCAGATTGACCCGGCTTTTCGCCGCCGCTTTGCCTATCACCTGGAGCTGCGTTCGCCGCCGCCTGGCGCGCGCGAAGGCCTCGTGCGCAAAACGCTCGAAGGTGTCGATGTCAGCGACGCGTTTGTGGCCAAGCTCGCGGGCCGCAAGGGTCTGACACCCGCGCAGATTCGTACCGCGGTGCGCTTCGCACGCCTGACCAATCTGCCACCGGCGCCCGACGAAAAAACGCAAGCCTCGACAGCCATGGAGTCTCTGATTGACAGGCAGCTCAAAAACGCTGACGTGGCGCTGGGCAACAAGGCAGACACCGCAGGCCGCAAGAGTGTCACCACCTATGACCTGGCCATGCTCAATGTTGAATCGCGCTTTGAGATTCCGCGCATCGTTGAAGCGCTCAAAACCCGTGGTCACGGTGCGCTGTGCTTTTACGGCGCACCAGGCACGGGCAAAACCGCTCTGGCCGAACACATTGCCAAAGCACTGGACAAGCCCCTCATCATCAAACAGGCCAGCGACTTGATGAGCAAGTATGTCGGCGAGACCGAGCAAAACATGGCCGCCATGTTCAAGGAGGCTGAAGAGGAAAAAGCCGTGCTGCTGCTGGATGAAGCGGACAGCTTCTTGCAGGACCGGCGAGGCGCGCAGCGCACCTATGAGGTGACCGAAGTCAACGAAATGCTGCAGGGTATGGAGCGCCACAACGGCATCTTTATCTGCACCACCAATTTGCTGGACAGCATTGACCAGGCTGCGCTGCGGCGCTTCACCTTCAAGATCAAGTTCATGCCGCTGACAGCGACGCAGCGTGAAACCATGTTTGTCACCGAAGCGCTGGCTGGCGATGGCGGCCAGCTGACAAATGAGCTGCTCGCCCGGCTGGCCAAACTCACGCAGATCTGCCCCGGCGACTTTGCCGCTGTGAAGCGTCAGACCGACATCTTGGCGGCAACGTTTTCAGCTGACGAGTTCATGAGCCAGCTCGAGGCCGAGCACCGCATCAAGCCCGAAGTGCGCGAGGCACGCGGCATGGGGTTTGTTCACTAGAAGTGTGCGCCCCAGAAATTCGGGCGGCAGAAGGTCAGCGTCCGCCGTCGCCTATCAGGGCATAGGGTGCCCAGTAAGCCGGGTGCGCGTAGGCCGGTGCCGCCATCACTTTGAGCATCGCCTGGCGCAGGCTTTCAGCCTTGGGGGCTTGCGGGTTGGCGCTGTAGTGCTCAAAAGTCGCGGTGGTGAGCAGCTTGGCAGATTCCCCTTCAACAGCCCAATGCGTGACCAGCAGGCTGCGCGCGCCTGCGTAAAAAAAGCCGCGTGCCAGCCCGCTCAGCGCTTCTTCAGCCCGGCCATCGGCGGCGGCCGTGTTGCACGCCGACAGCACCACCCAGTCGGCATTGAGCTTGAGGGTCAGCACATCGTCCAGTGTGAGCAAGGGGGCCAGCGGATTGGCTGCGTCTGCGTTACCTGCCGCCAGCGCCAGCGCAGGCTGCGACAGGTTGGGCAAGTCGCCAGCCATCAGGCCGTGGGTGGCAAAAGCGACCACGCGGCGCCGTGCCAGCATGCCGTTTTTGCTGCTGGCCATCACACTGTCTCGGGTGGCTGATGCGCCCAGCATCACGTCGCGGCTTGCGTTGGCGCGCAGCGTGTTGGCAAGGGCCAGCAGCTCGTCGCGGGTTTCAGGCAAGGGTGGAATGTCGGCGTAACGCAGTGCAGTGTCGGCGGTAGCTCGGGTGCTTATTTTGTCGGTGCTGATGTCATCGACAAGCGAGCCGCGCGTGATGTCAATCTTGCGGATGATCTGTTCTCCACTGGGGGCAGTGGTGGCAGCCGCATTTGAAAAAGCCGGGTCTCCCCAGCCGATAAAAGCCTCTGCGGCCGGCTTGTTTCTGGCAATATTTTTAAGTGCCAGCCAGGCCGACAGGCTGGGCACTTGGGCAATAGCCGCTTGCTTGATAAGCCACGGCGCATCTTGCCCCACGCTGCCGCCTGCCTGCGTTTGCAGCACCGCAAACGGCAACTGGCTGAGCGTTCCGCCCGTTGCCACAATCCACTGCGTTTTGCCTTGCAATACGCTACTGACAGGCGCCACCAGCCGCTGGTAGAGCAAATGCGCCGCCGCATTGTCAAACCGGGTGGGCACACCTTTAAAGCTGGCAAAGTCCAGGTTGCTGCGCAGCCGCGTGACGAGTTGATGGACCTCTGCCTCGGGCATGGCAACGCGCGCGAACGTAGCGGGTCTGTCGCTGGCCACAGCCCATACGTAAACGGCATCTGCTGTAGGCAGCACCATCAGCAGGGCCTGGCTCGCATCCAGCTGGCGGGCAATGTCCTGTGCGCCTGGCATGGTGGGGCGCACCAGGCGTTCGTAGTCAGGGAACCTGGCCTTGATCTCCTGCTGGTATGCGCTGCGCTCCGCCTCTAGTGCGGCAATGCGGGTGCGCATCTGCGCGGCAATATCGGGCAGCGGCGATGCGCTTGCGCTGCCGGCCTCACCGCTCAGGTAACGGCGCAGCCCGGTGATTTCGTTTTTTGCGTCCTGCTCACGCCGCACCACATCGGCGAGAGCTGGCGTGCTGGCTGCGGCACGCACGGCTGCGTCATTCAGCGCATCTTGTACTGTGCCAGATCGTACCCAGTCAGCCGGGCCAATCGCGTCCACCGCGTTTTCGCCCGGCGTAGTGGCCAGCGCTTCCAGATAGGCGGCAAACACCTCTTCGCGCCTCTCTTTGCGGTAGCCGGTGTTTTCCAGATATTCAGCATTGGCGGGGGACATGTAGTCGCGCACAGCGGTTTTGAGCAAGGGCAGCGCTTGGGCGCGGCTGTCGGGTGTGCCTGTGCGCCACAGCGCTACGCCTTGCAGGCCTCGTGCCTGGGCGGTGAAAAAGTGGGTGTCACCGTTGATATTTGAGGTTGCTTTGGCATGCAAATCAAACAAGGGTGCTGCCCGCAGGTAGTCGCGGTTACCCAGATAAGCCACTGCGCGCTCGTACGTGAAACGGGTGCGTGCTTTCAGTTGTTCGTTGCTGCCAGCCAGCGCATCAAGCTGTTGGTAAATGGCCAATGCAGCAGGCCAATTTTTTTGACCCATCAACGCCGATGCGATGTTGTTTGCCCGACTCGGCCTACCGCCAGACAGCGCGTCATAACCCAACTTGGCAAGCACCGCATCGGACTTGCGAGCCATCGTTTCAGCTTGCGCAAACTCACGCTGAACAAAGCGCAAACTGCCTGCCACAGCGTAAATGCCCGCCAAGTAGCTGGCAGGCAAATCTTGCTCGCTGGATAGGCGCATGTAGTCTGCCAGAGCCAGTTCGGCATCGCTGATGCGGCCTGCAGCGCGCAGCGCGTTGAGCTTTTGCGCCAGGCTGTTGGCCAGGTCAGACCGCAGAAACTGGCGCATCGTAGCGCTGTCTGAAGGGGACGCAAGCGACAGGGCCCGCCGCGCAAATTTCTCACCGTCGTTTGCGGCGGAAATGGCTTGCTCGTATTTGCCCAACCGCTGCTCGAGGGATGACAGGCAGCGGCTGTTCCGTCCCGCGCTTCGGGCCACTTCACGTTGCTGCCAGCTCTGTCTGGCCAGCGGCTCCATCTCCTTGATGTTTTTCAAGTTGGCAGCCATTGCTTTTTTCGCCGCATCGTTGTCGTTTTGGTGGTACAGCTCGCAAGCGACATTGGCGCGCATGATCAGGGCATCAAAAGGTTTGGCGACTGCGATGGCTTGCTCCATCAGTGCACGCCCCTTTTCTGTTTGCCCACGGTTGAGCAACTGATGGCCAAGGTTGAACTTGAAGCTGGCGTCAGGCAGTCGGGCCACAGCTTGCGTCAAGACGGTTTCTCGCAGGCCAGGCAGGCCCAGCCTCAGAGCCGCAGCGTCTTTCTCTTTGAAGTGAATGCGCAAAGTCTCGTGCGAGGCGCCCTCTGGAATCGGATCCGCCAGAATCGCCCGTAGCTTTTTGTCCTCTTCAGCGCTGACCTGCCGGAACTGCGTTTCAATCTCGTCGGTCTGAGCTAACGCCGATGCGCTGTAAAAAGCAGCACAGATAAGTACCAGCAGAAGCTGAAAAGTTTTGAATCTCAACGTCATGGACCGACTGTAGCGGCAATTGACCTGTGAACTGGCGGGCTTTTGACTGCTATTAAAACAGGAGCGCTTTGCGCACGCATCGATTGGCCTGAAGCCGTAAAAGGCACCTGAAAACAGTCTGAAAACTGAAAAATCAGCCCTTTCGGCTAGGCGTTGGGCACTTTGTCGCCCACATCCGCAGTCTTATCACCAACCCCTGCGGCATGTGCCTGCACATCGGCGTGGTAGCTGCTGCGCACCATCGCGCCGACGGCTGCATGAGTAAAGCCCATGTTGTAGGCCTCAGCCTCAAACATCTTGAAGGTGTCTGGGTGCACATAGCGGCGCACGGGCAAGTGCGACATGGACGGTGCCAGGTACTGGCCAATCGTCAGCATGTCGATGTTGTGCGCACGCATGTCGCGCATGACCTGCAAAATCTCTTCGTCCGTCTCGCCCAGACCAACCATGATGCCGCTTTTGGTGGGCACGCTGGGGTGCAGCGCCTTGAACTTTTTGAGCAGGTTCAAACTGAACTGGTAGTCGCTGCCGGGGCGCGCTTCTTTGTACAGGCGGGCCGTGGTCTCTAAATTGTGGTTCATCACATCGGGTGGCGCGGCTTTGAGGATTTCTAAAGCACGGTCGTCACGGCCACGAAAGTCCGGGACCAGAATCTCAATCGTGGTGGCGGGAGACAGCTCGCGGATTTTGCTGATGCATTCCACAAAGTGCCCGCTGCCGCCGTCGCGCAAGTCATCCCGGTCCACGCTGGTGATCACCACGTATTTGAGCTTGAGTGCTGCAATGGTTTTGGCCAGGTTCAAGGGCTCGTCTGCATCGAGCGGGTCTGGCCGGCCGTGGCCCACGTCGCAAAACGGGCAGCGCCGGGTGCACTTGTCGCCCATGATCATGAAGGTGGCCGTGCCCTTGCCAAAGCATTCGCCGATGTTGGGGCAACTGGCTTCCTCGCATACCGTGTTGAGCTTGTTCTCGCGCAGGATCTGCTTGATCTCGTAAAAGCGGGTGCTGGGTGAGCCCGCCTTGACGCGAATCCAGCCAGGCTTTTTCAGCAGGGGAGCGGATTCAACCTTGACCGGAATGCGTGACAGCTTGGCTGCCGCTTTTTGCTTGGCAAGCGGGTTGTAGTCGGCCTGGCTCTGGATTTCTCTGACAACGTCTTGTGTGCTCATGGGCAACATTGTCGCCCACAGTCACCGTTTTTGGGCCGAAAAAGCTTACAGCGCCTTGGTTAGCAGGGTTTTGATCTCGGGCGCATCCGTGGCACCGCTATTGCGCGCCACTTCAGCCTTGCCCTTGAACACCACAAACGTCGACTGCGACTTGACGTTCATCAGTTTTTGCAGCGCCTTGCTCTGGTCGTAGTCAGACTTCAGGATGGTCACGTCTTTGAGCGCCGGGTCAGCTGCCAGCGCCGCCAGGGACTTGTCTTGCGCCTTGCAGGTTGGGCACCAGGTCGCCGTGAAGTGAACAGCCACGGGCTTGCCTGCTGCTTGAAGCTGGGCAAACTCAGCGTCGCTGAAGGTCTTGGTGGTGATGGCATGCGCTGCGCTCGCCAAAAACATCAGGCTGGCGGAGGCGATGCACACGAGGGCGGTACGTTTGAACATGTCAATCCTTTGATCGTTGATTGCTTTAGTCGGGCTGGGACCGGGTTTCTTACAGGCTTTTTGAAAAATAAATATCAAGGCGCTAAATAGGTTGCCAGTTTTTGCGCCAGCACGTCGGCCACATCATTAAAGTTAGCGTTCACACCCACGCAGCGCAAGTCCACCGTTTGCAAGCCCGCGTAGCCGCAGGGGTTGATGCGCGAGAACGGCTCCAGGTCCATTGCAACATTCAGCGCCACGCCGTGGTACGTGCAGTGCCGGCTGACCTTGATGCCGAGGGCGGCGATTTTGCCGAAGCCGACAAAGGAGCTGTCGGCTTTGTCACGAGCCGCATGGCTGAACGGGTCGTCCAGCCGAACATAAATCCCCGGCGCGCCGCTGACCCGGTGGCCCGTCACCCCAAAATGCGCCAGGGTGCGAATCACCGCTTCTTCCACCCGGTAAACGTATTCCTTGACGTAATAACCCGTCGCCTTGAGGTCGATCAACGGGTAAGCCACCACCTGCCCTGGTCCATGAAACGTCACCTGCCCGCCCCGGTCGGTTTGCACCACCGGAATGCTGCCGGCGTTTAAAACATGCTCTGCCTTGCCCGCCAGCCCTTGGGTGTAGACCGGTAGATGCTCACATATCCATAGCTGGTCGCGCACGTATTCATTGGCCTGGAGCCCGATTTGAGGGGTATTTGGGGCCGTTTTTGGACCCCTGGCGGCTGTGAAAGCCTGCATGGCCTCAAAAGTCGGCAAATACTCGACCCGACCCAGCTGGCGCACTTCCATGTTCATCCCAGCAGCCTGTCGAGTTGCCCAGACATCCCCACGCCCTCTTTTTCCCTGGCAATTTGCCCAAAAACGCACTTACCGCCACTTTTGGCCGCCCACAGTTCGCCAATTTGCCGCTTTTCAATTTCATACGGGTCGTTCAAGAGATGTGCGCCTTTGTACTCGACCACCGCAATGCGCTCGTCCTTTAATTCCGCCACAAAGTCTGGAAAGAACCGTCCACGCGACGTGGCCAGTGCAAAGCCGCAGGGCTCAGTCACCAGGTTGCGTACCCAGCGTTTGACGGCAGGGTGGCTATCCAGCAGTTGCGCACACAAAAACTCCTCGCCGCCGTCTTTCAGGTCAGCCAGCACCGGGTAAAAGTGTTTGTTGAACTGGTAGCGCCCAGCGTAGCGCGAGCCAGCGGGTACTGGGTAGCGGTTGGGCTCAAACAGCAGTGGGCGTGTCCAGTCGGGCTCAATCGTCCACTCGCCCTCCAGTACAAGTTGCCGAAATTGCGCTTTGGCAGCTTTGTCTTTCAGGTCGCCGACGCGGGCTTCAATGTCTTGAGCCAGCTTGAACCGCGCTTTGGCCAGTGTGACCAGCGGCACACCGCGCTCATGCATCAGGTGATTGACGACCGCTGCAAAGTAGCTGCTGCGCTGGCCTTGCGTCAGGTCGGGCAGTTTTTGGAAAAGCGATTGGTCCAGCCAGCGCACCAGGTCTTGCGCCGTGATGGTGGTCGAACCATAGTCAAACGCAATCTGGCTGGCGTCGGCGGCGCGCAGATTGACTTTGGCGTCTTTCAGGTAAATCTCAAACGTGTTGGACTGCTCCACCACCTGAAAGCCTGGCAATGCAATCGCCTCCGGGCTGAGCAAATCCAGCTCCACGGCCTCCAGTACCGCCTCACGCTCCAGCGGCCAAAGTTGGCCCTGCGGCGTGCTGCGGTAGCCCAGCGTGGGTATGGGCGCAAAGCGTTCGCCGCGTGACGCGGGCGCGGCTTGGGCGGCTACCAGCGCGTTGTGCTGCGCGACTTTGGCTTGTACCTGTTCCTGCTTTTTGGCACCGCGCACCTGGGCCACCAGCAGCGCCTCCATCTCTAAATTGATGTGACCTGTCACCACCAGGTTTTGCTCACCCGCAATCTGCATGACCTCTACGCCAGCCGCTTGGCGCAGTTCATCTGGCGGTAAAACAGCTATAAAATTAGTAGCTACTTGCGCCCGATTTGATTGGGCTAGAGGCTCATTTGATGGGGTAAGTTGATCAAAAAGCGGCAAACTAGACTGCTGTACCACCATCGATGCCACATCCAGCGCCTCAAAGCCCATGTTGTTGATCAGCCGGTCGGCCAGCTCATGCGCAGCGGTTGAAAACTTCGCTTCACACACATGTGCATAAGCCCGATTCAACGCCTCGCGTCCGCGTGGGCTGGCATACGGCATGCGCAGCACGCGGCCCAGTAATTGCTCAACAGCAGTGGCGCTTGACAGCTTTTGCAACGAGCACAGCACATAGGCAAACGGGCAGTCCCAGCCTTCGCGCAGGGCTTGCACGGTGATCACAAAGCGCACCGGGCAGTCACGGGACGACAAGTCCAGCCCCTCCAGCTCACGCTTGTCACCTGTGGCGACCTTGATGTGATCGGGCGGTATGTGCAGCTCGTCCTGCAAGTACTTGCGCAGAGCCTCGGGCGGTACTTCATCGTTCTCGTTTTGAGCCTGAAAAAGCACAATCGGCCGTACATAACCATTGCCTGCCGCTTCATCTTTCAGTGCCTCACCTTCCAGCGCGCGCTGGCTTTGCACGGCGGCAAACACCGCCTGCTGCCAGCCCTGCGGGTGCTCGGCCAGGGCAATTGGCAGCTTGATCATGCTTTCCGCCGCCAGCTCCTGCGCACTGACGTGGTACAGCACATTGGTTTTGGCCGGGATGGGCGTGGCCGTCAGCTCCAGAATGGCGCTCGGGTTCAAGCGCTTTAAGGCAGTAAAGCTTTTGTCGGTTTTGGTGTTGTGTGCCTCGTCAACTATCAAAAGCGGCTCGTGCAGCGCCAGCCAGTTGGCCAGGCTCCAGCGCGGCTGGTTGACGAACCCTGCCAACACCCCCGTTTTGTCATTGGCCGCTTCGTTAGGCGTCACCAGCGCATCCGGCAAGCCGTGCAGCACCCGCAAACGCTGCTCGTCACAGCCTTTGAAATGCCGCTCAAAGCTTTCAGAAAAGCTGTACACATTGCGTTTGTCGGTATCGTCAATCCGAAAGCTCTGAATGGTGGCCACCACCACCACCGCACGCTGGCCCCAGTCTGGCGGGGCAATGTTGGCCAAATCGTCCAGCACGCACACCCGCACACCGCTGCCGTAGCTGGCCTCTAGTGCCTCACGGTACGGGTGGCCAGCGGTTTGCAGCGCTTTGAGCGTTTGGCTGCGAATCGTGTCGCTTGGCACCAGCCACACCGCCACCGGTGCGTCGGTGGCCCGCCATTCCTGCGCCAGCACATTCACCGCATGCGCAGCCATAAGCGTTTTGCCGCC